>NZ_FYDS01000005.1:0-522964 GCF_900187545.1 Pseudomonas sp. Irchel 3F3 | reverse complement strand
GAAACGATGCATCGCCGATGGTAGTGTGGGGTTTCCCCATGTGAGAGTAGGTCATCGTCAAGATTCATTTCGCAAAACCCCTATCTGCGCATGCAGGTAGGGGTTTTGTCTTTGTGGGCAAAAAAATTCAGCCCTGCCCGGACCCCTGTGGGAGCGGGCTTGTCCCGCGAACACGGGCGAAGCCCGTGCCATTCACCTCGCAGCCTGTTTCGCGGGCACGCCCGCTCCTACAGTGAAAGGGGCAACGCCAGCCAAGCGGGCTCAAAATGATGGCATTCGGCCCTTTCATGTTCGCGTGATATCGTTCCCCCTCAGCCACCAGCGCCTGCCAGAGACCCGCCGATGCCCAACATCACCCACCTCCACCCCGGCTTCATGATCGTCCACGGCAACCGCCTCGACGACCTGCGCAGCCTGGTGGTGAGCTGGATGCGTCGCTACCCCTTGGCGCCGCTGGAAAACGAAATTGCCCTGGTGCAAAGCAATGGCATCGCCCAATGGCTCAAACTCGCGCTGGCTGAAGACCCGCAGGCAGATGACCTGGGCGGCTGCGGCATCGCCGCCGCAATCGATGTGCAACTGCCCGGCAGCTTCATGTGGCAGTTGTACCGAAGCGTGCTGGGCCGTGACGAAATTCCCGAGGTTTCCCTGCTCGACAAGGCCCCGCTGACCTGGCGACTGATGCGCCTGCTGCCGGCCCTGATCGAGCGCCCGCATTTCGAGCCGCTGCGGCGCTTCCTCACCGACGACAGTGACCTACGCAAGCGTTACCAGCTCGCCGAGCGCCTGGCTGACCTGTTCGACCAGTACCAGGTCTACCGTGCCGATTGGCTCAAGGACTGGGCTGCGGGCGAGCACATCCTCAACACCGCCCGCGGCGAGCGCAAAGCGCTGCCCCCGGGCAACCGCTGGCAAGCCGAACTGTGGCGTGCGCTGCTGGAGGATGTTGGCCAAGAGGGGATGGCACAGAGCCGCGCCGGCGTGCATCAACGCTTCGTCGAGCGTATCAACAGCTTGCAGCAGGCACCCGCAGGGCTCCCGCCGCGGGTGATCGTGTTCGGTATCTCTTCGCTGCCTGCCCAGGCCCTGGAGGCATTGGCGGGCCTGGCGCGTTTCAGCCAGGTGCTGCTGTGCGTGCACAACCCCTGCCGCCACCACTGGGCCGATATCGTTGCCGACAAGGATCTGCTGCGCCATCAGTACAAGCGCCAGCAGCGCAAGCAGGGCATGCCCCTGCAACTGGACGACCAGTCGCTGCATCAACATGCCCACCCGTTGCTGGCAGCCTGGGGCAAACAAGGTCGCGACTATATCAACCTGCTCGACAGCTATGACGACCCTGGCAGCTACCAAGGTGTGTTCAGCGATGGCCGCATCGACCTTTTCAGTGACGGTTCGCCCACAACCCTGCTTAACCAACTGCAGGACGACATTCTTGAACTGCGCCCGCTCGCCGAAACCCGCGAGCTGTGGCCGCCAGTCGACACGGCGAAGGACCGCTCTGTTCGATTCCACATTGCCCACAGCCCGCAACGTGAAGTGGAGATCCTGCACGACCAACTGCTGGCCCGCTTCAGCGCCGACCCGACGTTGCGCCCGCGTGACGTGATCGTCATGCTGCCGGCTGTCGACACCTATGCGCCTCATATCCGCGCAGTGTTCGGCCAGTTGCACCGCAATGATCCACGCTACATTCCGTTCACCCTCACTGACCAGGGCCAGCGCGGTCGCGAGCCTTTGCTGATCGCCCTCGAACACCTGCTCAAGTTGCCAGACAGCCGCTTTGCGGTCAGCGAAGTACTTGACCTGCTGGACGTCCCGGCAGTCCGCGCCCGCTTCGGTATCCGCGAAAACGAATTGCCCACGCTGCACCGCTGGATCGAGGGCGCAGGTATCCGTTGGGGCATCAACGCCGAGCAGCGGGCCAGCCTGGGCTTGCCCGCCGGGCTTGAACAGAACAGCTGGCGCTTCGGCCTGCGGCGCATGCTGCTGGGCTATGCCGTGGGGGTGGGCGAAGCCTGTGACGGCATCGAACCCTATGATGAAATCGGTGGCCTGGACGCGACACTGATCGGCCCGCTGGTCGCACTGCTTGATGCGCTCGAAGTGGCCTGCCAGGCCTTGTCCGAGCCTGCGACCGTCAGCGAGTGGGGCGAGCGCCTGCATGCTTTGCTGCAGGTGTTTTTCCTCGCTGAGGGCGAGCGTGACGAGCTCCTGCTGATGCAGCTGCAGGAGCTGCGCGATGGCTGGCTTGAAGTGTGCGAGGCCGTCGGCCTGCAAGACCCGTTGCCGCTCACCGTAGTGCGTGAAGCCTGGCTGTCGGGCCTCGACCAGGGCAAGCTGTCGCAACGCTTCCTCGCCGGCTCGGTGAACTTCTGCACCCTTATGCCTATGCGCGCCATCCCGTTCCGGGTGGTCTGCCTGCTGGGCATGAACGATGGCGATTACCCGCGCGCCCAGCAACCACTGGACTTCGACCTGATGGCCAGCGACTACCGCCCCGGTGACCGCTCACGGCGCGAAGACGATCGTTACCTGTTGCTGGAAGCGCTGCTGTCGGCGCGTGACCAGCTGTACGTCAGCTGGGTCGGGCGCAGTATCCGCGACAACAGCGAGCGACCTGCCTCGGTCCTGGTGGGCCAGTTGCGTGATCACATCGCTGCAGGCTGGCATCTGGTCGGGGCGCAGGAGGGGTCGCCAGCGCAACCGGGCGAGCAACTGCTGCACGCACTGACCCAGGAGCATCCCCTGCAGCCTTTCAGCTCACGCTACTTCCAGAAGGGCAGCCCGTTGTTCAGCTTCGCCCACGAATGGCAGCTGCTGCACCAGCAGGGCGAGGAGGATGAGCAGATTGATACCGGCTTGCCGCCTTACCTTGACGATGAAGCCCTGAGCCTGACCCAGCTCAATGACTTTTTGCGCCACCCGGTGCGGCATTTCTTCAGCCAGCGCTTGAAGGTTTACTTCGAGGCGCTGGAAGCGCCCACTCCGGACGAAGAACCTTTTGTCCTTGATACCCTGCAGCGCTATGGCGCCAGTGAAAGCCTGCTTGGCGCCGCGCTGGCCGAACCGGATAACGCCGAACAGGCCTTGCGGGCCCAGGCCAGGCGCCTTCAGGCCTGTGGTTTGCTGCCGCTGGCCGGTTTCGGCGAGCTGCTGCAAAGCGAGTTGATCGAACCGCTCCCCGACCTGCTGCAACGTCACCAGCAGTTGCTGCAACGCTGGCCGCAGCCGGTCGAGGGCGCCTTGCCGGTGCATTTCAAGCACGGCCAGCACCGCCTCGAAGGCTGGCTGGGGCGGGTCTTTCAGGCGGATGACCAGAGCCTGCTCAGTATCACCACCGTACCCAATACGATCAGCGCAGGGCGCAACAACCTCAAGTGGCACCGCCTGATCGCCCCTTGGGTTACGCACCTGGCGGCCTGTGCGGCGGGCTATTCCTATTACAGTGCCTTGGTAGCCAGCGACCTGACCCTGTTGCTCGCACCGCTGGCGCAACAGCAGGCTGCGCAGCTGTTGGGCGACCTGCTGGTGGCCCGTCAGGCGGCGATGAATGCGCCGTTGCCCGTCGCGGCCAAGGCCGCGTTCGCCTGGCTGGCCGAGGACGATGCGGATAAAGCCCTGGCTGCAGCTGCGCGCGCCTACGAAGGCGATGAACGCACCCGTTTCGGCGAGCGAAGTGAGAGCATTGCCTTGGCCCGCCAGTTCCGCGACTTTGCCGCACTCACCGCTGACGAAACCTTTGAAGGCTGGTGCGAAACCTTGTACCGCCCATTGTTCACCGCCCCTTGGCAGACCCTGGGCAACTCGGAGAAAGGCGCATGACCCAGGACCGTCCCCTGGCACTGAGTTTCCCCCTGCACGGCAGCCAGCTGATCGAGGCCAGCGCTGGCACGGGCAAGACCTTCACCATCTCGGCGCTGTACTTGCGCCTGATCCTCGGTCATGGGGGCGAGCAGGGCTTCGCACGCGAGCTGCTGCCACCGCAAATCCTCGTGGTCACCTTCACTGATGCAGCCACCAAAGAGCTGCGCGAACGCATCCGCGCGCGCCTGGCGGAGGCTGCACGGTTCTTCCGTGGCGAACTGGAAGGCGCCGATCCGCTGTTGCACCAACTGCGTGACGATTACCCGCAAGAGGCTTGGCCACGTTGTGCCGGCCGCCTGGAAATCGCCGTGCAGTGGATGGACGAGGCGGCGGTATCGACCATCCACGGCTGGTGCCAGCGCATGCTGCGTGAGCATGCCTTCGACAGCGGCAGCCTGTTCACCCAGACCCTGGAAACCGACCACAGCGAGTTGCTGGGCCAGGTGATGCGCGATTACTGGCGGCGCTTCTGCTATGGCATGCAAGGTGACGCACTGGCCTGGGTGCGTGACAACTGGGGTAGCCCCGATGCTTTGCTGCCGCGCATTCGCCCACTGTTCGGCCGCGTGCGTGCCCAGCAGGATGGGCCAGAGCCAGCCGCATTGATCCAGGCCTCGCTGCAGCAACGTGGCGAACAGTTGGCCAGGCTGAAAGCACCGTGGGCGCAGTGGGCCGAAGAACTGCGGCAGATCTGCCGCGATGCGCTGGCTGCCAAGCAGGTCGATGGCCGCAAGATGCAAGCCCGTTACTTCGAACCTTGGTTCGACAAGCTCTGCGCCTGGGCCGGGGATGAGCAACGGGTAGAGCTCGACTTGGGCACGGGCTTCACCCGCCTGACCCCGGCGGGCATGGCCGAGGCCTGGAAGGGGGAACCGCCCGAGCACCCGGGCCTGAACGCCATGCAGAGCTTGCAGCAGCAATTGCAGGCCCTGGACAGTCCGGATGCCGCCCTGCTCGAGCACGCGGCCAATTGGGTATTGGCGCGTTTCGAAGTGGAGAAGCGCCGGCGTGCAGAAATGGGCTTCGACGACATGCTCGTGCGCTTGCAGTACGCCCTCGCCAGCGAGGCCGGCGAGCGCCTGGCCAGCCTGATCCGTGAACAGTTCCCGGTAGCCCTGATCGACGAGTTTCAGGATACCGACCCGGTGCAGTACGGCATTTTCGAGCGCATCTACCCTGTCAGCGAAAACCGCGCAGAAACCGGCCTGTTCATGATCGGCGACCCCAAGCAGGCGATCTACGCCTTTCGAGGGGCCGACATCTACACCTACCTTGCTGCCCGGCGCGCCACCAGCGGCCGCCTGCACAGCCTGGACACCAACTACCGGTCCAGCAAGGCCATGGTCGCGGCGGTCAACCAGGTGTTCCTGCAGGCCGAGGCGCGTGAGGCGGGGCGGGGGGCGTTCCTGTTCCGCGAGGCCGATGACAACCCGTTGCCGTTCGTCGAGGTCCGCGCCAAGGGCCGTGGCGAACAGCTGCTGATTGACGGGGTTGCCAGTGCAGCCCTGCACTGCTGGCAGCTGCAAAGCGAAGAACCAGTCTCCAGCAGTGTCTACCGCCAGCAGCTGGCAGCCAGTTGCGCCAGCCATATCGTCGCCTTGCTCAATGGCGGTCAGCAGGGCACGGCGGGCTTCCAGAATGCCGAGGGCGAATTGCGCCCGTGCCTGCCCTCCGACATTGCCATCCTGGTGCGTGACGGGCATGAAGCGCAGATGGTGCGCGCCGAATTGGCCGCACGCGATGTGCGCAGTGTGTACCTGTCAGACAAAGACTCGGTATTCACGGCTCAGGAGGCCCACGATGTGCTGGCCTGGCTCAAGGCCTGCGCCGAGCCAGACTCGGAGCGCCTGCTCAAGGCGGCCCTGGCCAGCCTCACCTTGGGCTTGTCGCTGGTAGCGCTGGACCGCTTGAACCAGGACGAACGGGTCTGGGAAGGCTGGGTCATGCGTTTTCGCCATTATCGCGATACCTGGCAACGCCAAGGCGTGTTGCCCATGCTGCGGCACCTGCTGCATGACTTCGAGCTGCCGCGCACGCTGGTCCGCCGCAGTGATGGCGAGCGTGTCCTGACCAACCTGCTGCACCTGGCCGAGCTGTTGCAGCAGGCGGCGGGTGAGCTGGACGGCGAACAGGCGCTGATCCGCCACCTCGCCGATCATCTGGCCAGTTCCGGGCAGGCCGGTGAAGAGCAGATCCTGCGCCTGGAAAGCGACGAGCAGCTGGTCAAGGTGGTGACCATCCACAAGTCCAAGGGCCTGGAGTATCCCTTGGTCTACCTGCCGTTCATCTGCACCAGCAAGCCGGTGGATGGCAGCCGCCTGCCACTGGCCTGGCATGACAGCGAAGGTAACGCCCACCTCACCCTCACCCCGGACCCGCTACAGATCGAGCGCGCCGATGACGAGCGCCTGGCCGAAGACCTGCGTCTGCTCTACGTAGCCCTGACCCGTGCCCAGCATGCTTGCTGGCTAGGTGTTGCCGACCTCAAGCGCGGTAACCAGAAGACTTCGCAGCTGCACCGCTCGGCTTTTGGCTACCTGCTGGGTGGCGGCCTTGCCCTGGCGGGCTCGGAGCAGCTTGCAGGCTGGTTGCAAGCGTTGGCGTCAACATGCCCGTACATCACCTGCTCGGGCCTGCCGCAGGCTGATGACCGGGTGTATCGCATGCCGCACGCCGAATGTGAGCGTGTGCCCGCACGCAAACCGCGCCGCGCGGCAGCCGAGCATTGGTGGATCGCCTCGTATAGCGCCCTGCGCATCGGCGATCAGACGCTTGTTGCCGACAGCTCGCAGGCACAGCAGTTGCTGGATGACGAAGTGGTCGATGCCCAGATACTGCGAGAGGTACCGGCCGACAGTGGCGATATCCACCGCTTTCCGCGAGGGCCGAACCCTGGCACTTTCCTGCATGGCTTGCTGGAATGGGCCGGCCGGGAGGGCTTCAGCCAGGTCAGCGAAAACCCTCAGCAGATCGAGCGTACCGTGGGCCAGCGCTGTAATCGCCGTGACTGGGCGGGCTGGATTCCCACCCTCAGCCACTGGATGCAACGCCTGCTGGGCGAGACGCTGCCATTGCCGGGCTGTGAAAAGGGCGTGACGCTCGGGCAGTTGCGTCATTACCAGATCGAAATGGAGTTCTGGTTCGCCAGCCACCGGGTCGACACCGAACAACTCGACCGCCTGGTGGCGCGCCACACCCACCCCGGCCTGGCGCGCCCGGCGGCGCAGCCGACCGTGCTCAACGGCATGTTCAAAGGTTTCATCGACCTGGCGTTCGAGCTGGATGGGCGTTACTACGTGACTGACTACAAGTCCAACTGGCTGGGCCCGGATATCCAGGCCTACGACGCCATGGCCATGGAAAAGGCCATTCTCGAGCACCGCTACGACCTGCAGTACGTCTTGTACCTGCTGGCCCTGCACCGCCAGTTGCGCGCTCGCTTGCCGGACTACGATTACGACCGCCATGTTGGCGGTGCATTGTTCATCTTCCTGCGGGGCGCCAGCAGCAGTGGCCACGGTGTGTATCACACCAAGCCACCGCGCGAGCTGATTGAACGCCTTGATGCGCTGTTCCGTGGCGAGCACCCGCCGGCACAGCAAGACCTGTTTGCCGGAGCCGTGATATGAGCCGCGCCAAGAGCCGAAACCTGGTCGACCTGTTGCCCACCCCGTTGCACGCCGAACACCTGCTGGCGCTGGCGCCACAGCATGACAGCGGTGACCTGCTGCAACTGCTCGACCGCTGGGTAGAGCGGGGCTGGCTGCGTGCCCTGGACCGCGCGTTCGTCTCGTTCCTCGAAGAGCGCGCCCCCGGTAGCGACCCCTTGCTATTGCTGGCGGCGGCGCTGGCCAGCCACCAACTGGGCCACGGGCATGTCTGCCTGGACCTGCAACAAACCCTGGCCGAGCCCGATTTTGCATTGTCACTGCCGCCGGAAGGCGACGCCTTGATAGGCCCCTTGCTGCTGCCCTCGCAGTTGCTGGCCGACCTCGGTTTGAAGGACTGGCGCCAACGCATCGCCGCCAGCGCGCTGGTGGCTGCCGGCGATACCCCGGGGCAGCAGGCGCGGCCACTGGTGCTCAGCGGTGAGCGCCTGTACCTGCGCCGCTACTGGCGCTACGAGCGGCGCATCGACCAGATCCTGCGCCAGCGCCTGACCCAGGCCGAGGCGCCGCTGGCCGATCTGTCAGGTCGCCTGTCGCAACTGTTCGAAGGGGGAGCGCCAGCTGGCCAGGTGGACTGGCAGAAGCTTGCCTGTGCGCTGGCAACCCGTGCCGGTTTCAGCATCATCACCGGTGGCCCCGGCACAGGCAAAACCACTACCGTGGTGCGCCTGCTGGCCTTGCTGCAGGGGCCGGCAGTGGAGCAGGGCAGGCCGCTGCGCATCCGCTTGGCCGCGCCGACCGGCAAGGCTGCTGCGCGCCTGACGGAGTCGATTGGCCAGCAAGTCGAGCGCTTGCAGGTCAGCGCCGAAGTACGTGATCAGATCCCCACTGAAGTCAGCACTGTGCACCGTCTGCTCGGCAGCCGCCCCGGCTCGCGGCACTTTCGCCACCATGCAGGCAACCCCTTGCCGCTGGACGTGCTGGTGGTCGATGAAGCGTCGATGATCGACCTGGAAATGATGGCTAACCTGCTCGACGCCCTGCCACCCCGCGCGCGCCTGGTGCTGCTGGGCGACAAGGACCAGCTGGCTTCGGTCGAGGCCGGTGCGGTGCTGGGCGACCTGTGCCGGGATGCCGAGGGGGGCCACTATTCGTCGGCGACCTCTGCGTGGCTGGAACAGATCAGCGGTGAGTCGCTGGCCGCCAGCGGCCTGAAGGCCGGTGATGAGCAGCGCAACCCGCTGGCCCAGCAATTGGTGATGCTGCGCTTCTCACGGCGCTTCGGGGAAGGCAGCGGTATTGGTCAACTGGCGCGGCTGGTCAACTGCCAGGACTCCCATGCGGCGCGCAACCTGCTGGCCACGCCGCCGGCCGATGTGCACAGCCTTGCCCTCAAGCACGAGCAGGACCGGGCTTTCGACCGCCTGCTACTCGACGGCCTGAACCGCGGTGCCGAAGGCCCGCAAGGCTATCGCAGCTACCTGCGCACACTTGGCCGCTACCGGCCTGCACTCGAAACTGCATTTGACGACCCCGCGTGGGAGCAATGGGCGGGCAAGGTGCTGCACAGCTTCGAGGACTTCCAGTTGCTGTGCGCGGTGCGTCGTGGCGCCTGGGGTGTCGAAGGCCTCAACGAACGGGTGGCGCGGGTGCTGCACGCTGCCGGGCTGATCGATAGCCAGCAGCCCTGGTACGAAGGCCGTCCGGTGCTGGTGACCCGCAACGACTACGGGCTGGGGCTGATGAACGGCGACATCGGTATTGCCCTGCGCCTGCCGGACGAGCGTGGTGAGCCGCTGCTGCGGGTGGCCTTCCCGCGTAACGACGGCAGTGGTGGTGTGCGTTTCGTGCTGCCGAGCCGGCTCAATGAAGTGGAAACGGTATTCGCCATGACCGTGCACAAGTCCCAGGGCTCGGAGTTCAGCCACACCGCCCTGGTGCTGCCGGATGCGCTCAACCCGGTGCTGACCAAGGAACTGGTGTACACCGGCATCACCCGGGCCAAGCACTGCTTCAGCCTGGTCGAGCCACGCCAGGGCATTTTCGAAGAAGCGGTGGCGCGCAAGGTGCGGCGTATTTCCGGGTTGATGCTCGAACAGGTGTAAGACCGCGCGGCCCTAGCGCTGGCTTGCCGGCGAAAGGGCCATCAATCCCGATACATGAGGGGCTCCTTCCTACAACGATGCGGCCATGTGCTATCGTTGCGCCGATAGCGGTAAGGACTTTAAGAGATTTCCCACATGAACGTGGCCGCAAGGCGAGTGACAAGCTGTGCGCTTTCGCTACTGCTGGCCGGCCTGTTCTATTGCGCAGACCCTGCCCGGGCAGACCCCGGCACAACCGCCGCCCAGGCGCAGCAACGTGCAAAGGCCGTCACCCAGGTGGTCCTGGGCATCTTCAGTTACGCCCGCTGGCCCGTCGAACCCTCACCCTTGCGTTTGTGCCTGGTCGGCCCGACCGAGTACGCCGATGACCTGATCAAAGGCCATGTTCAGGAGTCCGGGCGCCCGCTGCAGGTGCGGCGCCTGCTGGCAGAAGACACCCAGGTCGCTCAGGCCTGCGATGCCATCTACATCGGCAAACTCGACCAAGGCCAGCGCGACCGGCTGTTCGAGCGCGTCAGCGGCCACCCGGTACTGAGCATCAGCGAAGCGAACGACCCGTGCACGGTTGGTAGCCTGTTCTGCCTGCGGGTCAGCGATCAGCAGGTGGCCTTTGACGTCAACCTCGACTCGGTGGCGCGTTCCGGCGTACGCATCCACCCCAGTGTGCTGCAATTGTCGCGGCGCCGGGCGGTGCAGCCATGAAGCCGACCCGCAAGCATGGCGTGCGCCCAACCCTGCGTTCGGTGCTTGGGCGTGGCCACCTCAGCGTTGCCTTGCTCGCCGTGGGCCTGGCCGGTATTTCACTTACCCTGCTGGGCGTGCTGGCCTTGCGTGTCTATGCCAATCACAACCTGCACCTGATCGCCCGTTCGATCAGCTACACCGTGGAAGCGGCGGTGGTATTCGATGACAGTGCCGCAGCCAATGAATCGCTGGTGCTGATCGCCAGCAAAGAGGAGGTGGCCGAGGCCAAGGTCTTCAACGACGAAGGCGAGCTGCTGGCGCACTGGCAACGGGGCGATACGGGCATGCTCGCCAAGCTTGAAGTGCAGGTTGCCACCGCCTTGCTGGATGAACCGATCAACCTGCCGATCCTGCACCAGCAGCAGCAGGTCGGGCACATCGAACTGGTTGGCCAGGGCCGTAGCCTGTTGCTGTTCCTGCTGAGTGGCTTGGCCGGCATCCTGTTCTGCACAATACTCAGTGCCTTGGCTGCGCAATACCTGTCTCGGCGCCTGCTCAGCGATATCGTCCGCCCGCTGCGTGGCTTGGCCAGCGTCGCCCACGCCGCCCGCCGCGAGCGCAGTTTTGACCGGCGCGTGCCGGAAGCGGGGATTGCAGAACTCAACGAACTGGGCAACGACTTCAATGCCTTGCTCGACGAACTCGAGGTATGGCACAGCCACCTGCAGAACGAAAACCAGACCCTGGCGCACCAGGCCAGTCACGACAGCCTGACCGGCCTGCCCAACCGCGCCTTCTTCGAGGGGCGGCTGAGCCGTAGCGTGCGTAACGCGGCGCGGCAGCAGGAACACCTGGCGCTGCTGTTCCTCGACAGCGACCACTTCAAGCAGATCAACGACACGCTCGGCCATGCCGTGGGCGACGAAGTGCTGATCAGCGTGGCCGACCGCGTGCGGGCCCAGCTGCGCGAACACGACCTGGTGGCACGCTTGGGCGGTGATGAGTTCGCGGTGCTGCTGACGCCTTTGCAGTCGCGCGAGGACGCCGAGCACATTGCCGAAAAGATCATTGCCAGCATGCAGCTGCCCGTGCAGTTGGACAGTGGCCGCAGTATCGCCACCTCACTGAGTGTCGGTATTGCCTATTACCCGGATGACGGCGCTGACCCCGCCAGTCTTCTCAATGCCGCCGATGCGGCGATGTACCAGGCCAAGCGCAAGCGCCGTGGCCATTGGCAAGTGGCGCAGACGGAACGGTCCGCCAGTGAAATCAAGAACAGGAGTTGAACACGTGATACACGCTTTACGCTTTTCCCTTTGGACCTTGTTACTCGCCGTGCTGGCGCTGACCGGTTGCCAGAGCGCACCCCCCAAGGGCCTTACCCCAGAACAGATTGCCGTACTCAAGCGCGAAGGGTTTACCCCGACCGATGAAGGCTGGGCTTACGACTTGTCTGGCAAGGTGCTGTTCGGCAGCGATCTGGACGGCCTCAACGGCCAGAGCCAGGCGATTGTCGAACGCATTGGCAAGGCGTTGCTTGGCGTTGGCATCCAGGGCGTACGGGTGGATGGCCATGCCGATTCGTCGGGCAAAGCGGCGTACAACCAGCAGCTGTCCGAGCGCCGCGCGCAGAGCGTGACCAGGGCGCTGGTCGGGGTTGGCATGCAGGCGCAGAACATCCAGAGCCGCGGCCTGGGCAGCACACAACCGGTGGCGGACAACCGTACCAGTGCGGGGCGCACCGAGAACCGTCGGGTGTCGATCGTGGTGGCGTCCTACTGACCGCTGTCCGCTGAGCTATCACACTTCTCTGTATGAGCAGCCTTGTGCTGCGAAGAGGCCAGACCAGGCACAGCAGCCGTATTGCCATGACTGGCCCCTTCGCAGCACAAGGCTGCTCCTACAAAGGCGCTACGCAGCACCATCACTCCTGGGCAAAGCGCATCTCGCGAGTTTCGCCCATCAACAACGGTGCATTCGCCTCGGTCACCCCACGGATGTAATCCCACAGCAGGGTAATGCGCTTCAATTTGCGCAAATCCTCCCGGCAGTACATCCAGAACTGCCGCGTCACCTCGATCTCCTCGGGCAGCACCGTCACCAGTCGCGGGTCTTGCGCCGCAAGGAAGCACGGCAGTATCGCCAGCCCACGCCCCTGCAACGCGGCGGTGTACTGCGCAATCACACTGGTACTGCGCAAGTGTGCGCTGGCGCCGGGAATCAGGTTGGCCAGGTACAAAAGCTCCGAACTGAACGCCAGGTCATCCACGTAACTGATGAACGGGTGTTTGGCCAAGTCCGCTACCTGGCGGATCGGTGCATGGCTGTCCAGGTAGTCCTGGGTCGCATACAGCCGCAAGCGGTAGTCGCACAGCTTGCAGCACACATAAGGCCCATGCTCCGGTCGCTCCAGGGCAATTACGATGTCCGCCTCACGCTTGGACAGGCTGATGAAGTGCGGCAGCGGCAGGATATCCACAGAAATCGCCGGGTAGGCATCGACGAAGTGGCTTAGCTGCGGGGTAACGAAAAAGCTGCCGAAGCCTTCGGTGCAGCCCATGCGTACATGCCCCGACAATGCCACGCCCGACCCGGACACCTGCTCGCACGCCATGTGCAGCGTGCTTTCGATCGATTCGGCATAACCGAGCAAGCGCTGCCCCTCGGCGGTAAGGACAAAGCCGTTGGTCCGCGACTTTTCAAACAACAGCGTGCCCAACGCCCCCTCCAGCGAGCTGATGCGCCGCGACACCGTGGTGTAGTCCACGCTCAGGCGTTTGGCAGCGCTGCTGGCCTTGCGGGTGCGCGCCACTTCGAGGAAAAACTTCAGGTCGTCCCAGTTGAGCGCGCTCAGGGATGTGAGGTCTTTTTGCATGATGATCCGGTTTTTTTGTGCGTTCTTGTTGGATGTTTGCACATCTATACTCGAAACAAGCCTCAGGACGCCACCTCGCGTTTGCTTGGCGCTGGCGATCTCGTCCCGACAATAATTCCAAGGAGAACGCAGATGAACGCACCGCAATCCCCAAACCAGGCCAAGGTAGAGCAGGTGAAGCTGCTGATCGACGGCCAGTGGGTCGAGTCAAAGACCACCGAATGGCGCGACATCGTCAACCCGGCCACCCAAGAGGTGCTGGCGCGGGTGCCGTTCGCCACCGTCGAGGAAGTCGACGCTGCCGTGGCCGCTGCCCACCGCGCCTTCCAGACTTGGCGAAACACCCCGATCGGCGCGCGCATGCGCATCATGCTCAAGCTGCAGGCGCTGATCCGCGAACACACCAAACGCATTGCCCAGGTGCTCAGCGCCGAGCAGGGCAAAACCCTGGCCGACGCTGAAGGCGATATTTTCCGCGGCCTGGAAGTGGTCGAACACGCCGCGTCCATTGGCACCCTGCAAATGGGCGAATTTGCCGAGAACGTCGCCGGCGGTGTCGATACCTACACCCTGCGCCAGCCAATCGGCGTATGCGCCGGTATCACCCCGTTCAACTTCCCGGCCATGATCCCGCTGTGGATGTTCCCCATGGCCATCGTGTGTGGCAACACCTTCGTGCTCAAACCGTCCGAGCAAGATCCGCTGTCGACCATGCTGCTGGTCGAGCTGGCGCTGGAAGCCGGCGTACCGGCCGGCGTGCTCAACGTGGTGCATGGCGGTAAGCAAGTGGTGGATGCCATCTGCACTCACCCGGATATCAAGGCCATTTCGTTCGTCGGCTCTACTGAAGTCGGCACCCACGTGTACAACCTCGGCAGCCAGCACGGCAAGCGCGTGCAGTCGATGATGGGTGCCAAGAACCACGCAGTGGTGCTGCCCGATGCCAACCGCACGCAAACCATCAACGCCCTGGTCGGTGCCGCCTTCGGCGCGGCGGGCCAACGCTGCATGGCCACCTCGGTGGCGGTGCTGGTGGGCAAGGCCCGTGAGTGGCTGCCCGACATCAAGGAAGCGGCAAGCAAACTGAAGGTCAATGCCGGCTGCGAACCGGGCACCGACGTTGGCCCGGTGGTTTCCAAACGCGCCAAGGAGCGTGTGCTGGGCCTGATCGAAAGCGGCATCAAGGAAGGCGCCAAGCTGGAACTCGACGGCCGCGAGGTCACGGTGCCCGGTTACGAGCAGGGCAACTTCGTTGGCCCAACCCTGTTCTCGGGCGTGAAGACCGACATGCAGGTCTATACCCAGGAAATCTTCGGCCCGGTACTGGTTACCCTGGAGGTCGATACCCTCGACGAGGCCATCGCCCTGGTCAACGCCAACCCGTTCGGTAATGGCACCGGGCTGTTCACCCAGAGCGGCGCGGCAGCGCGCAAGTTCCAGAGCGAAATTGATATCGGCCAGGTCGGCATCAACATCCCGATCCCGGTACCGGTACCGTTCTTCAGCTTCACCGGCTCCCGCGGCTCCAAGCTCGGCGACCTCGGCCCGTACGGCAAGCAAGTGGTGCAGTTCTACACTCAGACCAAGACCGTCACCGCTCGCTGGTTCGATGACGACAGCGTCAATGACGGTGTGAACACCACCATCAGCCTGCGCTAAGGAGAAGTCATGCGTATTGCATTCATTGGTCTGGGCAATATGGGTGCGCCCATGGCCCGCAACCTGATCAAGGCCGGGCATCAACTGAACCTGTTCGACCTCAACAAGGCCGTGCTGGCCGAGCTGGCAGAGCTGGGTGGGCAGATCAGCCCATCACCCAAGGACGCGGCAGCCAACAGCGAGCTGGTGATCACCATGCTGCCGGCTGCTGCCCATGTACGCAGCGTGTACCTGAACGAAGATGGCGTGCTGGCCGGTATTCGTGCCGGTACGCCTACCGTGGACTGCAGCACCATCGACCCGCAAACCGCCCGTGATGTGTCCAAGGCGGCAGCGGCCAAAGGCGTAGACATGGGCGACGCGCCGGTGTCCGGTGGCACTGGCGGCGCGGCGGCCGGCACCCTTACCTTCATGGTAGGCGCCAGTGCCGAGCTGTTCGCCACGCTCAAGCCGGTACTGGAGCAGATGGGCCGCAACATCGTGCACTGCGGTGAAGTCGGCACCGGGCAGATCGCCAAAATCTGCAACAACCTGCTGCTGGGCATCTCGATGGTCGGTGTGTCCGAGGCCATGGCCCTGGGCAACGCGCTGGGCATCGATACCAAGGTGCTGGCCGGCATCATCAACAGTTCGACCGGGCGTTGCTGGAGTTCGGACACCTACAACCCGTGGCCGGGCATTATCGAAACGGCGCCGGCATCGCGTGGTTATACCGGTGGCTTTGGCGCCGAACTGATGCTCAAGGATTTGGGGCTGGCCACTGAAGCGGCACGCCAGGCTCACCAACCGGTGATCCTGGGTGCTGTGGCCCAGCAGCTGTACCAGGCCATGAGCCTGCGTGGCGAGGGTGGCAAGGACTTCTCGGCCATCGTCGAGGGTTATCGCAAGAAAGATTGACGCAAGAGGTGGGCTTCATCGCGGGCCAGGCGGCCTTCCCTCTGTAACTGCGCACCAGAGGGAAGGGCACCTGCCCCGCGATTTTTTTTGCCCGTATTTCAGGCTAGAGATGGTTGTAGGAGCAGCCTTGTGCTGCGAAGAGGCCAGCCAAGACAACACAACTGCTGTGTCTGAACTGGCCTCTTCGCAGCACAAGACTGCTCCTACACAGGGCTATGTGTAGCTTCAGGGATCAGGCGAAGACAAAATACTTGCGCACGGTCTCGACCACTTCCCAGGTGCCTTTCATACCTGGTTCGATCACGAACACGTCGCCGGCCTTCAGGTGCTTCGGCTCTTCGCCTTCCGGGGTGATGATGCAGTAGCCATCGAGGAAGGTTAACCCAAGCTATAGTCCCAAAAAAATTTGGCCTACCTCTCTGCTGGACCGAGCTCAGCTATGCTGTGAAAACGAAAGTCGCCAACTGCATTGATCTCCGGAGTCAGCAAAATGCCTGTTTTCTTCGAACGATCCCATCGTGAGTACAGAGTGCTGAGATTGGATGCAACTGGTTTTCGACCGGTGTTGCCTGTAATCATTACAGACGAAGGGATACTTAAGGATTTTGCTCACTATATGTACTTGAATGGGCGTAAGAGCAGGTCATGGCAAGATAGTGCGACCTTTGCTGTGCAGCTGTTGTTGGAATATGTAGAAGCTAATCATCAGTTTTTTGATTCTCCCCAAATGCTGTTTAGATCGTTTTCCAATTCACTGTATAGTGGTACCGTGGAGCGGGGGTGCGATCCGTCTGAGTTGTGGTGGGAGCCAAGACAGCCAGATGATGCCTCCAAGATTATTTCCGCGATTACTCAATTTTCAGACTGGCTGGCTGCGCTAAATGAAGATTCTGGACTGGTTTTAAATACTTGGCGCAAAGCGAATCGTGCTGAGGAAAAACTTAATTGGGCAGCTTACGTCCATCGGAAGAATAATGCTTTTCTTTCGCATCTTTGGATAAAGCCACCTGATTTTTCAATGAGTAGGGAGGTCAGGTCTACTTCAATGATAGGCTTTGATCTAGAGCCTGCAAAAGATTTTCCCGAAGAATCGATTGATGCCTTTCTTGCGCAGGGGTTCAAGCTTCGGAAAAATGTATACAGTATTAGAGATATCTTAATCACTATGCTCATGCATTATGGCGGGCTAAGGTTATCTGAGGCGTTGAGCTTGTGGTGCGATGATGTCACAGTTGAGAAAGGTGAAGTTGTCGTTCGAATTTATCATCCTCAACTCGGATTAGCGCCTGGAAAAAAACGGATGAAGCGTCAAGCATTTCTGCGTGACAAGTATGGGCTGATTCCTAGAAATCTACTGGTCAAATCGCAGGATTCTTTGTTTTTGGGTGCGAAGGGTAGGGCGTTTACTGATCGTCAGCGCATGAGTTTTGAAGTTTTCTTTCATCCCGCATTCAAGGCAGAAGTATTTGCGCAGTTGTGGAGTGAATATCATTGCATGCACAGAGTGAAACCTGCATTAGGTCAAGAGCATCCTTATGCATTCACTAACAAGCTTGGGCAGCCGTATTCACATACCGCCTACAGGAAAGCACATAGAGCGGCTGTAAAGCGCATTGGGTTGATCAGTGAGAAAATGTTAGGTACTACCCCTCATGGACACAGGCATTCCTATGGGCAGCGACTTGCCGCAGACGGAGCCACGGATCTTACGATTAAGTCAGCTATGCATCACTCGTCTATTGAATCAAGTGGAGTATATACTCAGCCAAAATCAACGCAGGTTCGCGCAACTCTGGCTGCTCTTGAATCGAAAATGGCATACAAGTATCTCGATGCAGATAGTGGCGATTAAGGTATGCGGAGTCTACTGGAGTAATTTAGGTTAGAGTCGCCACTGGTTTCCTCGGTGCTCTCTAAGTTCATGATCTAGCGTTTCTCGTGCTCTACTGGCAACAGTTGCATAATATATGCCGCACCGGCGTTTATGAGTATCTCCATGTAATCGAAAATACAACTCCGGCCTTCGTAATGCGTTGCGTAGATTTTTCGTCGGATTCGCTCCCGGTTCAGAATTTTTCAGTTCACATTTCGAGCGTAGTTGGCCAGTGCTGAGCGCATCCACTTAGGCATTTTGCATTCCATGAGCCTTTTGAACTCTTCAGCGCTGAGCGAGCTGACAATCTTGCTCGCGACCTGCTCATCCACCCCATTTTCTCCGAGATACCAAAAAGCGGTCAGGGCCGTCCCTATTGGCGTTCCAGCTTGCTGGAGTCGTTGGCGAGACGCATGGCGCAGCCTAACAACCGCGTTACCGATCTTGATCTCACGTGTCGTCCCGCTGGTGTAGTAAGTAGGCAGGACCTGCATCTGAACACTCAGCCCCAGTCGACGAACAGCTTCTGCACCATGGATCTGGATAGTCTCGCCTCTTGCCCTAGCGACGGCTTCCAATACAGAAAGCGGGTTGGCTCGAACCCTTTTACCCGTGTATTGGCTGTGCTTGGGACGCATGTAAACGCCGCGGGCAACGCGCTCCAGGGAACCCCTGAGCACCATTCGAGAAAGAGCTTTGTTTACCGCGGAGCGAGAGCCGGCTCGCTCGAATACGGCTCTAACAAAGGGCCTTCCCTTAGGCATACGCTTGATTCGGTTCGATATAGACTCTGCGATAGACACAGCTAAACCTATGTCAGACGAGTAGTGGACAGGTCCTCTGGCATGGAACCTTGCGGCGTTAAGCGTAGACGCCGTGTTCAATTCGTTCTAGAAGTGTCACCACTTGCTGATAGCCCGATCGACTTATCAGGATGATGCAAGGTACCTGATGACTTAGCCCGATCGCTGGTTTGTATAGCCATTGCGCGGCGAGCACTCGACTGCCAAGCACTCGCGTCGCCAGGTGCAAGATTTGCTCGCACCTTCCTTTGTAGCATCGGTGGACGATGCTCCAGCATCCCAGCGGTGAACTGGGGCAAAGCGCTAGTATCTGAGGATCGTTCATTTGCACACCTCAAATGTGAAAGCGTATCTCTCAACCGGCTAGTCGGCCAACGGGTTCCATTCTCTTGCCGGCTTGTGCGGCTATATCGAGGAACCTTCCTCGCGTCTGTGCCCGCCCTCGCAGAAGCTCTTGGGCGCTGCCTTCCTGTTCCGACTTGATACGCCACTTCTCAGTCTTTACCTTCCGCCGGCCTTTCAATGTCTCTCCTTTCCCTCATAGGTAGGGCCCAGGCGCAACCCAGCCAATGGGTCAGGAAGCGCAGAATTTGGTTGCATCAGACAGGACATCTCAGCCCATGCTGAAGGGTGCAGATGCCCATCCTCATCGGTCCGATGGCGTCACGCTGAGCTCCTCACGAACGCGCTGAATGATTGAATCCAGAGTGGCATCCTTGTCCATAAAAAGGTAGCACTGGGTCAAGATCGTCAAAGGATGGACATTCATGGCAGAGGCGAGCCCATGCACCATTTCGAGGGTAGGGCCTTTTCCTCCGGCTTCCAGTTGGCTGAGGTAGGTTTGGCTGCTGTGGCCACCGAAATCTTCTTGGTTAAGGTTGCGGGATTTTCTGAGCTGCCTCATTGCTTTCCCAAATGCCTGTTTCAGTTCCATTTTTTCATTCCTACAAAAGGAATGATGAAGCCGTCTTGAACGTCGGACATCCATTAACTATTGTTAATATTTTGAGGATTTTTCGATGTTCAAGACCTACAGGCACGCTGAACTCAGCTCAGCCGACATTTTCGGAGAACCTTCCAGTCGCCGCTGGAAATTTATTGAGCTGGAGCTGCACTACCCATGGTTTTACGTGGAGCTCGTGCGCGATTATGGTGATGACATCGTGGGCAGCATGCTGATGATCCCTACGGTACCGATACTTAAACAGATGCTTTCGGAGCTTGATGACTGCTCATGGATCGCGCAGGCACATCTGATGTCTCCTGGCCACATGAGAGGTGGGAAAGACTGGGTGATGGAACCGCTTCAGGAAGTGAGCATTGCTGAAGACGCCTCAGGGACGGAAGAGGGCTATATCTATAAGGTAGTAGGCGGGGCCTGCTACAGCATTCATCACTCGCCTCATCGAGAGAACCTCAAGGTCACAGAGATTATTTTTTCGGCTGATCGCGATCTGCGCGTGGGTGGATGAGTTAAGGGGCGTGCATTTTATTTGTCGTTACGATTCTTACGACTGCTTTGAAGGCAAAGCGAGTGCTTTAGCGTCATTCCCCTAGCTAAGAGTATATGGTACCTCTAAGCAGTATCATCATAACGGAGACGAGTTTCTGTATTTTTCGTCCTCACTCTTTGATCTCCTGTCGCTAAGCTACGGAGGTTTTCGCTCAGCAGTCAACTGGTTGCGTGAATCGCCCATGGGCTTTGGCCGTGGCTGACCCAATGGGCACCAGGTCGCGCTAGGCCAACATCCAGTTATGCATTGTTTTGAGGATCGGCGTCGCCATTTCCTGACGTATTCGCCCGCGATCCTCATCACTCATGTCACGCGCTTGGCGCTCGACCTCTTACAAGTCGCTGATCGAGTACAGCGCTTGTTCGGCCAGCTGACTTTTGTTAGCTACGTGCAGATCGAAAAACTTGCGACGTGCATGAGCCATGCAGCCGGTTTCAGCGATGCCTTGCTCAAAACCAGCTTTGTAACCAGCGAAATCATCGCAAACCAGCTTGCCGTTCCAGTCGCCCAGGAAATTGCGTGCATGTTCACCGGCACGGCTTGGGCTGAAGTCGTACACCACGACTTTGAGCGCCGAAAACGGTGTCGTGCTGTAGGCCCAGGCCCAAGCGTAGGCCCTGTAGGTTCACAAAAAAGGTGACATTAGGTGTTCAGTAAACTGGGAAAAACTGCCACTTCCTCTGTGAATCGGCCATGCGAAATTCACAAAATAACTGATAATCGCCTACCGCTCTCTCAGAAAAATTGACCTTATCTCTATTGTGAGGCGGGAGCAGTGAGTCGCTTCAACGATCTTTACACCAGGATTGCTAGCTTGTTTTCGACCGCGGTATACAGATCGACCTCCGCCTCCGGGGTTTTGATAGAGATGATCAGACTGTAACGAGCGGGGAGCGCGTACCGGTTGAGATTAGGCCGGGTTCTCCACCAACCCATTCCAGGAAACACAGCCAGCAAGCCACGGCTTGCGAGATCAGCAGCAGTGCCTTTCCAAATGTCTTGGTGAATGGACCCTTTGTGCCTGTATTGGCCCCCGAGGAGCCAGTCGGGATCCTTCGGCGCCATCCCTTCATTCACTTGCTCAGCAGCCGCATTTACGCGCCCCACAAAATCATCAGGACCTTCCAAAGGCCGCTTAACATCGAATCGTAGGCGGTGCGATGGGTAGTGATATTTGGACGCGGAGCCGCGAGCAGAGGGATTCGGCTCGACGAAATACGAAAGGGTGACCTTCATCTCCACCTCAGCACCTTGTAGAGCTTCAAGCTCGTCCTTTGGCCACGGGATGTTGTGGAGGTTCATCTCCTTCGTATCGATCTTCCCCTTACCTTTCTTATAAGGATAGAGCTGATCTTCCACCACCAAAGTCAGAGAGTTGCTCGCACTCCAAAGAGCACGCTCAAGACTCGGCTCTCCCCAGCCGGCATGTCGAATGAGGTTTACGTAGTCCGATTTCACTGGGCGAGCAGGAAGATAAGCGTCGCGCATAGCTTCCGACCAATCCGCTGAGTGAACAATCAGGGCGCGGACTGTCTCTGGACGCAAGGTCGGATACTGAACCAGAATTTGGGCCGCCATACGAGAGCACAATGCCGACGCTGCGCTCGTAGCGTTAAAGGTACAGAATCGTCTTGCCTCGAACTCATTCTTGGCGGTGAGCAAATTAAGGCTCGCCATCCCGGCTGCGCCATATCGGTCCTTGGCAGCATTGCCCCCCTCAAAAACCACGTCCGGTTTCAATGGCCAGGCACTTTCCCACGTAGCAGAGGTTGTGGTGAAGGGGCTGAGCCCACCCTCTTGCGCTATTGGTTCATAGGCAGTGGGTCTCGTGTCCATTTTACGGGTACAGGCACCCACTGTCAGAGCGTTCCAAGCCTGCCCCGGATCATGGATCAGGTTGGTGCTCAAGCTCGCGGGATAAAGCATCCAAGCGTTGATGTCGCGAATGTTCCCGGCCGATTGGATAAACAGCCTGGGGAACTCACCTTCGTTATCGGCATCCGCAGCCAGGCTATCCAGCTTTGAAGACCAGGAGGATGGGCGACCGCGGTCACGATAGTCCTCGGCGCTAACTGCTGAATTAAAGACCCTGGATCGATCCGCGTGGCTAATTTCTGGTCGCGCCACCCCTTCAGCAAAAAGAGATGCATGAAGCAGTGCGTTCCCCTCGTTCGCCCCATGGCTTGGAAGAAGCTTCACCGACTCAAGCCGATGATGAATGCTCACACGTTCAAGTGATGATAGGCAGTCGGTAAGATCGCCATAGGCTGCGAGGGCTGCCATGCCGGTGCCGTGGTTCTCCTCATCGTGCTTACCCCACTGAGGGTTAACGGTGTGAGTATCCTCTTCCTCGATCAGTCGACTGAGCAAGGGGTGGGCGCGATTGACACCAGAATCCAGCAAACAAATCCTGGGAGCGTGACGATTGACTGCTGGGAAATCAGTTCTCGCAACCAATTCATCCAGCCATTCGATTTGCTCTTCATTGGCCAAGTCATCGAAGCTGTCTGCGGTTTCTTTGGCTCGACGAAGCTCAGCGACACAGTTGAGCCCCATCACCGATTGCGAGAATTGGCGCTGGGAACCTTTCATCAGCACCACAGTTCGTTCGGGAAAATCAGCTCGTGCTTCGCTGACTACGCATCCACTACCTTCGACGATCTTAGTGAAATCGTTAATAACGGCCTGGCGCGTACCTCGTACCGGAAGCCACACCTCCCACCAAAACTCTTTTGATTTGTCGTCCGGCAGCAAATCTGGATCGTCTGTCCATAACGCTTCCAACTCGGCGTTGCGAATCGATTCGATCGTGTTGACTAGGTTACGGTGGTCTCGGGGATTACCATTCTTGTCCTTCTTCTCCTGAAGGTACTCCGTAACGATCCTCTCAAAGTGGTCAAGCTTGCCATCGGGGACGAAGACGTTGGCAATGGTCTGGTCTCCCTCTTGGCGTACGCTGAGGAGTTCGATTTTCTTGCGCTCATCACCAAGGCTTTGGAAAGCCATTTCCACATCGGGCTGACCGACGAACTGGATTTGCAAGCCCAAGCCGCTTTCAACATCTATCCCCTGTTGAAAGTTCTTAGCTGCTTCGGCCATTGGCTTCAATGCGTGCAGTTGATGCTGAAGTGACGCACCATGCTGCTGCCTTGGCAAATCTGGGATCTGCGGTTTTACGCCACCCTTAGAGGCATGTGCCGTGAAATCTCTCGGCTTAGAATTTTTTGGCAGTATTAAGTGTTCACGCTTTGCGTTTCTTTTGTCCGGCATGGCTCGCTGCTACGTTGTTTTGCCAATTTCTGGCTGAGCAGTTGGCGGTCCATCAATGCCTTGCCCAGCGTCTGTCCTTTGACGCGTTCTTCATCGTGCATAACGGCATCTTTGATAGCGTCATCCACCGCCCGCCGGATTTCGGCATAGCTCAAACCTGCAGCCTTTTCCCCAATGGCCTTGGTTGAAAAAGGTTTAGGCGCGAAATGTCCAAGCCGCGAACGAATAAGACTCGATGCTTGTTCAGCAGTCGGTAAGTGATACTCGATGACGTCATCGAAACGACGAAATAAGGCGTAGTCAAGGATCTCGGGGTGATTAGTCGCGGCAATGATTAGGCTATTTGACTGGTCTTCTTCGATCATCATCAAAAAGCTATTGAGTACCCGGCGTATCTCGCCAACATCGTTTGGCATTCCACGCTGGGAACCAATTGCGTCGAACTCATCAAAAAAATAGACACCACGGACTTCAGCTATGGCATCAAAAACCTGCCTCAGCTTCGCCGCAGTTTCACCCATAAACTTGGTAATAAGCGTGTCCAAACGGACAAGAAAGAGCGGTACCCCGAGCTCACCAGCAAGAGCGGATGCAGTCATGGATTTACCCGTTCCTGGGGGGCCTACCAACAGCACCTTCCTGCGAGGAGAAAGCCCATGCTCTCGTAGACGAGAAAACATTCGTTGCTCTTTCAGCACTCGTTGCAACTGAGCTGATGCTGCGTCGTCGAGAACCATTTCAACGAAACGATCTTTTGGGTAGGTAACGCTCAGCAAGCCCGCCATTTCGCCGCGAGGCTTGGCAAGGGGTGTGGGGCTATTGCGTCGACCTTCAAGACTCACGCTGCTTTTAGCAGCATCGATCATGTCGCGCAGATCGGTCGCGAGCTTGCCATGGCCCGATTTAGCTTCGCGTGCGGCAACCTGCATCGCTACGGAATAGAACTGACTGTCATCCCGTTCGATGTGAGATTTCACGAGCGCTTTGAGCTGTTCGGCGCTGGCCATTTCTGTTACCTGATCTCTGCAAAAAAATGCCCAATCCGTGGCTATGGCGACGACGCGGTGCTCAGGATAGGAGGGACTCAATGACTCGCATCCTGCTCGCCAAAGCAGGATTACGTTATGCCACCATGGTAGCAGTTAGAGTCAAGGGAGACGACTCTATTCCTATGAGCGGTGTCCTGATTTGAGTTTGAGGGATCGCCCCCATTCAGACCTCGTCTGAGGATCAGGAGCACCAGGATAGGCGTCAAGGAGGTGGTCATTTTGAGGTGGACTATGCTGACCAGTTGCTCTCAAATCTAATCGTGAGGTCCTCCATGGCAAACCCCAATCTGCTGGCTCGATTCAGAGATGAAGTCCTTTTGGCTGGGCCTGAAAGCACCCTACCTAGCAACCTATCTCAGTTCTGGCTTGAGGAGCTCCAGAATCATCTGGAGAGGTATTTCGACGGTTTGAACTCGGAGTCGGATGCAGAAGAGAAGGATCTCGACATCTCCCTCCCACTCGCAGCGATCATCCACATCTTGTTCGCAAAGAATGGTGGGGAGGAGATATCCGAGAGCTCTGAAAAGCTGTACGAGTATTTCCAAGACTACCGGCTCGAACTGGCCCTCGAAGAGATTACGCGCAAGACTCATGTGGCTGCCGAGGCTGCAACCATTGAGACCATCTTCACCAACCGAGACGTCCTGGTGGAGCAAAGCCCCCTCCTTCAATAGGTACCTCCACCGATGCCATCGCCGGCGGGCACGCTCCGAGGCATTGAAGGAATGCATTTCACGGCTGCCGAGATCAGTGAATGAAAGAAATTGCTGCGCCGATGTTCGATCTAATCGCTTTGTCGCTTCCACGAGGGTTGGGGTTTGGAGACAGCCCGCCAGTAGGGGCATGGCTTAGTGAGGACGGACTTTCTTGTGCCGCTCTAACCCGAAATATCCAGTCCGGCAGCTTCGGAGTAGTCACCTTACGGCGTCGTGTCGATAGCGTGTGGGTGCTCCTCAGCCATGGTGAGTGCACCGCTCGCGAGTCCGAAGCCCGCGCCTCAATTAGCCATTTTCTCAATACCCAAGCCCATCCGCTTCCACTCCCCTCAGGCGAACGACGACGTGCTCCTTTAAGCAGAATGGGTAAGCGCACACCAAGCGTGGTGTTCAAATCACTATTTGATCCAAGCCGCCGTATTGGGGCGTGGGCGCTCAATCAACTGTATCTCGCACTGCCATCTCCAGACAGAAATTGGGTTCCCGATTGCCAGACTGAGAATTTTCACACCCGCCTTTGGGAGGCCCACCTATTAGCGATTTTTCGTGAGCAGGGACTCTTGGTCACCCAGCCTAAAGAATCACCCGATTTTCATATCGAGAATAGGCTGGGAGGTGAGGCCTGGGTTGAAGCAGTGACAGCCAACCCGGAAGAGCGGTATGAGCATTTTGGCGCCTCGCCGGTCCCCCCACCAGCTGACCGACATGAGCGCTTCTTTGGAGCGGCTGCAGAAAGGTTTGCGAGGACCATGCAAAACAAATTGGACAAGCGTTACGAATCCCTACCGCACGTGGAGGGTAAGCCGCTCATTCTGGCCTTAGCCGATTTCCATGCACCCAGTTCAATGCTGTGGAGCAGGGAGTCGCTCATCAGCTATCTCTATGGCTTTTCAGTTCACTCATCTGCGCATCGTGGAATGCAGCTGATAACTGTGGAGGAAGAGACATCTCTGCTATCAGGGCGCCCCAACGGCCTATTTACGCTAAGGGAAAATGCCCATCTTTCAGCGGTCATTTTCACCAATGCCTGCACAGTCCCAAAGCTCAGCCGAGTGCCGATTTCAGGTGGAGCTCATCTAGACGGGTACCGATACTTGCGGTTTGGTGAGTTTTTCGACCGTTCTCCAGGTGCATCACGAGGTATCCCATTTTTGTTGGATGTAGCGTCCAGCGATTACGGTCAGCTCTGGCCGCAGTATGGCTACGAGCCGTGGTCTGCTGAAGTGGAGGTCTTCCATAACCCTATGGCATTACATCCGGTGCCTAACGAGCTGATACCAGAAGTCACCCACTGGAGAGAAGTGAATGGAAGAGTCGAGTGCGAATCTTTCTATGATGTATCAATACTCCGATCCAGGACACTCGTCCTGAGTGCTAACGCTAAGGTTCCGTCACTTGATGAGTTACTGACAGCAGCCAGTCCTCCCGAGCTCTGACGGCGACGGGGTGGATGCATCTTTGCCACGCAGGTAGATGAGGATTACTCAGCAAGCTACCCAGTAAGGGAAGGACATGAGCCCCCTGCGCAATCCACAACCGTTGAAGCGTCAGCTCTCTTCGG
Source organism: Pseudomonas sp. Irchel 3F3 (assembly GCF_900187545.1). NCBI lineage: Bacteria > Pseudomonadati > Pseudomonadota > Gammaproteobacteria > Pseudomonadales > Pseudomonadaceae > Pseudomonas > Pseudomonas sp. Irchel 3F3. Next base: position 496,483 of record NZ_FYDS01000005.1, on the reverse strand, counting down.
GTAAAAGAGTGACCTTCTTACAACGTTACAAAAGTGTCATCCTCGAAAGCATAGGAAGAGAAATGTCGACCCAAGGACTAAACCGATTCATCGGACGCAAGATTCACGCCGTGATAATGATGGCCCCACTAAAGCGGGAAATGATACGCCTCGGCATATGCACCGTCATGGCACTTCCTCTGAATGTGATCTTGTATACCGGCGTTGAAATAGACGGTACCATCAAGCCGTGGGCAGAAACGCCGATAAAACTATTCGCATCATCGATGTTATTCGCCTTCATGATTAAGGCTTTTCTGCCACTTCTTGGGTGGACAATTCTGAAAGCAGTTCTACTGAGTGCGAATAATGCTTTCAGCGGTATCCTGAGTTTTTTGGGAAACCAGTTCACAGGGGTCATGTACTGCACTGGAATCATCCTGGGATCTGTCACGATTAAGCAGTATATGATTTCTGGGGTTTTAGATTCAGAAATGGTTTCCCTGTCCGCAATCGTATTTTCTTCCGGGATTTTATATTTCTATGTGCTGCAATGCGCCATTCAAAAAACAATGAGTCCAGCTCTGCGTACACCAGCAGTACCGCGTTCAACCACTAGGCTGTGACTATTCCGCCTCTGGCGCTCAGTAGACGCTCGATCAGCTGAACTCTTACCCATGCATACGTAGCCATTAATGGCCAGGCTCGCCTTCGACTTTATGAAGAAGGCGAGCATCCGCGTGCTTGATTGCCTACCTCATTTGTTGGGTGAGGAATCAGTGCTGCGGATCGCAAACAGAAACCCCAAGCGCGCATGCGACGAGAGTATTTAGCCCATTTTCGGTATTAGAGAGCTTCGCAATTATCGCTTTTCAAGCACATACCCTACGCCCCGAAGCGTATGTATCAACTTGGTCTCGAAAGGGTCATCTATCTTGGCTCTGAGTCTTCGAATCGACACCTCAACAACGTTCGTGTCGCAGTCAAAATTCATATCCCAAACCTGAGAGATAATCTGCGTACGGCTCAGTACCACCCCGGTGTTACGCATCAAGTAGTGCAATAACGCGAATTCTTTGGTGGTCAAATCAATACGCTGACCGTCCCTGAACGCCCTGTGCCGGCTCTGATCAAGCTCCAGGTCAGCGACGCGAATGACCTCTACGGATGCGGGGTGATCTGACCTACGCATCAAGGCGCGCACCCGAGCCAACAGCTCAGGGAACTCAAATGGCTTGATCAGGTAGTCATCTGCGCCGTTCTCCAGCCCCCTGACCTTATCCGCCAGCCGGCTTCTCGCCGTCAGCATCATGATGCGGGAAGGGCAATTTTTACGGCGCAACAACTCAAGAACCTGCCAACCGTCCATCTCTGGCAGGTTTATATCAAGAATAATCAGCTCGTATTCGTGCTGCTTGGCCAAGAATAATCCATCTGAGCCGGTGTGGACGCAATCTACGACATAGCCACATTCCGTGAGACCCTGACGCACATACTCCGCAGTTTTTACTTCATCCTCAATTACCAGAATTCGCATGGGATTTTGTCTCGATATCACTGAGCAATTAACCGCGCACGCGCGCCGGCATTATTGAAAGGGATGGTAAATCAAAATGAGCGTGCCGGGGGTCAAATGACGGATTTGTAATTTCTAGGTAATACAGTTGATAGTCTGGCGGTATATCTTGTCGCGGTTTGGGTTTGACAGTTGCGGCCCTCTCTCCAGCAGGTGATTTGACCTTATGAAGTATTGGGTTATTTTCTTCTTCGTGCTGGCTTCGTTCCGCTCAGATGACGGCGAGGTCGCTCACATTGAGGAGACTGGTCATTGGTGTAGTCATGAACTTCACCGGCATGCGATGCGTACAATCGAACGCCTACTTGAATTCTAGGCAAAAAAAAGGCGCCCAATGGGCGCCAAATATCCACCTTTTACCAAAGGAGCACTTAAGCCACTCAAGGTGAATGCGTAATGCTCGTTTTACTAATAGGACCAGCCAATGATTAACTGGTCCAGTTAGCGAATTACAGAATCGAAAGCGGGTACTCGATGATTACACGAGTTTCATCCAGATCCGATTCGAAAGCAGTGGCACGCGTGGTTGCCTGGCGCAACCGGAAGGACAAGTCTTTTGCCGGACCGGTTTGCACAACGTATTTGACTTCGACGTCACGCTCCCAACGCTTCTGGTTGTCGAGCGGGTTGCCGTTGTCGTCGGTGCGCATGTAGAACTGGTTAGCGTTCGAGTAATCCGCGCCCGAGCCTCTGGCGTAGCGGGTCATGAACGTCAGGCCTGGAATGCCGTAGCTGGTGAAGTTCAGGTCATAGCGCAGCATCCAGGAACGCTCTTTCGGCGAGTTGAAGTCGCTGTACTGGATGGAGTTGTCGACGAAAATCGAGTCCGACTGACGCAGGTAGTCGAAATCGTCGTCGCCGTTGTTGCGTTGGTGCGACAGGGCCAGGGTGTGGGCACCGTAACGCACGCCGACCTTGGCACTCCAGATGTTGTTGTCGAATTCACCCAGGCGCTTTTTACCTTCATCTACAGCTTTGTAGTAGTTGAAGCCACCGATCAGCGCCAGATCGTCGTTCAGTGGGTAAACAACGCTGGTGCCGGCGTAGTACTGATTCCAGACGTCTTTCAGCTGGCTGGCGTAGACGCTCACAGTCCAGTTATCGTTGATCGAGTAGTCACCACCACCGTAACCGATCCATGGCGAGTTGACCGGGCCGCCATAGAAGGTCACGAAGTTGTCGTTCAGGTTGCTAGAGACCGGTTGGCTCATGGCGTGCAGTCGACCACCCTGAAGGGTGAGGCCTTGGATGCTGGTGTTCTCAACGGTCACGCCGCGGAAGCTTTCTGGCAGCAGGCGTGAGTCGCCGGATGCAACGACCGGAGTCGATGGGAAAACATCACCCACTTTCACGATGGTATCGAACAAGCGGACTTTGGCTGCGCCGCCGACCTTGGTGTATTCGTCGCGAGCTTCACCCTTGTTATCAACGGGCAGCACGTCGAAGGAGCTACGGCCGCCGTTGCGCCCATCACCGGTGTCGAGCTTGAGGCCGATCATGGCGAAGGCGTCAACGCCGAAGCCAACGGTACCCTGGGTAAACCCAGAGTTGAATTTGCTGATGATCGCGTGCGCCCAGGCTTCGGAGTAGCCGTTGGTATTGCCCTTGCCACTGTTGTAAGTGGGAGCGGTGCTGTCGCGGTTATCACGGTTGAAATAGAAGTTGCGGTTCAGCACTGTAAGGCTGCTGCCTTCAATGAAGCCTTCTGGCTTGTCTTCAGCTTGTGCCGAAATAGCATAGCTTCCAGACAGCGCAGAAACTGCCGCCAAATACAGTGGTACTTTGATTTTCATCCGATGCTCCTTTGATTCACGGCAGTTTTTATTATGTTTACCGGCGCGGGTGTCGTTAGTTGTTCTGACCCGGCGGCGCGCCTAGCGTAGCGCGAGCTCATATTTGCAGGCCAAAGATAACGGGAGGGTGATAGGACAATTACAATTTCGTCATCTGTCTGTTATTCGGCACCTTCGCACCGCGTGTTTGCCATCTCCGTTGCTTGTAACGAAATCATAGAGCCGGCTTGGGATTCCCAGTATTTACGGGCATTACAGGGCTTTCTTACGAAATTGTAATTTTCTAGCCACCCCTCTGATAGCTACCGCTCATTAGAGTGCCATCACCTAATCAAGTGGGGCTTGGCAGCTGTTTCGGCGTTCTCGCCAAGCTTTATCGAAGTTTGTGCACGAGGACCATCAAAGTGCCCCGGTATAACCGCAATGTCTTATCCAAGACCTCCATCTCGCCCTGGAAGATCGCAGCACTTTGTGCAGTCATCTCTGGATTGATGGCACCTGCAGCCCTTGCCCAAAGCATCAGCTTGCCCCAAGCGCTTTCGACGGCCATGGATGCCAACCCCAACCTGGCCGCAGCCAGGCAAGAGATTGGGATCGCTGATGGTGCTCGCAAGCAGGCCGGGCTTATCCCCAACCCCACAATCTCGTATGACGTGGAAGACACCCGCCGTAACACCAGCCAGACGACTGTCTCTCTCAGCCAGACCCTTGAACTGGGTGGTAAGCGGGGGGCTCGTGTTGACGTCGCCACATACGGGCAGACCGCCGCACAGCTGGAGTTGGACCGTCGCGTGAACGGTCTGCGTGCTGATGTCGTGCAAGCCTTCTACGCCGCGTTGCGTGCCCAGACTGGCCTCGACTTGGCGAAGCAATCTCTCGAGCTGACTGAGCGCGGTCTTCGCATCGTTGATGGCCGTGTTCGTGCTGGTAAGTCGTCCCCAGTAGAGGCGACCCGCGCCCAGGTACAGCTGGCCGAAGCCAAGCTGCAAGTTCGACGTGCCGAAACGGAAAAGACAACCGCTTATCAGCAGCTCGCTCAAATTACCGGGAGCTCGGTGACCGTCTTTGATCGCCTTGAATCGCCAACCCTCTCCCCGGGACTTCCTCCGCAGACTGAAGAGCTGCTGGCAAAGCTGGATCAGACCGCAGAAATGCGCCAGGCCGTGGTGCAGATCGACAAGAGCGATGCCTCGCTCGGTTCAGAGAAAGCTCAGCGTATCCCGAACCTTACTGTCAGCGTAGGTAGCCAGTACGACCGCTCTGTGCGCGAGCGGGTCAACACTGTGGGCCTGTCCATGCCGCTGCCGCTGTTCGATCGTAACCAGGGCAACATTCTTTCCGCTTCTCGCCGTGCAGATCAGGCCCGAGACCAGCGCAATGCTGTGGAGCTGCGCCTGCGTACCGAAACCCAAACCGCGTTGAACCAGTGGTCCACCGCCATGCAGGAGGTCGAGTCATACGACAAGACCATTCTGCCGTCAGCCCAACAAGCCGTAGAGACCGCAACCCGCGGCTTCGAGATGGGCAAATTCGGCTTCATCGAAGTGCTGGATGCCCAGCGCACCTTGATCGTCGCTCGTGGCCAATACCTCGAATCGTTGGCAGCGGCAACCAATGCACGTGCGCAGGTGGAAAGGGTTTATGGCGAAGTCGGCTCAACTGCCGGCGCTCGCTGAACGGGCCAAACATTTTCTTCGGCACCCAGCCTTGAACAAGCCGGTGCCTACGATCAGCAGGAGTAGCAATGGATAACAAACGCAAGATCGCCCTCGCGGTAGCCGCTGTGGCAGCCCTCGGATTTGGCAGCCTTGCCTGGAACAACAGTTCAGGACAGCAGGCCGCCAGTACCGCCGAACATGGCGCTAACGATGGCCATGGCGACGAAAAGAAAGCCGCATCTTCCGCCAAAGAGGAAGGTGATGAGGGCCATGGCGAAGAAGGCCACAGCGAAGAGGGCGGTGAAGAAGAAGGCAAGCTGACGCTCAGCGCCGAACAGATCAAGGCAGCCGGCGTTGCCCTGGAAGCTGCAGCGCCGCGTGACTTGGGTACAGTCGTGAGCTTCCCGGGCGAAATTCGCTTCGATGAAGACCGTACTGCCCACGTGGTTCCTCGTGTTCCTGGGGTTGTTGAGGCTGTCCAGGCCGACCTGGGTGAGACGGTCAAAAAGGGTCAGGTCCTCGCTGTAATCGCCAGCCAGCAGATCTCTGACCTGCGCAGCGAACAACAGGCCGCACAGCGTCGCGTCGAACTGGCGCGTGTGACCTTCCAGCGTGAGAAAGAGCTGTGGCAGGACAAAATCTCTGCAGAGCAAGACTACCTCCAAGCACGCCAAGCGTTGCAAGAAGCGGAGATCTCCTTGGCCAACGCCAAGCAGAAGGTCGGCGCGATCGGTGCCTCGGTTAACTCCGTTGGCGGTAATCGATACGAGCTCCGAGCTCCCTTCGACGCCGTGGTAGTGGAGAAACACCTGACCGTTGGCGAAGTCGTAAGCGAGGCGACCAACGCCTTCATCCTTTCCGACCTGAACCAGGTTTGGGCAACCTTCGCCGTCCCGCCTACAGATCTGGGCAAGGTCACGACTGGTCGTGCGGTGAAAGTCTCTTCGCCTGACATGAACGTCGAGGTCGAAGGGAAGGTGGGTTATGTCGGCAGCCTGCTGGGCGAGCAAAACCGTGCAGCTACTGTCCGCGTCACCTTGACCAACCCCAACGGCGCCTGGCGTCCAGGCCTGTTCGTGAACATTGCGGTCACTTCCCAGACCGATCGAGTTGCCGTAGCGGTCCCTGAGCACGCAGTGCAGACCGTTGAAGACAAACCTTCGGTATTCGTACGCACCCCAGATGGCTTTGACACCCGCCCGGTAAAACTGGGTCGCCGCGACAATGGGTACGTGGAAATCATCGACGGTATTGAAGCCGGCGCCCAGGTAGCAACCAGTGGCAGCTTCACACTCAAGTCCGAGCTCGGCAAAGCTTCTGCCGAACACGGTCACTGATGCGAACTGACAGGATGATTTCTCATGTTTGAACGTATCATCAGATTCGCCATCGAGCAGCGCATCGTAGTAATGATCGCTGTTCTGATCATGGCGGGTATCGGTATCTACAGCTATCAAAAGCTGCCCATCGATGCGGTACCCGATATCACCAACGTCCAGGTGCAGATCAACACTGCAGCGCCTGGTTACTCGCCCTTGGAAACCGAACAACGGATCACGTTTCCAGTTGAAACGGCCATGGCCGGTCTCCCGGGCCTTCAGCAGACCCGTTCCCTGTCTCGCTCTGGCCTGTCTCAGGTCACCGTGATCTTCAAGGATGGCACTGACATCTTCTTTGCCCGCCAGTTGATCAACGAGCGGCTGCAGGTTGCGAAGGAACAGCTGCCAGAAGGTGTAGAGGCCGTCATGGGGCCGGTATCTACCGGCCTCGGCGAGATCTTCCTGTGGACTGTTGAAGCCGAAGATGGCGCGGTCAAAGAGGACGGTACGCCGTACACCCCGACCGACCTGCGCGTGATCCAGGACTGGATCATCAAGCCTCAGCTGCGTAACGTCCCGGGTGTGGCCGAGATCAATACCATCGGCGGTTATGCCAAGCAGTTCCTGGTTGCGCCGGATCCAAAGCGCCTGGCTACCTACAAGCTGACACTCAATGACCTGGTCGCAGCGTTGGAAAGTAACAACGCCAACGTCGGCGCCGGCTACATCGAGCGTAATGGTGAACAGTTGCTCATCCGTGCACCGGGTCAGGTAGGCAATATCGAAGACATCGCCAACATCGTGATCACCAGTGTGGATGGTGCACCGATTCGCATCAGCAGCGTTGCTGACGTCAGCATCGGTAAAGAGCTCCGTACAGGTGCTGCTACTGAGAACGGCCGCGAAGTCGTGCTCGGTACCGTGTTCATGCTGATTGGTGAAAACAGCCGCACCGTATCTCAAGCTGTCGCCGCCAAATTGGCGGACATCAACCGCACCCTGCCAAAGGGCGTGGTGGCTGTGACTGTTTACGACCGTACCAACCTGGTTGAAAAAGCCATCGCGACGGTGAAGAAGAACCTGGTGGAAGGCGCGATCCTGGTTATCGCCATTCTGTTCCTGTTCCTCGGCAACATTCGTGCGGCTCTGATCACCGCGATGGTGATTCCGCTGTCCATGCTGTTCACCTTCACAGGCATGTTCAACAACAAGGTCAGTGCCAACTTAATGAGTTTGGGGGCACTCGACTTCGGCATCATCGTCGACGGTGCCGTGGTTATTGTAGAAAACGCGATCCGTCGACTGGCTCATGCGCAACATAAGCATGGCCGCATGCTCACCAAAACCGAACGCTTCCACGAGGTCTTTGCCGCGGCACGAGAAGCTCGCCGGCCGCTGATCTTCGGCCAGCTGATCATCATGGTGGTGTACCTGCCGATCTTCGCCCTCACCGGCGTCGAAGGCAAAATGTTCCACCCGATGGCCTTCACCGTCGTGATGGCGCTGCTGGGTGCAATGATCCTGTCCGTTACCTTTGTTCCTGCAGCTATTGCCATGTTCGTCACTGGCAAGGTGAAGGAAGAGGAAGGCGTGGTCATGCGCACAGCTCGACTGCGCTATGAGCCGGTTCTTCAATGGGTGCTGGGACACCGGAACATCGCTTTCTCGGCCGCAGTAGCCTTGGTCGTGCTCAGCGGTGTACTGGCAAGTCGTATGGGTAGCGAGTTCATCCCAAGCCTCAGTGAGGGCGACTTTGCGCTTCAGGCCATGCGTGTGCCTGGAACGAGCCTCACTCAGTCCGTCGAGATGCAGCAGCGTCTGGAGAAAGCGGTTATAGCGCAGGTGCCTGAAGTTGAGCGGATGTTTGCACGCTCGGGTACCGCAGAAATTGCGTCTGACCCAATGCCGCCAAACGCCTCTGACGCCTACATCATGCTCAAGCCTCAGGATCAGTGGCCTAACCCCAAGAAGCCACGCGATGAGCTGATTGCTGAGGTGCAGAAGGCCGCTGCGGGTGTTCCAGGAAGCAACTATGAGTTGTCGCAGCCAATCCAGTTGCGTTTCAACGAGCTGATTTCGGGCGTACGTAGTGACGTCGCTGTGAAGGTCTTCGGCGATGACATGGACGTGCTTAACAACACCGCCAACAAGATCGCGGCAGCGCTCAAAGCGGTACCGGGCTCGTCGGAAGTGAAAGTTGAACAGACATCCGGCCTGCCGGTGCTGACTATCAACATCGACCGCGAAAAAGCAGCACGCTACGGTCTGAACATCGCGGATGTTCAGAATTCGATCGCTATCGCCGTGGGTGGCCGCCAGGCCGGCACGCTGTATGAGGGCGACCGTCGGTTCGACATGGTAGTACGCCTGCCAGAGACCGTTCGCACCGACGTAGCGGGAATGTCCAGCTTGCTGATCCCGGTACCTGCCAATGCGGCTCAGGGTGCCAATCAGATTGGTTTCATCCCACTGTCCCAGGTCGCTAATCTGGATCTGCAACTGGGCCCGAACCAAATCAGCCGCGAAAACGGCAAACGTCTGGTCATCGTTAGTGCCAACGTTCGAGGCCGCGACCTGGGGTCCTTCGTTCAGGAGGCGACCGCTTCGCTGGATAAGAAGGTGCAAATCCCTGCGGGCTACTGGACGACCTGGGGTGGCCAGTTCGAGCAGCTGCAATCGGCAGCCAAACGCCTGCAGATCGTTGTTCCAGTCGCCTTGCTGCTGGTCATGACCTTGTTGTTCCTGATGTTCAACAACCTGAAGGACGGCATGCTGGTCTTCACCGGTATTCCATTCGCACTCACCGGTGGTGTCGTGGCGCTCTGGCTGCGGGATATCCCACTGTCGATCTCGGCAGGTGTTGGCTTCATCGCACTATCCGGCGTTGCAGTACTGAACGGCCTGGTGATGATTGCCTTCATCCGTGGGCTAAGGGAGGAGGGACGAACGCTCAGGCAGGCAGTCGATGAAGGCGCATTGACCCGTCTGCGACCTGTTTTGATGACAGCCTTGGTAGCGTCCCTGGGCTTCATCCCGATGGCCTTGGCCACCGGTACCGGTGCAGAAGTTCAGCGTCCATTGGCAACGGTGGTGATTGGCGGGATCCTGTCCTCCACCGCACTGACCTTGCTGGTATTGCCTGCCCTGTATCACTGGGCACACCGCAAAGATGAAGACGGCGACGAGGCCGAAGTGGTTAGCTAACAGCCTCCGCTAAAGAGAAGCCCACAACACGTGTTGTGGGCTTTTTTGTTTAGAGTGAAGTAGGTGCACTTACCTTTCAAAATTGTAAGTTTCTCGTCATGCCGGTGATGCCTATGCATTGCTAAGGTTACGCCCGAGAAGATTTGAATTTGAGAGGTTTTTATGAAAAAGCTAATTATCGCTGCTGCACTTGTTGTTTTCTCGGTGGCTTCGCAGGCCAACACTTTTTCCGAGAGCAAGCAGCTGCAATACACTAAGGAACACCAGACCGCAGTGGCCAAATACGCGGAGAAAAATGGCAAGCCAATGCCAGAGATCCAGGATTACAAATATGGCATGAAGATAGACGTTGCCAAGTTCGTACGTCAGTCGCAGGACCCCCGTACCTGCCAGGTTTACCCACGGTTGATGACCTTCGAGGACTCCCAGGGCACGCTCAAGACTGTTCGTTACTCAATGTATTCGCAATGTATCAGCAACAAGTAGTAATCGATTTGAACAGAACAATTAGAGAATTCCTAAATGCCAGGCAGTGCCTGGCATTTTTTATTACGCCCGATGCCTCCATAGGTTCGAAATGTTAACGCCTAGGCCCAGGCAAGCCGTGCAATAAATCTTAGCTAACCAACAGCGACGGCTCCCAACTGCAGAGGGCAATTGGAAGCCTTGACTCCAGAAGGGACGAGTTATGAAGAGTTTGCTTGAACGCCCTGATGACCAAGCCGGGCATGAAGGTCATAGCCATGAGCATGGCGGCATTTTTGGCATGAACACCGAGCTGATTTTCGCGCTGATCTGTGGTGCTCTCCTGGGTGCCGGAGCCCTTGCTGGAAAACTTGGCCTGACTGATCGTCTGCCCCTGATTCTGTATGTGTCGGCCTACGTGTTCGGTGGATGGTTCACCACCAAAGAAGCGATCAACAACATCCGCAAGAAACGCTTCGAGATCGACTCGCTGATGCTTCTCGCCGCAGCCGGTGCTGCAAGCATTGGCGCCTGGGCGGAGGGGGCTCTGCTGCTGTTCCTGTTCAGTCTGGGGCATTCCCTGGAAAGCTACGCGATGGGGCGGGCCAAGAAAGCGATTGAGGCACTGTCCAAGCTCGCACCGGCCACCGCGATCGTACGCAGAGCAAATGGCACTGCGGAAATACCCGTGGAGCTGCTGGTTCCCGGTGACGTTGTCATCGTGCGCCCCAATGATCGCCTGCCGGCCGATGGTTTTGTAGTCGTAGGCTCCTCAAGCATCAACCAGGCGCCAGTGACCGGTGAGAGCGTCCCCGTGGACAAGCAGCCTGTCGCTGATGCCGAACTCGCCCGCAGCAAACCAGATGCCGTGGAGGCTACCTCGAAAGTCTTCGCCGGTACCATCAATGGCGAAACGCTCATCGAGGTTGAGGTAACACGGCGCTCCACGGAAAGTACCCTGGCGCGGGTCATCAAGATGGTCAGTGAAGCTGAAGTCAGGAAATCACCGACTCAGCGATTCACGGACCGCTTCCAACGTGTATTCGTCCCGTTAGTTCTGCTGCTGGTGGTGGGGCTGATGTTTGCCGGCATTTTCCTTGACGAGCCGTTCCGTGACTCGTTCTACCGGGCGATGGCCGTACTGGTTGCAGCCAGCCCCTGCGCGCTTGCGATCGCAACACCAAGCGCCATTCTATCGGGCATCGCCAGGGCAGCCCGTGGTGGGGTATTGATCAAGGGCGGTGCGCCGCTTGAAGAGCTTGGTTCCTTGAATGCCATGGCATTCGACAAGACCGGTACCCTGACCGAAGGGCGCCCACGCATCACCGATGTAATACCCGTGGGCGGTACGCAGATTGAGGATTTACTAAACGTCGCCATCGCTGTGGAGTCGATGAGCGACCACCCGCTGGCTGCGGCAATTGTGCGTGACGGTGAAGAAATGATTGGCACACGGCGCCGATTCCAAGCCAAGAACATGAGCAACATGATTGGTCGCGGCGTGCGTGCTGAGCTTGATGGGCAGTTCGTATGGATTGGCAAGGTCGAGATGTTCGGTACTGATGGTGTTCCCGCGCTGAGCAAAGCAGCCTTGGAGGCTGCAGAGCGTCTGCGTCAGTCGGGCCGCACTACCATGGTGGTACGTCGCGCCGACAAGGATCTGGGCGCTATCGGGTTATTGGATACCCCCCGAGAGGGAGCCAAAGAGGCGCTCCAAAAACTCAGAGAGATGGGCATCGGCCGTATGGTCATGATTTCTGGTGACCACAACCGGGTTGCGGAAGCGGTAGCAAGACAAGTTGGCTTGGATGAAGCGTGGGGAGACCTGATGCCGGAGGACAAGGTCAAAGCCATCAAGAACCTCCGCCTTAGCTCCAGTGTCGCTATGGTGGGTGACGGCGTGAATGATGCCCCTGCAATGGCCAACTCAAGCGTGGGCATTGCAATGGGAGCTGCCGGATCCGATGTGGCTCTGGAAACGGCTGATATCGCCCTCATGGCTGACGACATCAGGCAACTCCCCTTTGCGGTGGGGCTGAGCCGTCACACGCGGTCGATCATCCGCCAGAACCTGTTCGTCAGCTTGGGGATTGTGGCCATCTTGGTTCCGTCAACCATCATGGGTTTGAGCATTGGTGCCGCCGTTGCCATCCATGAGGGCTCCACGCTTTTGGTCGTATTCAACGCCTTGCGCCTGTTGGCCTACCGTAAAGTCGCCTGATCACTGGGTTTTGAAATGAGTCTGTGGCAGGGAAGCTGCAGCAGCGCTCAGTGCTGAAACACCTGAATTGATACGCATTGGAGACGTTGGTGCCCAACCGAGCTCGGCAGAAGCTTGGCCGAACTCGGACTTTAGTTTGAAGCTGCCACCAGCTGTTATTGGGGTGGTTGGATCGCACTGCTCTTGTACAAATTAGTGGAGGCAAGCCCGGTCAGGCTGTCGAGTACATAAGGCAGGATGCCGCCATTTTGGAAGTAGACGGCCTCAATGGCTGTATCGATGCGAGCCAGTAGCGACACATTCTGTTGGCTGCCATCGCGACGAGTGATGCGCAGAATCACGTCCTGTCCCGGCTTAACACCTTGCTCAATCTTCAGCAGATCGAACGTCTCCGTGCCATCCAAGTGCAAGCTGCGGGCGTCGTCACCAGCACGGAATTGCAACGGCAGCACTCCTAGGCCTGCCAGGTTGTTGCGATGAATACGCTCGAAGCTCTTAGCGATTACGGCGCGTACGCCCAACAGTCGGGTGCCCTTCGCAGCCCAGTCGCGACTGGAGCCGGTACCATATTCCTCGCCGGCGAAAATCAGTGTTGGTACGTCCTGTTCCAAGTAATGACGAGAGGCATCGAACAGTGTGGTCCGCTCGCCAGTCGGTTGCAGCAATGTGTATGGACCCTCATCAGCACCGCCGTCAGCCTTGACTGACAGCATCAAATTCTTCAGGCGCACATTGGCGAAGGTGCCGCGCACCATCACCTCAAAGTGACCACGTCGGGCGCCGTAGGTATTGAAGTCCTGAGGCTTCACACCATGCTCGGCGAGCCAGCGACCGGCGCTGGAATCCTCAGTAATAGATCCGGCCGGACTGATGTGATCCGTGGTAATGGAGTCTCCCAGAATCGCCAAGGCGCGAGCGTTGCGGATGGGCGTGCCGGCGAGACGGGTATCGAAGAAGTCTGGCTCAGCAGCGTAGGTCGAAGTAGGCCAGTCATAGACGTCACCGGTGGCGGAGACGATGTCATTCCACAAGTCGTGGTCGCGAGTGAGGTCCGCGTACCATTCCTTGTACAGATGCGGATTGGCGGCTTTGACCGACAGCGCTTTGATTTCATCGTTGCTCGGCCATAGCTCGTGAAGCATCACCGGAATGCCATCTGGATCGAAGCCTAATGGCTCGCTCATCAGGTCGCGGCGCGTGCTCCCTACCAATGCAAAGGCGATCACCAAAGGCGGGCTAGCCAAGAAGTTTGCACGTAGGTTGCCGTGGATCCGTGCCTCGAAGTTTCGGTTTCCGGATAGCACGGCACTGCACACAAGATCCTGGCCAACCACGACCTTCTCCAGTGCTGGGTCAAGCGGGCCAATGTTTCCAACGCATGCGCCGCAGCCGTAAGCGGCGATGTCGAAGCCGAGCTGGCTCAACGGCTCAATCAAGCCTGCATCCTGGAGGTAGGCGGTTACCACACGAGAGCCAGGCGTGAAGAGCGTTTTGACCCAGGGCTTGGCCTTAAGGCCGCGGCGTACAGCCTTGCGAGCCAGTAAGCCCGCGGCGATCAGAAGTTCTGGATTGGAGGTATTGGTGCAGGAAGTGATCGCAGCCACCAATACGTCATCATGCCCGATCTCATAGTCGTGGGCGATGCCTGCTGCATCATGAGCACGTACCGAATAACGCTCCTGAAGCTGATCAGCGCTCTTTGCATAGCCACCGCTTTTCGCATCCTGCTGCATTACTTCGTCAAAGCGGTTGCCAAGCGCGCCAAGATCGATCCGATCCTGCGGTCGTTTAGGCCCAGAAACACAAGGTTGAATACCGTCTAGGTCAATTACGATGACCTGGGAGTAGTCGATCGAGCCGTTCGCTGGTGACCCGAACAGCCCTTGCGCCTTGAAGTAACTACCTATGAGCTCGATTTGCTTATCACTACGCCCAGTCTGGGCGTAGTAGTCGAGCGTCTTCTCGTCGACGGGGAAGAAGCCGGTAGTCGCTCCGTACTCAGGAGCCATGTTGGCAATCGTTGCACGGTCGGTAGCGCTCAGCGAGCAAGCACCTTCACCATAGAACTCAACCAACTTACCGACTACCTTTGCGCCGCGCAGCGTCTGGGTAATCAGCAACACCGCATCCGTAGCGGTTACGCCAGGGCGCAGCTGTCCCTTGAGCTCGACCCCCACAACGTCAGGCATCAGCATGTACACGGGCTGGCCGAGCATGCCGGCCTCGGCCTCGATGCCGCCAACGCCCCAACCTAGAACGCCGATACCGTTGATCATGGTGGTGTGACTATCAGTACCAACCAAAGTGTCGGGATATCCGTGCCATGGTATGTCGCGGCCGAGATGAAAACGCCCGGCTTCATGGAGTACTTCTTCGTTGGTGAGCACTGGAGCCGCTACGTCGTCAGTAACTGGGCAGGGGACCTCTATGGTAGTGCACATGCCAAGCCGTACGGCAGCATCTGGATCCAGCTCGGATTGTCGCTACTGCCATGGGCCTTGTTTCTACCACTGTTGATCCGCAAGCGTGGATCGATGCAGCGCTTCGAAGCCTACCTCTGGCTGTGGGCCTTGGCGACACCAGTCTTCTTCACATTTGCAGGCAACATTCTGTGGACCTACCTGCTACCCGCGCTGCCAGCGTGGGCATTGCTGCTGTCTGCACGGGTCAGCGAAGTTGGCCCGAAGACCACCTGGGCTGCCGCTGCGAGCGCATTGGTGTTGCCAATCAGCGGTGCGGGCATCATCTACGCCGGGGTACTAGAGGAGCGCCCTCAGAATCAGCGAGATGTCGTTCAAGCTTGGCTCAATGTGCAGTCTGCTCATTCCGCTCCCTTGATCTATCCTGGCCGCCGCTCTTATTCGTCGGAGTTTTACAGCAGCGGGAAGTCCGAGAACCTCAAGGATTCTGCCAAGTGGCCGCGGGATGGCTCGTTCTACCTGTCCAGGCGCTTGAGAGATAGCAAGGATGGAATGCCTGCTGATCTGGCTTGCACAGCGATCACGGAAGCGAACGCTAGCCAGCTCCTGCTGTGCCATTGGAAACGCACCGAACAAGGTGCCGAGGGTCTGGCTGGAGAAAGCAATGTGGGAACGCCTCGCAAGAACGAAGGCTAAATTCCATGCACAAAAAAACCAGGTTTTACCCTGGCTTTTTTGTCGATTACTTTCGTCATTTGAAGTCCTATTTAACCGCCGATTAATTGTCGGCTTGTTCCTTACCATCCTTGCTTTCTTTCTTTTGCTCTTGAGCGACTTGTTGTTTGTTCTGGTCCGAAGAGTCATCGCTCCATAGGCGAGCCTGTTCGGTTCGGAAGTTCTCGTTGAACTGTTTCGCTCGCTCGAAGCCGCCTTCAGCGTAAGCGGTACCCATGAGACCCAGCAGCAGGCTGCCAATAGCGATAGATTTGACAAATTTCATTGTGAACCTCGGTTCATACTAGGCCTGCCTGAATAGCGGCCTTTGTTGGTTTGTAGTTTAGGAACGCGAAGCTAACGACAAGGTGAGTCAATAATTACAATTCCGTAATTTTGGCTGCAGATAGGATGCGTTAAATCCTCAAATCTGGAAGGAT
The DNA here is from genome assembly GCF_900187545.1 of Pseudomonas sp. Irchel 3F3. Lineage (NCBI taxonomy): Bacteria > Pseudomonadati > Pseudomonadota > Gammaproteobacteria > Pseudomonadales > Pseudomonadaceae > Pseudomonas > Pseudomonas sp. Irchel 3F3. Next base: position 480,694 of record NZ_FYDS01000005.1, on the reverse strand, counting down.
CATGTCTATCTCGGCACTGTCGAGGGCGACTTCGAATTTTATCTTAAATTACAATTTTGATATCTAGCGCGTTAATTCAGCGCGGCGTTGTTGGCCGCCCTAGGAGATAGCCATGAATGACATAGAGCCCTGGGCAGTTGCTATCGGTGACTTTCGCCGCTGCACTGAAAAACTCACTGTCCAGCTCGATGAGCTGACCTCGCAGACGCGCACCTCCAGCGCTGTTCTGGAGAGGTCGAACGAACTGGTGGAGCAGGTGGGCGCTGTCGGCCGGCAGATTCAGGAGGAGGTGCGAAAGGCGGAGAAGGCTTGGTCGAACGCGGAAGAGGTTGCCTTGCGCGCCGCTGCTTCAGCGTATTCAGCTGCATGCCGGGGAGTCGACACCGCCATCCAGCCACTGATCTCGGAGCTTACAGCAGCGACAAAGGCTGCGGATGCCTCTATCCAGGAGCTCAAGCGTGCTCCGGTGCTGGCCAAGCGTTATGTGATGGTGGTCGCCACGGCGTTCTTCATTCTCGCGCTGATCTGTGTCTACTCGACCATGCGCCTGATCGATGCCGCCGGCAGCGTAAGTGCTCAAGAGAAAGTGAATGCTCAGTACTTCTCCCACCTGTGGAAGAATGCCAATCCTGACGAGCAGAAGATCATCAAGTCGGTGATTCTGCGGTCGCCCATGGACCCTGTGGTCCTCCGGCACTGATGCATTGAGGCAAACAAAAAGGCCCGTCGATGGACGGGCCTATTCATGTCTGCGCGGTTTAAGCAGCGTTCATTGCCGGCTGCATCAACTGGGCTGCAGGAAAGTGAAGGTGGAACCAGGTGAAGTTTTCTTCGGTCACCTCCACGCTCGCCGACCCTTGGTGCAGGCTCATGATCGACTGCACGATGGCCAAGCCAAGACCGGTACCGCCTTCGCTCCGTGCTCGGCTCTTGTCCACGCGGTAGAACCGCTCAAACAAGTGCGCATGGTGTTCCTTGGCGATCCCGCGGCCGGGGTTTCCAACACTCAACGTCGTACCGCTCGCACTATGCTGTACCTTCACGTAGACCGTGCGGCCGCGAGGGCAGTAGCGGATCGCATTCGACACGAGGTTCGAGACGGCCCGTTGAACCATCAGACGGTTCCCGCGTACCACATCATCACTACCAGAGATCTGCAACTGGATCTCGCCTTCCTCTGCCGAAATGCTGAAGAGGTCGCACACGCGCTGAACCTCGTCGACCAGGGACACGGGTTCGAATTCCACCATGGATGCTGGGTGACTGACCTGGGCCAAGAACAGCATGTCGGAAACCATGCGGCTCATGCGGTCCAACTCTTCTGTGCACGACTCCAGAACCTCCCGGTACTCGGAAAGTGATCGCTCTCTGGTCAAGGCAACCTGGGCCTTGCCCATCAGGTTGGAGAGCGGTGCCCGTAGTTCGTGAGCGAGGTCGTCAGAGAACTGCGATAGCTGCTGAACCCCATCATCCAGGCGAGCCAGCATGATGTTAATCCCGTCGGCGAGCATTTTGAGTTCTGCCGGCATCCCATCAGTTGGAAGGCGATGGTCGAGGCTCTCGGTTGAGATCTTCGACGCGATCTTGAGGAACTTGGTCAGCGGCAGCAGGCCTCTGCGCACAGTCCACCAGCCAATGGCCAGGATCAGCGCGAGGATGACGGGAGACATCATCAAGGCCCAAGTCAGCAACGCATCAAGCAGTGCCTCACTGGATGACTGGTCCATGGTCATATAGACGCTGACCTCTGTTCCATCTCCCAAGCGCATGATCCGAGAAGCACTTAGCAAAGGACGGTCCTGCGTATCCCGCCATTCGTGCTCTTTGGGCTGGGCTGCCGGCTGAAACTTGTGCACCTCCAGATTGACCTGTTTCGAGCCAATCGAGAGCAGGGGAGTCTGATTCTGTGAGGTGTCGAATATGCTCACATACAGGTTGTTGTGGCCCATGACCAAATCGACAAGCTGATGCGCATCCGCGTTGACGCCGGAGATGTCCGGGATGGTGGACAGGTTGTGCGCCATCCCCGCCATCTTTACTTCCAGATCCGCTCTGGCATTTCTTTCCAGAGCCTTGCCAACCATCAGATAGCCGAAGGTGGCGAACAGAAGCAGCAATGCTGCGCTCATCAACCCAACTTTTAACCCCAGCTTTGCAGCCAGGCTGAATGGCCTCATGCGCGTTCCTCAAAAACGTACCCAACGCCACGAAGCGTGTGAATGAGCTTGGTTTCAAACGGGTCATCGATTTTCGAGCGCAAGCGCCGGATGGCGACATCGATGACATTGGTGTCGCAGTCGAAATTCATATCCCACACCAACGAGATGATTTGGGAACGAGTCAGCGCTTCGCCCGTTCTGCTCATGAGCAGGTGCAGGAGCGCAAACTCCTTGGTAGTGAGATCGATGCGAGTGCCGCCGCGGAAGACCCGGTGGCGCACCGAGTCGAGTTCCAGGTCTGCAATTTTAAGTGAGCTCTTCTCGACTAATTCATCGCCACGGCGCTGCAGCGAGCGGATGCGAGCAAGCAACTCTGGAAATTCGAAGGGCTTCACGAGGTAGTCATCCGCGCCGCCGTCCAAGCCCTTGAGCTTGTCATTGATGCGACCGCGGGCGGTCAGCATGATGATGCGAACCCGGCTGGTTTTCCTGATGGTTTCCAGCAGGTCCCAACCGTCGATACCCGGGAGGTTCACGTCCAGGAGGACCAACGAATAGACATTAGTGTTGAACAAGTGCAGGGCATCTACACCGTTGTGCACGATATCTACGACATACCCGCTTTCGGATAGGCCCTGCTGAAGATATTCGGCAGTTTTAATTTCGTCTTCCACAACTAGAACGCGCATAACTTATCTCAAGGTGTGAGGAAGGAGTTGGCCTAATCCGCCAAGATTATGGTTGCAGGCTGTTCGAAAGTTTGGCTGAGGGTATGGCATGTGGTAGTCGCTACCTCTGTCCATACGCCGGGTCACCTGAAGACGCTTGAATCTTAACGCGAAGAAGCTGGCCGCGGCGAAATCCTACAAATTTGTAATGTAGCCGCAAGATTTCTGACAGTCATGCAGGCTCCACCCCTAAGCATAGCGGATTCTGGGGCCTGCGGCGGTGTATGACAGATTCGCCTGGCAGGTGGGATCGGCCAGGACAGGCAGCATTTCGGTCGTTAGCTTACAAGGACTGGTACTGGCCTTGGGTCGAGGGCGCCACGCAGGCAGACCCCATGCACGGCCGCAAACCGCAGCGCCTTTCTGCAAATTAGTTCACGTGGCGATTCGATATTCTCTCGAATAATTATCTTACAATCTATTACATGTCCAAATTGTAATTGCGCGATCATCTTGGTGTTAGCCTCCTTTGCTAGTTTAAGGGGAGCGGAAGAGGCATCGCTGCTTTGGAAAATGTCTCATTTCAAAGCAGCTTGGCAAGAGCATCGAGCAGTTGTTCGCGCCAGTGCATTCACCTGTAAACCATACGCTCCTTTGGTAGGTGAATTTTAGCGCCCCCCTACGGGCGCTTTTTTATTAAGGGACTTCTTATGAACACTACTGTATCAGCGATCGCCGTGTTTATGCTCTTAACATCACTAACAGCCAATGCCCAAAGCGGTATGGAGATCAATCAACGCATAGAGCGTTCTGCTAGAGAGGCTACTGCGGATTATGCTCAACGCGTAAAAAAGCCCATGCCTCAACTAGAAGACTACGCCTACGGCATGGACCTGGACGTTGGTAAGTTGGTGTATGTATCACCCAGCGTGCGGTACTGCGGGAATGTAAGAAGCATGATGACCTACGAAGACTCGAAAGGCGAACTGCACATGGTTCGCTACCTGGTGAAGGGCGAGTGCGTTAATAGCCGTTAAGACTCATCAAGATGATCCCTACGGCCACCGGATCATAGAAGCTCAATGCCGAACCGGCGCAGCAGTATGACGAAGCCCCCGAAGCTGGCCATTGTGATGAGGATGCTGCTGATCAGTGTCGGCCAAAAGCCGAGCTTAGGTAGCAGCAACGGAAAAGCGATAAACATCGGCAGGGTCGGAAGCACGTACCAGAACGTGTACCAGGCATGGTTGGAGATCTTCTCCATGCTCTGGTTCTCCAAATAGAGCCAGACCAGCGTCAACACCGTGACCAAGGGTAGGGCGGCGACCAGGCCGCCCAGCTTGTCACTGCGTTTCGCCAGCTCTGATACGAGAATCACTATACCGGCAGTGAGTAGGTACTTCGTGATGATCCAAGCCATCGCTGAGCCTTCTGGAGGTTGTGGAAGGGGGCAGGCGAAGCCATTCACCAACCCCTCTCGAAGCGCTCCTGCCGTTTACGCCATCCCTCACCGCATTTCTATTGCAGCATCACCCTCAGCCAGGAGGGTGATGTGTTTGCATGGTGTTTACCGATCGATCAGTGCGAAGGCGAGGGAACGCTCTCGTGGAAAGCTGCCCGCTCGATCTGGATGGTGCAGTGATGGATTTCAAATGCATCGCTGACAGCTTCCACGACGGCCGCCAACACAGCATCCCCATCTGCAGAATCCCGTATTACAACGTGCGACGTCATCACGTTGCTGCCACTGCTGACGGCCCAGACGTGCAAGTCATGTACGTCCGTGACGCCATCTACCCCGAGGATCGTGGCCTCGATTGCCGTAACGTCGAGCCCCCTCGGCACACCCTCCATGAGGATTTCCAGGCTTTCGCGAAGCAGCTGCCACGTCCGCGGCAGTACCCAAAGGCCGATTGCCACAGCGACAATCGTGTCGACCCAGGTCCAGCCGGTGAAGCGGATGATGAGCGCCGCGATGATTACGCCTAGCGAGCCGAGCATGTCGCTCCAAACTTCGAGGTAGGCTCCTTTGACGTTGAGGCTTTCGTTGCTCGCTGATGCCAGAAGGCGCATCGAGATTAGGTTGATGATCAGGCCGGCGATTGCGATCCACATCATCGCTCCGGTAGCGATCTCCGCCGGCATGAAGAAGCGCTGGTAGGCCTCGTACAAGATGTACATCGCCACGAGAAAGAGCAGCACGGCATTGAACGTCGAAGCCAGAATCTCCAGACGCGCATAGCCGAAGGTTCTTTTTTGATCCGCCGGCCGCTTGGCTATCTGAAGTGCAATCAGTGATATCGCCAAGGCGGCAGTATCTGTGAACATGTGAGATGCGTCCGACAGCAGCGCCAGGCTGCCGGTAATCCACGCACCGATCACTTCTGCAATCATGAAGCTGCCAGTCAAGGCGAGCGCCATGATTAGCTTCTTCTGATGCCCCTCGCGTACTGCAGCGCTGCCATGGTCATGATTTGAACCCACGTATTTCTCCTTGCGCAGGGTTGTGGTCTCGTTGGCCTTCCTGTCTGCCTAGCCTCAGAGCGTCGCTTGGCCACACTGGCTGCAAAATCTTGCTCCTGCACTCAGCAACGAGCCGCAGGCGGTGCAACCACTCGATAGTGGTGTTCCGCAGTTTAGACAAAAGCGTGCTGACGCATCGTTGGCCGTCCGGCACTGTCTGCAGGCCTGCAGATCTTTAATGGGGGCTGGAGTGGCAGGGCGCCCGCCGTCATACACCTGGTTGCCGCCGTCGCAGCCCTGCTGCCGGCCATGGCGGTCATATTGCTCGGCCCCATGTCCTCCGCTGTGGTGCTTGCCTCCGCCGTGGTTTCCACGGCCATGGTGTCCGCCCAGGAAATTTTTGAAAAAGCTCATGGTATTCGCCCCTCATTGATGGGTGACATATTAACGAGCAAAAGTTGAAAATAATGTTCTGCTCGCAAGAAAGACTTATAAGTTCAAGTGAAAGTTCAGAATTAGCCTACGACAAAACAAAGCCGTTTTGTTTGTGAAGTTAAATTTATCTAGCTGAGCGGTGCTCTGCGCTGAATGGGCAGTGCTCCCCTAATTTTGATCATAGCGCGAATCATGGCAATCAAAACAGCAGTTATTGTATTTCTGTCAGCATTGTAATCACGAGGTCATCGTGTCGTTATCAAGTGCCAGAAATAATGCGCTCAGCAAGATTTATTTCTCTTTTATCCCTATGCCTCACACATTCTAAGCGTCTCCAACGCCAAGGGACCTAAGGCCTCTGGCGCTCCGCACATTGCGCAATCGCTCAGCATCTGTCGATGGTTTGCATAGCTGCTCCCGCTAACTCCATAGCGAACGCCATGGATAAGCAGCCTCTCAGAGTTTGATAATGACACATTCAAAATCCATTGTTTACACCCTGTTAAGCAAATGGATCTTTGCTATTCGCAATGCCCGGCAGGAAGGAATCAGTACTAATCTGCTAATCGGCCTGGTAACTTTTTGGTTACTGCTATTCGCGAATGCTGAGCTCTGGAATGTGCTCTGGAAGCTGGTATTCAAAACCGACGAAGTGAACTGGCTGCTAGCGGCTAGCCTCCCAGTCATAGTGTTCGCGTGGGTGTTTTCCGTGCTGAGCTTGCTGTCATGGGGGCGGCTGGCCAAACCCTTGCTGTGTCTGGTACTGATCAGCGCGTCTTTCGCGAGTTACTTCATGAATGCCTACGGCATCGTGATCGATTACACAATGTTCACCAACGTTGTGGAGACCGACGTCGCTGAGGCAACCGAGCTGCTGAATTGGAAGCTCGGTCTTTGGGTCGCAATGGTTGGGGTGTTGCCCGTCTACCTGATCGCCCGGGTTCCCCTCCGGCGCAAGTCTTGGGCCAAAGCTTTGGTCAGCAGGTTCATTGCTCTGTCGCTCGCTCTGTTGACCTTATCTGGCATCGCGTTGAGTCAGTACCAGTCGTATGCCTCCTTGCTGCGCAATAATCGGGAGATCCGGCTGATCCTGGTACCTACCAACTTGTTTGCGGCTGGCCATGGATACCTGAAGCGTCAGCTGGCCTCACCTAAAACGCTGACGGCCATTGGTACTGATGCGGTAGTTAATCGACAGGGTGCGGCTCGTAAACCCAGGCTGCTGGTACTGGCAGTAGGAGAGACCGCTCGCTCCGCCAACTTCTCCCTCAACGGCTACTCCCGTGAAACGAATCCGGAACTAGAAAAGCGAAATGTCATTAGCTTCACGAACGTGAGCTCCTGCGGTACCGCTACCGCGGTCTCGCTGCCATGCATGTTCCTGGACGTGGGTAAGGCCCAGTACAAAGATGGCTTGGCCAAGAGCCGAGAAGGGCTGCTCGACGTGCTTCAACGCGCTGGCATCAGTGTCATGTGGACTGACAACAACTCGGGGTGCAAAGGGGTCTGCGACAGGGTTCCCAACCACAAGGCTGCCTCTCACGCGGATTCCCAACTGTGCACCAGCGAGGAGTGTAAGGACGGGGTGCTGCTCACGGAGATGCAAGACTTCATCAAGCGCCAGGAAGGCGATGCTGTCCTGGTGCTCCACTACAAAGGCAGTCACGGCCCGGCCTACTACAAGCGCTACCCCTCGCAATTCAAGAAATTCGCACCGGTGTGCGAGACCAACGAGCTCGACAAATGTAAGCAGGAGGAGGTGGTCAATGCCTACGACAACTCAATCCTCTACACCGATTATGTGACTGCAAATCTCATCGATATCCTGGCGGCCAACACCAAGTTCGACACTGCGCTGATGTACGTTTCGGACCATGGCGAATCGCTGGGGGAGGGTGGGCTCTATCTGCACGGGCTGCCTTACGCGATGGCTCCTGACGAGCAAACAAAGGTGCCGTTGGTACTTTGGATGTCTGACTCGCTCGCGAAGAGCGAAAAGGTCAACGTGGGTTGTTTGAAAGCTCAAACCACGTCACCGCTGAGCCACGACAACCTGTTCCACACCGTGCTCGGCATGATGAACGTCCAGACGTCTTCGTATCGCTCAGCGCTGGATTTCACAGCCCCTTGCAAGCCCGTTGTCGGAGGCTCTTATTCTGGCCTCTGAATGTTCGATGTGGACCGGATCATCGGCCAGGCGGTTCTGCACCAGCCTGCTTTGACAGCTGAGAGAAGCTGGACTAATTACATAGCTGCATTCAACAACCCAAGCGGAAAAGGAAGTTTTGCATGAGCATCAAGCCAGGCCCAAAGCGCACCAATGAAGATGGCACTCCGGACAAAAGGCAGCGAGTCACCCCTGAAAAGCAGAAGGACCATCCGGACCTGAAACCCCACAAGCACAAAAAGGGGGAGTAAGAAAAAAGCAGCTCTCGGGAGCTGCTTTTTTTTGGCTGTGTGCAAACCCTCCCGACCGTCTCGCTGATCAATCGGACCGCGTCGTGAGTCTTCTGCTTTGCGTAATCGATTGGGGCTGTTCGAAGTCACTCCAAGGTGGTCACTTGTCGGGCGCGACTCACAAACAGCTTAGATCGGCTTGATTGCCGCCTCGCTTTGGCTAGCTTGGAATCCATCGCTATCCATCGCTATCCATCGGTTGCAGGGGGCTGCATGCGTTTGCGCGGAGATGTTTATTGGAGCTGGGCAGATCCTACGCTTCATCACCGGACCCACGAAGAGATCCTGAATGACGGATCTTATCTCGACGTGCAGGTAAGGCTTTCGCGGATAGGCGCAACGCAGCTGTTTATCGGTGTGTACGCGCCGTCGGGAACCGCGCTGTATGAGGAAGCGTTCGACACCCGGCCGAACGAATCAATGACGAGCGCGTTGGCCTGGGGAGTCGCCAGAGCGCGTGTCGTAGCTACGTTGTAAACCACTTTTTTTCACTGTAAACCACTGTGGTTTACAGTGAAAAAAAGTGGTTTACAACAGGCCTCCTCAGGCTTGAGTCAGCTCCAGAAGATCGCCCTGTTCCTCCCGGGCCATCTTCACTCAACACTGAGCCAGTCGTGAGGTTGCACCGCACAAAGTCTTCCGCATCTATGTCCCGCTTGGCAGAATTCGAAGGCGTGACGTCTGTTCGTCCTTCAGATCCGCGATCATGGTCATGCGCCGACGCGATGGCGCGGCGCTGCCATTTGACATTTAAGAGAATACAAAATATTTGCGTACGGTCTCTACTACTTCCCAAGTTCCGGAAAAGCCAGGCTCAATAATAAATTTGTCGCCTGCTTTGAGGTGAAGTGGCTGCTTACCATCGGGGGTAATCACGCAATAACCTTCTTGGAAGTCGCAGTACTCCCATTTGGTATAGGCCACGCGCCATTTACCGGGCGTGCATATCCATGTGCCCATTATCTTCGATCCATCTTCCGATGTGTACGAGTTCAGATTGACAGTGTGAGGTTCGCCTGATAGCCGTTCCCAGGTGCATGCGTCAAGAACTGGTAAAGGGGAGGTGTCGCGCAGTACAACGATTAGGTCTTTCATAGAATATGTTCGTGTGGTGATGATGTTTTAGTAGCATCACAAAATACGTCAGATGAGAGATGTCTGTGCCCGACATTAATATGCCTGTTTGCGAATCTCTGTCTGGGGCTATCCAAATGAAGGTGAACATTAAGCTGTATTTTTATCTGGTTATCAGCTCAGATGGTCGATGTTTCTAGCCTGCCATTTACAAATGGTCTGAGAGTGGTGGAAAGTGGCGATATATTGAACTACGCTTTACGTTCGCCGCCGCAATAAACTAAAGTGCATGAGAGTAAAGATGCCAAAAGAATCTTATTGTAGCTATGATGAGGCTTGTCAAATAATTGCCGCGCTTGACATATGTACTGCCGGTCAATATAGGAGTCGATACAAGGAGCATCCGGGATTGCCATCAAATCCCCCAGTTTTCTTTGCGGGGAAAGGATGGGATTGTTGGTATGTGTTTCTGAATAAGGCAAAGCCAGACTTATACGAATCGTTGTCGCAAGCTCAGGCTGCAGCGAGGTTTCTAGGTGTTTCAACTCAGCAAGAATACGTGGCTCGTTATAAGGAAGACTCACGCCTGCCTTCAGATCCCGTACGGTATTACGATGAATGCAAATCTTGGAGGCATTTCTTCCAGGACGATTATGAGAAAGCTTATCCAACCTATGAAGAAGCAAAAAGCGCAGCTAGAAGGCTAGGCGTACACAACAGGAAAGAATATAAAAACCGTTACTTAGCCGATAAAAAACTGAGGTGTAATCCAAATGAAGTCTACGCGAAAACAGGTTGGGAAGGGTGGGGGGCGTTCCTTTCAGATGAGCTGGTTGCTATATACGCGAGCTATGAAGAGGCTAAGCAAGCGACAAAAAAGCTGGGGATTGTGAGTGTTCCGGATTATCGGAAAAGATATTACGAAGATCCCCGGCTCCCATCTAGCCCTGAAAAGGCTTATTCTGGCCGCGGCTGGACTAATTGGTATGATTTTTTTGATAGGCAGAAGTCTAAATTTTATCCGACCTATTCAGAGATGGAGCAGGCGGTGCATAAATTGGGAATTACGAGTAAAAAAGAGTATTTGGTTAGGCGTAAGGAAGACAAAAAATTACCCTGTGCGCCTTGGTCGGAGTACGCTTCTAAAGGCTGGGTCAGTTGGAAGTTTTTGTTTCGTTTCTTTAAGCCGCTTTTTTATAGTGATTTGGCCGAGGCTAGCGCCGCTGCTAAGCGGTTGGGGATAATAAGTGCGTCTGACTATAGAGCTAAATATAAACTGGATACTCGTCTTCCGTGCGATCCTAAGAGTCACTTTCTTCCATGGCCAGGATGGCCAAATTTCCTTGGGGTTGAGCGCGACAGGAATTACAAAACATATGAAGAAGCAAAAAAAGCTGTCGCAAATTTTGGATTTAAGTCATATGCCGAGTATAGAGACGGATATAAGCAGGATCCTCGGCTGCCGAGTGCTCCCTATCGAGCCTTCAAGCACAAAGGCTGGATCAGTATACAAGACTTTCTTTCGCTGGAAATAGCTCCTGATTATTCAGATAGCTACCCATGCTTGTGCGATGTATATGAGAAATATTTGAGATTTCAAACAAATTATGCAATACGTCGCATGGCGTTGAGGGTGCTGATAAACGGATATTTCCACGAATTAAATTTACCTGATGATCCAAAATTTTTATTATTAAGGGCTAATAAGTTTAATGCTGCGCTGTATATATCATTGATTGAGTCTCAGGCAGAGTCGCTGAGGCAGCAGATACACACGTCAATTTCGACATTTTTTCAGTGGGTTCTCGACGAAGAATGTACAGATGTCGATGGGTATGAGAGCGTCGTACTAAACGACTTCAGAAATCCGTTTTCTAGCATCCTAGCCGGATTTGCCAAAGGTTTGGGCTATTCTAAACTAGGTCAGACGAATAAACCCTCGCTTGGTTACGAGTATATTTTGAGAGCTAGAAACTACCTCGTTCCTGATTATGAGATGTCCCTATCACGACGCGTGTCCCTAAGCCAGTTAGAGCATCTCCAAGAGTTCTTCGATAGCCGCGGAGATTGGCTTGATGTCCAATTTTCGAAAATTGATGTCGATGATCCTCATACGGTATGGCGAAAGCTTGAGCGAATTGAGCGGGTTGTTGATGGGAAACGGCGTAGAGTAGTTGTGTATCAGGTATGGTCTCCGGTTCGATTTGTAGCGCTTTATACCTTGCTAAGGTTTCCCTTACGGGGGCAACAGATTCTGTGGCTGGATAGCGGAGAGGCTGACCGAGAGGTAGGAGTTGTTGACATGGAAACTGGTACAATTGAGTGGAGGAAGAATACTGGGCATCTTGCTTCGCGTGGCACCAGGAACAGTACACCTCAGGCGGCAGTTCAAAAAGGAGTAAATGGATATCCGAAGTTCTATTGCACAACCAATAAAACTGGTGCTCGTGATAAAGGATACGAAGTCGAATGGATTCCAGAGGATTTGGCGTATTGGTTGTTGGTATTGAGGGACTGGCAGGAAAGATATGCACCGCTTGATTACCCAACGCCATGGACTTCGATAAAAACACACACAGAGGTCAATAGTGAGATTTTGAAATCTCGGGGTAGCCAATGCTTTCTTTTTCGACAAGATAAAACGGGTCAGCCTATTACAACGGCAACGGCCTTCCAGACCACATTGCCTAAGCTACTTTATCTCATTCAACGGGGTGGGGAAGATCTAGCCAGGAAAAACAGTCAGTACGGACCTCGTTACCTAAGTGACTACACTCCTCACTGCTTGAGGGTTAGCCTCATCACCGCCTATATAGCGGACGGGGATGCGCCGATACATATAGTGTCGAAGCTGGTTGGGCATGCAGCGCTCGTCATGACCATTCACTATGTGAGTCTTAAGGAACACCAAATGCGGAGGCCTATGCAAGAGGCCGAGAAGCGTGCTGAATATACCGCCTGTGATGATTTGGTGCGAAACGTGCTTGCCAATGGCTTGCAATCGCAAGCTAGGAATTTGATTGCAACTGACGGGAATAGAATTTTTTTCGAAAAATCATCGACAAAATCTGCAAACGTAATTTTTGATTGGGGAATATGCCCGATGTCGGCTGCCGCCTGCAATATAGGTGGTGATCTCATTGAGAATGTATATGCCGCAGTTGAAGCTGGGTATTTAGGACAGAAAAATTGTCCTCGTTGCCGTTTCTTTGTTTCAGGGATAGCATTCTTAGGAGGATTGGTTTCATTGGCGAATGAGATGGCTCTTGAAATTCATGATGAAAGCGGTAGATATCAAGCTTATACAGCTGAACTGGATGAGTTGGAAAGCGCCTGGTACGATGCGAGCATCAAAGATCTATCTTTTGATCGGGAGCTGGACCGTAAACGTTCAGTCGCTCAACAGCAACAAAGTGCAGCAAAGCTCGAAGTGTTGTTACGTGACTATGGGGCTGTTAATCGCTACGTAATGGATTGCGTAAAAGCAATAGATCACACTGAGTCAGAAAATAGTGAGGCAGAGCTTAAGTTAGTTGTCTCGGAAGACCTGAAGGAGATGAGCTTCAGGGCCTCAGAGTCGACCTACCATCTGCTATCCGAAATCTGTCAAAATGCAACTATTTACAGATCTGCGAACCCATCTCGTGCCTTACCATTGATTTCAGAAATGATCGACAGGATGGCAGCTAATAACGGGTTGCGGCCAGCAATGTATAAGCTTACAAATGCGCAAAAGCTTGCTGCATGCAATCAGTTAAATTCGTTGCTGATGAGTCGTCTGCATTCTTGGGAAAGAATCGATAATTTGATCTCAGGGAAGTTAATGATATTGGATGTTGATGAATATCAAGCTGGTTTGACTCCCATAACATCCGAAATCAAGGCGATTTTTTCGAATTACGTATCGCTTACCTCTGGTGCGCATGGAGACGAGAATGACGAGTGAGCTTCCAGAAGTGGTATTTGAAAGGTTGATATTCGAAGCAAGTGACTCTCGACGTCGTCGAAGTCTGGAGGCGATCAACGAAGCTTGTAAGATTGCTGCGAGCCTTGAGGTAAAGGACTTCTCATACAGAGCTCTGCTGGCTATGGGACAAGCTCGCGGGTTGGCAGTACCCAGTGAAAAATCGATTGTGAATCCGACAGGGGAACATTACAGATTGCTAATCCATGCTTGGAAACAAGCATCGATGCCAGCTCCAACGCATCAATTCTCTGATGCATTATCTTGGGTCTTGAGTATCGAAGATCCGGTGCTGAAGTTAAATGTTTCTTTGCTGGTAAAGGAGTTGAAGGCGTTAAAATCAAAGATGCGTCGACAGCTTTCTAGTGGCATGACGCCCATTTTTTTAGGTGCGGTTGAAGGAAAAACACCTGAAACATACTTTCGGCTGAGGGAGGTTGAAATATCGGCGCTGAGGTTTGCAATCGATGAGGATAATCTGCGTCAGATGGGACAGATAATCGGGCCTCGTGGCGAGGTTTCGGACTCCAAGGGCCGCATCATTCAAAAACCGGGATTCAGAGATGCGATTGAAAAAGTGTTGACCTTGGAGAGGGGAGAGTAGCAAAGGGCCTTACCGGTGGCTTCGATTTAGGAAAAGGACGTTTGGGTATCCTAGAATTCTTCCCAAAAAAAGCTCAAGAAAAACAAGTTGATAACGTATTTTTGGTGGTTTTGGGATATTTTTGGTTTAACTAAGCGAGGAAGTGGCAGAACTCCCACTTCTCGTAGTTGACCTCGAACTTGCCCGGGGTGCAGATCCAGGTGCCCATGATCTTGCTGCCGTCGGCCGACAGGTAGGCATTGAGGTTGACGGTGTGCGGATCGCCGCCGATGCGCTTCCACTTGGTGGCGTCCACGACCGGCGTCGGGCAGGTTTCGCGCAGGACGGTGATGAAATCGGACATGTGGCAACTCCTGGTGACTGGCTGAATGACGGGTCACCATAGGGCCATCGGCCGAGCCGCAGTTGCCTGGGCTCGACGTCCAGCTGTCTGGTCGCGCTATGCCAGACGTTTGATATTCGCTACGCCCACCAGTACCGCACAAAGTGGAAGAACACTGGCGCGGCAAAGCACACCGAGTCCATGCGATCGAGCATGCCGCCGTGGCCTTCGATCATGTGGCCCCAGTCCTTCACCCCGCGGTCGCGCTTGATCGCCGACATCACCAGCCCGCCGAAGAAGCCCATGGCGTTGACCGCCAACGCCATCAGCGCGGCCTGCCAGAAGGTGAACGGGGTGATCCAGCACAACAGGGCGCCGATCAGGGTGGCCAGTGCCACGCCGCCGGCCAACCCTTCTACGGTCTTGGACGGTGACAGGTTGGGGGCCACCTTGTGCTTGCCAAACAGCTTGCCGCACACGTACTGCAGCACGTCGCTGATCTGCACCACCAGGATCAACCAGGCGATCAGCAGCAGGTTCCGCCCCTCGTAGCCGGGGATGTCCAGGGTCATCAAGGCGGGCACCGACGATACGCAGTACACCGCGATCATCAGCCCCCACTGCACCTTCGACGCACGTTCGAGAAAGCGCGTGGTATCGCCGCCGAAGCTGGCCAAAATCGGCAGCAGCAGGAACAGGTACACCGGGATGAAGATGCTGAACAGGCCGTACCAGTCCATGGCGATCAGCACGTACTGCACCGGCAGTGCCACATAAAACGCTGCCACCAGCGCCGGGTAGTCGCTGCGCCGGGTCGGGGTGAGGGTCATGAACTCGCGCAGGGCGTAGAACGACACACCATAGAACAGCACGATCACGCCGTATTTACCGAACAGGAAGGCAATGCCGATTACCAGCACCATCACCCACCAGGCGTTGATGCGGGCGTTGAGGTTGTCGATTACCGCGTGTGGCGCCGGGCCGGCGCGCCACTTGAGCAGGCGGCCGGTCACGCTGGCGAGCAGCAGCAGGGCGCCGATGCCGGCGAACAGGGAAAGGGTGTTGTCGTCCATCTCAGGCATCCTTCGGGGCCAGGTTCAGCAGGGCCTGGCTGGCCCGCTCGAGAAAGGCCTGCTTGCTTTCGTCAGCGTGCAGGTGCAGTGGTTCGCCAAAGCTCAGTGTGCACAGCAACGGCAGGGGCAGGGCACGGCCCTTGGGCATCACGCGGTTGAGGTTGGCGATCCATACCGGTACCAGCTCGACATCGGGATGGGCCGCGGCCAGGTGGTACAACCCGCTCCTGAACGGCATCAGTGGCTCGTCACCCAGGTTACGCGTGCCTTCCGGGAAGAAGATCAGCGAGTCGCCTTGGGCCACGGCTTCAAGGATCGGCTGTAGCGGGCTGCCTTGCCCTTCGCTGCGTTGGCGGTCGATCAATACGCCGTTGAACACCTTGCGAATGAGAAAATCGCGGATGCCCGGCTTGGCCCAGTAGTCCGCGCCGGCCACCGGGCGGGTGCGTTTGCGCAAGGGCTGCGGCAGTGAAGCCCACAGCAATACGAAGTCACCGTGGCTACTGTGGTTGGCGAAGTACAGGCGCTGCACTGGCAGCGGCGTGCAACCCAGCCACAGGGCGCGGGCGCCCGTGATCAGGCGGGCGGCGGAGGTGATGAGGTAGGCGGTCAGGTTGGCGAGCATGGATCGGTGGTCATCCCTTCAAAGGCAGTGTCAGCAGGGTAGCCAAGGCCAGCGACAACTGCAGGCCCAGGCACACTGCCTGGCGGCGCAACAGGCCCAACGCGGCCTGGCTGCGTTCAGGCCAGGCGCGGGCGTCCGTGGCCTGCGGTTTCAGTTTCAGCTCGAACAGGGCGCGGTCCAGGGCCTGGGTGTCCGCTGCCAGGTGGTTGCTGCTGGCGAGGTGGGTGAACAGTTCGGCATCCATGGCCACGCGGATGGCCCAGTACTTGTGCACTACGCCAAGCACCAGCAGCACGCCGCACAGCAAGCTGGCCAGCGTTTGAAGGGGCGCACCCAGCAACGGCGCAAGGCCGTAGGCCAGGGCCAGCAGGGTGAACCCGTCGGACACGCGTTCCAGCTGTTTGCCGCGGCCCAGCAGGCAGGCCACCACCCGCAGGTTCATGGCTGTGCTCCAAGCTGTTGCAGGGCCCGGCGGTGTGCCGGGTGCAGGACGATGCCGGGGCGGGCTTTGCGGATCAGTGCTTCGGCCTGCTGGGCGTCGCTGCAGCGGCCGGAGAGCAGCAGCCAGGCGGCCACGGCGCTGGCGCTGCGTGAATAGCCCAGAGCGCAGCAGACCAGTACGGGGCCTTGGGCGCGCAGGCGTTCGATGGCGTCGGCGGCCTGCTGTAAAAGGGCAACGTCCGGCGCTATCAGGTCCAGGGTAGGGAAACACTGATACTCAAAGGCTGGCGCGGCCGTTGTAGGAGCGGCCTCGTGTCGTGAAAGGGGCGCGAAGCGGCCCCGGTTTTTCAGCTTTGCGGCAGACATCGCCGGGGCCGCTGCGCAGCCCTTTCGCGACACAACGCCGCTCCCACAAATGTGCGCAGCAGGGCGGCTGACAGCGCACGGCAGCTCGGCGCACAAATCGACAATTGCGGCGAACGGCGTGCTGCGCCCAGGGACCCTCCCCAGATACACGCCATCGCACACCTCATCGGCCTGCGGGTGGTGCCAGGTCCAGAGCCGCGAATTGACCCACGCTCCGACCAGGTACGGTGTCAGCAGCCATATGGCCGCGCTCGACAAGCGCCCATCGGCGCCTTTCTGAAACCCGCCTGCACCGAACACGGCATAATTCAGCGCAACCAGCGCCAGCGATAGACTCGGCCAAGCCAACCACAACCAGGCACCGCTCAATTCAACGGCAGGCACTGCGCACAACACTGCGCCCAGGGCATAACAAAACGCGACCCACCAGCGCTTGGCATCCCGTGCAAAGTGCACCTGCTGCCAGGGCAGCCGCCCTTGATACGGCCACAGCCAGACGCAGGCAAACCCCGCCAGTGCCCCCGTGGGTACATCGATGAAATGGTGCTGCCAGGTGGTCAGTACCGACACCCCGATCAACGCCATCCAGCCATGCATCAGCCATCGCCAGGGCTGACGCCGCACATGCCGGGCAAACATCGTCCAGATGATCACCAGCAGCGCAATGTGCAGCGAAGGCGCCTGGTTGAACGGCTTGTCGAACCCCATTAGCACATCGAACAGCCAGCCGAACAGCCCGCCCAGCTCCGGCCGTTCGAAGGTGAACCGCAGCGGCCACAGCAGGAAGCAGGTGACACTGATCACTTGTGCGCTGAGCAGTGCCAGCGCATGCCGGTCCATTTCCTGGCGCGTACGCGGCAGCAGAAAGGACAGCCCGTAGAGCAAGTCGATCGACCAGTACGGGATGATCGTCCAAGGCCACAGCGGCATGCTGCGCTCCCAGCCGAACACCAGGCTGCCGACATCACTGCGGCCGGCGGTATGGTTGTTCGCCAGCCCGTAACTGAGGAAGAACAACGGCCCCAGCAGCAGAAGCCAGCACACCCCTCGGCGTACCAGCCCAGGCTCGCGTGGTGGGTTCATTCAGCGCACCCGCTGTGCCAGGCTGACGCTGAAAATACCCCATTCATCGATGCGCTGGGCCAGCTTGCGGAAGCCGGCTGCTTCTACCAACTGGTCCATTTCGGCCTGGCTGCGGCGTCGCATCACCCAGGCCTCGCCGCCTCGGTGGCTGGTGAGCGCGCGGGCGATCATTTCCAGTTGTGGGTGCCACGGCTGGCCGGTGTAGACCAGATAACCGCCATCTTCCACGGCATCGGCCAGGCCGGCCAGCGAATTGCCCACCAGTTGGTTGCTGGGGAACAGTTCGTAGAGCCCCGATACAACGGCCAGGGTCGGTGGCTGTTCCAGCGTGGCGAGGCTCTGGCGGTCGAAGGCATCGCCCTGGACGAAACGGGCGATGTCAGCCAGGCCCTTTTCGGCGATCAGCGCGCTGCCTTGCTGCACGTTCAGCTCGCTGTAGTCGCGCAGCAGGATCGAATCAGGCAACTGCTCAAGGTCTTGCAGGGCTTCGAGGATGTAGCGGCCATGACCGGCGGCGATATCGACAATGTGCACTGGCCGTTGTTGTTCGCGCAGCCGGTTGATGGCCAAGCGCAGCAGCTCTTCGACGTGGAGCTTGCGCTGGCGAATACCGCGCCAGCCGATGGCGTCGAGGTAGTGCTGGTCGATCAGGCGGCCCAGCTTGCCCTTGCCGGTCGGTTGGTTGCGGTACACATAGTCGAGCGTGCTGCCCGAGTCGAAGCCGGTGTCAAAGCCCAGTTTCACACCCGCAGACAGTCCCTTGCCCAGGCTTAGCCCAGCGCGGGTAGCGCGCCAGTAAAGGTCACGCGGCGAGTGGCGTGGCAATGGTGCGGCCAGGCTTTCGGCTTCGGCGCAACTGGCGCCGGTCTTGTCGGCATCGAGCAGTGAGGGCAGCGCGGCGGGGCTGGCGAAGCAATGCTCCACAAATCGCTCGATGCGCTTCAGGGCATGGGCCCGGTCACGTTCGCCAAGGGTATCGTGGAAGAAACCCGGCAGGAGGTGCATTTCCTTGCGCGTGCTGCCCAGCCGTTCGAAAAAGCGTTCCTGCGGCTGGCGCTCGACCACGAAATCGGCCCCGGATACCAGCAACTGGGTCGGTACCTGAATGGCCTGGGCATCCGCCACCACCCGGTCAGCGGCTTCGTATAGGCCCAGCAGCATGGTCACCGAAATCGGCCGGCTGATCAGCGGGTCGGCCACGTATGACATGACCCGCTCGGGGTCGTGCGTGAGCAGGCGGGGCTTGACGTAGCTGTTGACGAAGAAGTTGCCGCGCAAGGCCTTGAGCAGCTTCAGGCCCGGGCGGGCGAACGGCACGTAGAGCTTGACCTTGAACGCTGGTGAGGCCAGTACCAGGCAGCGCACCTTGGGTGCATAGTCGTGGGCCCAGGTGGCAATCAGTACAGCGCCGACGCTTTGCGCCAGCACCACCATGTCGTGCTCGGCGATGCCGTGATGTGCCTGGATATGTTCGATGAAGGTTTGCACGTCGCGCACGCTGGTGGCAAACCCCGGGCTGTCGCCACGTGCGCCTGGCGACTGGCCATGGCCGCGGGCATCCCAAGCGAAGAAGTCATAGCCCGGCATGTCCAGTTCATCGGCCAGGTGGGCCATGCGCCCACCGTGTTCATGGCCGCGGTGGAACATCACCACGGCCCGGCGTGGCTGGTGCTCGTTGCGGGTGGCAGGCCAATGACGGTAGTGCAACTCGACACCGTCATGGGTGGAGAAGTGCAGCGCTTGCGCTTGGCGCATGATCAACGTCCTTTTTGCGGCGGCTTTGGGCTCAGCGGGTTTCGGCCAGCCCCTGGCGAACCCGGTTGTAGAGGGTATAGAGCGAGAGCGCGAGGATGACCAGCAGCAAGCCATTGACCCAGCTGCCGTTCAGCAGGCCAAAGGCGACCCCGGTGCCCAGCACGCCGAAGGCAAAGGCCCGGTCGCTTTTGCCCATGGGGCCGTCATAACGCCGCGATGCACCGGCCAGCGGGCCCATGACACCGGCGTATTCACTGAAGGTGGCACACAGCACCAGCAGCACCACCAGCGTTGGTGAAACCCCGGCCAGCAGGGCGAAGGGCAGGTACAAGGCGGCGTCGGCGATTACGTCGCAGAGTTCATTGAGGTAGGCGCCGAGGGTGGATTGCTGGCCGAACTCCCTGGCCAGCATACCGTCGACCGCATTCAGCGCCATGCGCAGCAGCATCCAGACCGGTATCAGGATGAACAGCCAGGTAATGTGGGGCAGGCTGGCCAGCAGCAGGCCCAGCAGGATCGACACCACTGCGGCGGCGACGGTGACCTGGTTGGCGGTGACGCCGCGGTCGTAAAGGCGCTGGACTGCCGGGCGCAGCAGGGCCTGGAAGCGTGGTTTGAGCTGGTAGATCGATGCCACTGTGAAATCCTTTTTCGTGGTGCGATGGGAGGATTGTGTGCGACCGGCCAAAAAAATGCACTTCCTGTGCAGGAACTGCCGCTTCAACGGGTGAAGGTGGTTACCAATGCTGCGGCATAGCCCGGTAACGCCGCAAAATCCCGCGCGCACACCAGCAACTTGCGGTTGGCCCACGCCTCTTCCAGCGCCACCCAGTGCATTGGCAACACGCCCTGCCAGCGCTTCACGGCTGCCAGCGGCACCACCCCGACGCCGGCCCCGCCAGCAACCATGCGGATCACCCCATCGAAACCCTCGGCCCGCACCCGTACTTGCATGCGGCGCCCCTCGCGCAGTGCCTGCTCCTCCAGATACTGCGCCAACGCGCTACTGGCGCCCAGCCCGACATGGCCATGGACCAGGCTGTCGATGAAGCGGGGCGCGGCCTCACTGGCCAACGGGTGGCCCAAGGGTGTCACCAGCACCAGCGGGTCATCGCGAAACGGGCGGGTCTGCAGGTGTTGATTGGGCGCGGCGGTCGATACGATGCCAAGGTCCGCCATGCCCTGGGTAATCGCCTGCACGATGCGCAGGCTCGGCAACGCCTGCACATCCACGCTGA
Organism: Pseudomonas sp. Irchel 3F3; assembly: GCF_900187545.1. Classification (NCBI taxonomy): domain Bacteria; kingdom Pseudomonadati; phylum Pseudomonadota; class Gammaproteobacteria; order Pseudomonadales; family Pseudomonadaceae; genus Pseudomonas; species Pseudomonas sp. Irchel 3F3. The sequence goes on along the minus strand of NZ_FYDS01000005.1, from coordinate 459,967 downwards.
CCCCGGGGTTTTCAGCCAGATAGCTGGCCAGCAGCTCCGGCAGGTACTCTGTAAGTGCTGCTGTGTTGCACAGCAAGCGCACCTGGCCCTGCTGCCCTTGCGCGTACTGGCCCAGATCAAACTGCAGGCGCTCGACCTGCTGGCCTATCAGACGTGCATGCTGCAGCAGTGCCTGGCCAGCCGGGGTCGGCTGCACGCCACGGCGGTTGCGCGCCAGCAACGGGATACCCAGCGATGCCTCCATGGCGCGGATGCGCGCGCTGGCGGCCGGCAGCGACAGGTGGCTGCGGCTGGCGCCGGCGGTGATGTTGCCGCATTCCAGGGTGTGCTGGAACAGTTTGAGGTCGATCAGGTCGAAATGCATGTGGCTCTGTCATTGCAAGAGTCTGGCTGAGTATATGGCAGATTTTCCCGCAGCCCGGAACCGGCCATCATCCGCCCATGACTACTTCGCTCGCTTTCTACCAGAACATTGGTCCGGCATTGTCGCTGCTGGTGGTACTGACCTTCCTGCTGGCGGGTGCGGTGAAGGGGGTAATCGGCCTGGGCCTGCCGACCATCGCCATGGGCCTGCTGGGCCTGGCTATGCCACCGGCGCAGGCTGCAGCATTGCTGATCGTGCCTTCGACCCTCACCAACATTTGGCAACTGGCCAGCGGCGGGCACCTGCGTGCGTTGCTGGCGCGGCTGGGGGCGATGCTGGCGCTGATCTTCATTGGCACCCTGCTGGGCAGTGCCTGGTTGGGGATCGACAGTGGTCCATGGGCCGCGCACGCACTGGGTGCGGCCTTGTTGGCATATGCGTTGTACGGCCTGCTCGGCCCAAGCTTGCACCTGGCGCCGGCGCACGAGCGTTGGCTAGGGCCGGTCTGCGGGCTGATGACGGGGGTGATCACGGCGGCAACCGGGGTGTTCGTGATACCTGCTGTGCCCTACCTGCAGAGCCTGGGCCTGAGCCGTGAACAGATGATCCAGGCCCTGGGCCTGTCGTTCACGGTTTCAACCGTGGCGCTGGCGGTTGGCCTGGCCGGGCAGGATGCCCTGGGGGGCCAGGCGTTGGGGGCTTCGCTGCTGATGCTGGCGCCCGCCTTGCTCGGCATGCTGGCCGGGCAGTGGTTGCGTCAGCGCATCAGCGCGCTGCTGTTCAAGCGTTGCTTTTTCATCGGCCTGGCCGCACTCGGCGGCCACTTGCTGATCAACGGCTAGCGGACGAGGCACTGAGCATGTCGACCCGCTGGATATCGAAATCGCGCTCCAGGTAGTCCATGCGCTTTTCAAAAAACGCCTTCATGTGCGGCAAAGCCGAGTGCACGTCCAGTGCAGCCTGGTCGGCCCACACTTCAAAGAACACGAACAGGCTTGGGTCCTGCTGGTCGCGCAGCATGTGGTACTCGATGCAGCCCGGTTCCTGGCGGCTGGGCTCGACGTAGGGGCGGAACAGGGTTTCGAACGCATCAGCCATTTCCGGGCGGGTCTTGGCTTTGAGGATGAAGGCGAACTGCTCACTCATGGGGCACTACTCGATGATGGGTGGTGAAACGATTCTAAGGCAATAATGCTTTACCCATTCGTGACTTCTGCTCAATTGTATTTTGCCCCGTCATTGCTGTATCCCAGCCCCGCGAGCCTCTAACCTGCCGGCATCAAATTTTCACTCGGCCCGGGAGGCCAGCATGAAAAAGATCCTTCTGCTTAATGGTGGTAAACAGTTCGCCCATTCCGAAGGCCGCCTCAACGCGACCTTGCACGAAGCGGCCATCGCTCACCTGGACCGTGCCGGTTACGATGTGCAGCAGACTTTCATCGACGGCGGCTACGACGTGCAGGCCGAGGTCGAGAAGTTTCTCTGGGCCGATGTGATCGTGTACCAGATGCCGGGCTGGTGGATGGGCGCACCCTGGACCGTGAAAAAGTACATCGACGAAGTCTTTACCGCGGGCCATGGCAGCCTTTACGCCAACGATGGCCGTACCCGTTCGGACCACTCGCAGAAATACGGCAGCGGTGGGCTGGTGCACGGCAAGCAGTACATGCTGTCGCTGACCTGGAATGCGCCGCAGCAGGCGTTCGATGACCCGAGCGACTTCTTCGAAGGCAAAGGTGTGGATGCCGTGTACTTCCCGTTCCACAAGGCCAACCAGTTCCTTGGCATGACTGGCCTGCCGACTTACCTGGCGGTGGATGTGATGAAGCGCCCGGATGTGCCGGCGGCGTTGGCTGCTTATGAGGCACATCTGGACAAGGTGTTCGGCAGGGCACAGCAGTAGGTTGCCTTTTCCGGCCTCTTCGCGGGGCAAGCCCGCTCCCACAAGTTCTCCACAGTTCCTGATGGTTGTGCAAAACCTGTGGGAGCGGGCTTGCCCCGCGATGAGGCCGGTAAAGGCGCTGCTGGACGTGGCCTCGACAAGCGGCTATCTAATCCTTGCGCAGACCAACCACAGGCCCAGATGTGAAAACCCGATCCGAAGAACTCCAGGTATTCGTCGCCGTCATCGACTGCGGCTCGATTTCTGCTGCCGCCGAGCAGATGGGCCAGACCCCATCCGCCGTCAGCCGCACCTTGTCGCGCCTGGAGGGCAAGCTGGGTACCACCTTGGTCAACCGCACCACCCGGCGCATGGACCTCACGGAAGAGGGCCGTTACTTCCTTGAGCGCTCGCGGCAGGTTCTGGAGCAGATGAACGAGATGGAAGAGCGTCTGTCGATGAACCGCCAGACACCCAGCGGGCGCTTGCGTATCAACGCCGCTGCGCCGTTCATGCTGCATGCCATCCTGCCGTGGATCGGCGAGTTTCGTCGCCAGTACCCCGGCATCGAGCTTGAACTGAACACCGATGATCTGATCATCGACCTGCTGGAGCAAAGCACCGATGTGGCGATCCGCATTGGCGAGTTGGCCGATTCCAGCCTGCACGCACGCAACCTGGGGTGCAGCCCGGTACAGGTGCTGGCCAGCCCGGCCTACCTTGAGCAGCACGGCACGCCGCAGCGGGTCGAAGACCTTGCCAGCCACTGCCTGCTCGGTTTCAGCCAGCCCGAATCGCTCAACCATTGGCCGCTGCGCCACGCTCAGGGTGACCGCTTCAGCATCCGCCCGGCGCTGATCGCCTCCAGCGGTGAAACCCTGCGCCAGCTGGCGTTGGCCGGCGAGGGCATCGTCAGCCTGTCGCACTTCATGACCCACGAGGACATCCGCACCGGGCGCCTGCAGGTGCTGCTGAGCGAGGCCAACAATGGCTACCGCCAGCCGATCCACGCGGTGTACTACCGCAACACCCAGCTGGCGCTGCGTATCCAGTGCTTCCTCGATTTCATCCAGCGCAAGCTGGCGATGTACGCCTGCTGAGTTGCCTGAACGCGACAGATCCTGTCCACAGGCGGCGAAATTTCCTACGGTTGATTGCACAGTCGAAACGCTTGGGTCTTACTGAGTGCTCAACAAAAACAACACCAAGGAAGTGTCATGCGTATTGTCCCGTTCCAGTACCTGGCTCTCGCAGCCGCGATCCTGAGCTGTTCCTCGGTTTATGCCGCCACGCTGGAGGGCGGCGCGGTGGCTGCACCCGATCAATATGGTGCACAGGTCGCCGCCGATATTCTGAAAAAGGGCGGTAACGCGGTAGATGCCGCAGTGGCCACTGCCTTCACCCTGGCGGTGACTTATCCGGAGGCCGGTAACATTGGCGGTGGTGGGTTCATGACCCTGTTCGTCGACGGCAAGCCGTACTTCCTCGACTACCGCGAAGTCGCGCCAAAGGCCGCTACACGCAACATGTACCTGGACGACAAGGGTGAGGTCATCGAAAACCTGAGCCTGGTCGGGGTTCGCGCTGCGGGTGTGCCAGGCACGGTGATGGGCCTGTGGGAGGCGCACCAGAAGTTCGGCAAGCTGCCCTGGAGCGAGCTGCTGACCCCGGCCATCGGCTATGCGAAAAACGGTTTCAAGGTGGCTGAAAAACAGTACCAGTACCGCAACGATGCCCAGGGCATGTTCAAGACTGCGACCAACTTCAATGACTACTTTGGCAACATGAAGGTCGGCGAGTTGTTCAAGCAGCCAGAAATGGCTCAGACCTTGGAACGCATCGCCGACAAGGGCGTGAGCGAGTTCTACCAGGGCAAGACCGCCGACCTGCTGGTGGCACAGATGCAGGCTGACAAGGGCCTGATCACCAAGGATGACTTGAAGGATTACAAAGCCGTATGGCGTGAGCCGATGGCGGTGAGCTGGCGTGGCAATGTGGTCTATACCGCACCACCGCCAAGTTCTGGCGGTGTCGCCCTGGCCCAGCTGTTGGGCATCAAGGAAGACCGCGCGGCGGACTTCAAGGGCGTAGCGCATAACTCGGCGCAGTACATTCACCTGTTGGCCGAAATCGAGAAGCGCGTTTTCGCTGACCGTGCCGACTACCTGGGCGACCCGGCCTTTACCAAGGTGCCGGTGGACCAATTGGTGGCCAAGGACTACCTGGCCAAGCGCGCCGCGCAGGTCAACCCCAAGGCCATTTCCGACACCGACAAGGTCAAACCGGGCCTTGAGCCGCACCAGACCACGCATTTCTCGATCGTGGACAAGCAGGGCAATGCGGTCAGCAACACCTACACCCTCAACCTCGACTACGGCAGTGGCGTGGTGGTGAAGGGCGCAGGCTTCCTGCTCAACGATGAGATGGACGACTTCAGCGCCAAGCCAGGCGCTGCGAATGCCTTTGGCGTAGTCGGTGGCGATGCCAACGCAATCGAACCGGGCAAGCGCATGCTGTCCTCGATGAGCCCCAGCCTTATGACCCGTGATGGCAAGGTCGAGCTGGTCATCGGTACCCCAGGCGGTTCGCGGATCTTCACCTCGATCTTTCAGGTGATGAACAACCTGTACGACTACGGTATGCCGCTGGACAAGGCGGTCGCGGCACAGCGCGTGCACCATCAGTTGCTGCCCAAGGACACTATCTACTTTGACAGCTATGCACCCCTGACCGGGCCGGTGGCGGATGAGCTGAAGAAGATGGGCTACGTGCTTGAGGACCAAGGCTGGGAGATGGGCGATATCCAGGCGATCCGGGTGGATGGGGCGAAGCTTGAGACCGCTTCCGATCCGCGTGGGCGTGGGGTGGGGATGATCGTCAAGTAAGCGGACACCTGTACCGGCCCTATCGCCGGCAAGCCAGCTCCCACAGGGACGCCGATGCCCACGAGGCCTGTGCGGTCCCTGTGGGAGCAGGCTTGCCGGCGATAGGGCCGCAAAGCGGCCCCGGGTTACCCAGGTCAGACGCGGAACTGGCTGACCAGCATTTGCAACTGCCCACCCAACCGCGCCAGCTCCACACTCGACGCTGCCGTCTCGTCACTGGCCGCCGCCGTCTGCTCGGACACATCACGCACATTCAGGATGCTGCGGCTGATCTCTTCAGCCACCGCACTCTGCTGCTCCGCCGCCGCCGCAATCTGCTGGTTCATCGACTGGATGCCCGACACCGTACTGGTGATGTTCTCCAGCGAGGCTCCGGCCTTGCGCGCCAGCTCGACGCTGCTGTCGGTCAAGCTACGGCTGCCCTGCATGGCGTTCGCCACTTGCTGGGTGCCATGCTGCAGGCTGGCAATCAGCTCTTCGATCTCTTCGGTGGACTTTTGCGTGCGCTGGGCCAAGCCGCGCACTTCGTCGGCGACCACGGCAAAACCACGCCCGGCCTCGCCAGCCCGTGCCGCCTCGATCGCCGCATTGAGCGCCAGCAGGTTGGTCTGTTCGGCCACCGACTTGATCACGTCCATCACGCTACCGATCTTCTGGCTCTCCTGCTGCAGCAGGTTCATGGCTTCGGTGGAACGGTGCATGTCCTCCGCCAAGCGCTCGATCTGGCCAATCGCTTCGCCGACCACGCGGTCGCCGGCGCGGGCTTCGTCGTCGGCACCGGTGGCGGCATGCGAGGCCTGCTCGGCGTTGCGCGCCACTTCCTGAACGGTCGCGGCCATTTCGTGCATGGCAGTGGCCACCTGGTCGGTTTCGACCTTCTGGCTGTTGGCGCCGGCACTGGTCTGTTCGGTGACCGCCGACAGCTCTTCGGCGGCGCTGGCGATCTGGGTGACGCCATCACGGATGCCGCTGATCAGCTCGCGCAGGGTGGTGCCCATGCGCGCGATGCCTTGCTGAAGCACGCCCAATTCGTCGCGGCGGGTGATGCGCGCGTGGTGGGTGAGGTCGCCGCTGGCGATCTTTTCCACCGCTACCAGGGTTTCACGCAGTGGGCCGGTGATCTGGCGGGTGATCAGTACCGCTGCCAGGATGCCGACCAGCAGTGCCAGCAGGGTAGCGATGGCCTGCAGGCTACGGGCCTGGGTGCTCTCGATGTCGCGGCGTTCCAGCTGGATCTGGTACAGCGCATCGCTGCGCTTGACGATATCGGCGCCCTGCACGGTCATTTCGGCGCGTGAGGTGGTGATGTTGGCGACCGCGTCGCGGAACTGGCGCACGGCGTCACGGTAGGCCAGTACCGCGCTTTCGAACTGTTGCAGGCGGGCGTCTTCGGTGGGCAGCTGGCGCTTGAGGTTGTCGATATCGGCTAACGCTGCATCCAGCTGGCGCAGGGCGGCCTGCTCGTTGGCAGCGCTGTTGTCGGCAATGTAGCCGCGCACGTCGATGCGCACCTGCAGCAGTTGCTGGCGGGCCTTGCTGATCAACAGGTACTGGGCCAGGCGTACGCTGTCGGCCTCTGGGCGCGCCATGACTTCCTGGCTGAGGGCGTCCATCGCCTGATCGGCGCGGGTGGCCGAGCTGTCCATGGAGACGCGGGCTGCGCGGGTGGCGTCGTAGCCTTGGCGCATCTTGTTGAGCGACACCTTGTAGGCGCTGATGGTTGCGCCCAGCTCATTCAGCAGTTTGACGTTGTCCGGGCTGTTGAAGGTGCTGGCCAGGTAGGCCTGCTGCTTGCTGAAGGCATCCAGCTTGGTCTGGGTGTTGGCGGCGGCGGCATCGTCGCCGTTGGCGATCATGTACTGCAGACGCGCAATACGCAGGTCGGTCAGGTCTTTGTTGAGCTGGCCGATGTCACCCATCCAGTTGCTGCGGTCGATGAGGCTGCCCAGGCTGGTCCAGCCAGTCAGGGCCAGCAGGCCAGTGAGGATCAGCACCAGGCCGAAGCCCAGGCCAAGTTTTAGGTTGACGCTGATGTTGGCGAACCAGCTGTTCATGCACGCACTCCAGAAGTAGTTTTCGCTCTCTTGATCTTCGATCGCAAGGCGTTGTTGTTCTGGGTGCCCGCTGACTCGTGCAGGGGTTATCGGCAATGATCCGGGAAGCTGAAACGCTTTTTCAGCAGATTTGTAACTGGATAACCAGGGGCCGCTATGCAGCCCCGGCAGTTTCAGAGGCTGCGCGCGCTGAAGGTATCGCAGCTGTTCACCTCACCTTGCGCAAACCCGGCTTTGAACCAGCGCACTCGCTGCGCCGAGGTGCCATGGGTGAAGGAGTCCGGTACCACGCGGCCGCGGCCTTGCTGTTGCAGGCGGTCATCGCCAATGGCGTTGGCCGCGTTCAGCGCTTCCTCGACGTCGCCCGGCTCCAGCCAGTTCAGGCGTTTTTGCGCCTGGTAGGCCCATACGCCGGCCAGGCAGTCGGCTTGCAGCTCCTGGCGTACCAGCAGCCCGTTGTCGCCCTCCATGCGCTGGCCGTTGCGGCGGGCGGCGTCGACCTTGGCCGAAACGCCCAGCAGGGTCTGCACATGGTGGCCGATTTCGTGGGCAATCACGTAGGCTTGGGCGAAGTCGCCGGCCGCAGCGAAGCGGGTTTCCATTTCACGGAAGAACGACATGTCCAGATAAACCCGCTGGTCTGCCGGGCAGTAAAAGGGCCCCACGGCCGCCGAGGCAAAGCCGCAGGCCGAATTGACCTGGCCACTGAACAGCACCAGCTTGGGGTCACGGTATTGCTTGCCGGCTTCGGCAAACAGCGCTTTCCAGGTGTCTTCGGTGTCGCCCAGGACCGAGGCAACGAACTCGGCCTGCTGGTCGTTGGCCGGTGGCGCCTTGCCGCCCGCACCACTGGGCGCTGTCTGCTGTTGCTGCTGCGCCATCTGGCCGGTGAGCTGGCCAAGAATCTGCAACGGGTCCTGCCCGGTGAGCCAGCCGATGCCGACGATCAGCAGAATTGCGCCGAGCCCCAGCCCCTTGCCGCCGCCGAAGCGCATGCCGCCGCCACCGCCACCTTCGCCCCGGGCATCGACCACGTTGTCGCTGCGTCGGCCTTTTCGCCATTCCATGTGTGCTCTCCCGAGCCGTGAAACAAGAAGACAAAGATTAGTTCACGGCAGCGTCAGGTGTCAGGCCAAAGTGTTAATCCATAACCATTTGGTTATGGAACTAGTGGTCGATTTCAATATTCAATGGCCGCGACCTGCCGGAAACTGTAAGTCCGCCTGCCACGCCCAGGCGTTCACATAATTCCAAGAGAGGAAACCGGCATGCCCGCCCAGGACAACAGCCGCTTCGTGATCCGTGATCGCAACTGGCACCCCAAAGCCCTTACGCCTGACTACAAAACGTCCATTGCCCGCTCGCCGCGCCAGGCACTGGTCAGCATTCCACAGTCGATCAGCGAAACCACTGGTCCGAACTTTTCCCACCTGGGCTTCGGCGCCCACGACCATGACCTGCTGCTGAACTTCAACAACGGTGGCCTGCCAATCGGCGAGCGCATCATCGTGGCCGGCCGCGTCGTCGACCAGTACGGCAAGCCTGTGCCGAACACCCTGGTGGAGATGTGGCAAGCCAACGCCGGTGGCCGCTACCGGCACAAGAACGACCGTTACCTGGCACCGCTGGACCCGAACTTTGGTGGTGTCGGCCGTTGCCTGACCGACAGCGACGGCTACTACAGCTTCCGCACCATCAAGCCGGGCCCGTACCCCTGGCGCAACGGCCCGAACGACTGGCGCCCGGCGCACATCCACTTCGGCATCAGCGGCCCGTCGATTGCGACCAAGCTGATCACCCAGTTGTATTTCGAGGGTGACCCGCTGATCCCGATGTGCCCGATCGTCAAGTCGATCGCCAACCCTGAAGCTGTACAGCAGTTGATCGCCAAGCTCGACATGAGCAACGCCAACCCGATGGACTGCCTGGCCTACCGCTTTGACATCGTGCTGCGCGGCCAGCGCAAGACCCACTTCGAAAACTGCTGAGGAACCCGCCATGCCAATCGAACTGCTGCCGGAAACCCCTTCGCAGACCGCCGGCCCCTACGTGCACATCGGCCTGGCCCTGGAAGCGGCCGGCAACCCGACCCGCGATCAGGAAATCTGGAACCGCCTGGCCAAGCCGGACGCGCCAGGCGAGCACATTCTGCTACTCGGCCAGGTGTATGACGGTAACGGCCACCTGGTGCGCGACTCGTTCCTGGAAGTGTGGCAGGCCGACGCCAATGGCGAGTATCAGGATGCCTACAACCTGGAGAACGCCTTCAACAGCTTCGGCCGCACCGCCACCACCTTCGATGCTGGCGAGTGGACGCTGCACACGGTCAAGCCGGGTGTGGTGAACAATGCTGCTGGCGTGCCGATGGCGCCGCACATCAACATCAGCCTGTTTGCCCGTGGCATCAACATCCACCTGCACACGCGCCTGTACTTCGATGATGAAGCCCAAGCCAACGCCAAGTGCCCGGTGCTCAACCTGATTGAGCAGCCGCAGCGGCGTGAAACCTTGATTGCCAAGCGTTGCGAAGTGGATGGGAAAACGGCGTATCGTTTCGATATCCGTATTCAGGGGGAAGGCGAGACCGTCTTCTTCGACTTCTGAGTTGAAGCCCGGGGCCGCTTTGCGGCCCATTCGCGGGGCAAACCCGCTCCCACAGGTACTGCACTGTCCTGTGGGGGCAGCCTTGCCCCGCGAATGCTTTAACGCCGAACCAGCAACACCCCACTCTCCATGTGGTGGGTATAGGGGAACTGGTCAAACAGCGCACAGCGCTCGATGCGGTGGGTGTCCTGCAACTGGGCGATGTTCGCCGCCAGGGTTTCCGGGTTGCACGAGATGTACAGAATCCGCTCGAAACGCCGGGTCAGCTCGCAGGTGTCCGGGTCCATCCCTGCCCGCGGCGGGTCGACGAACACCGTACCGAACGTGTAGCTCTTCAGGTCGATGCCTTCCAGGCGACGGAACGGCCGCACCTCATTCAGCGCCTGGGTCAGCTCTTCTGCCGACAAACGCACCAGTCGCACGTTATCCACAGCGTTCTCTTCGAGGTTGCTGAGCGCAGCATTGACCGAGGTCTTGCTGATTTCGGTCGCCAGGACCTGACGCACGCGGGTGGCCAGTGGCAGGGTGAAGTTGCCGTTGCCGCAGTACAGTTCCAGCAAATCGTCCTGGCGCTCGCCAATGGCCTCGTAGGCCCAGCTCAGCATTTTCTGGTTCACCGCGCCGTTGGGCTGGGTGAACGCACCTTCCGGCTGGCGATAGCTGAACACACGGCCGGCCACGTCGAGTTTTTCGACCGCGTGGTCGCGGCCGATCACCAGGCGCTTGCCCTTGGAGCGGCCAATCACGCTCACACCCAGCGCTTCGGCCAGTTGCCGCGCTTGCGCTTCCCAGGCCTCGTCCAGCGGGCGGTGGTAACACATCGTGATCATCGCATCGCCGGCCAGGGTGGTGAGGAACTCCACCTGGAACAGGCGATTGCCCAGTTCCTCACTGGCTTGCCAGGCCGCCTTCAGGCGCGGCATCAGTGCATTGATGCGCTCGCTGGCAATGGGGAAATCGTCGATCAGAATCGCCTTGTGCTTGTCGCCCGGGGCGAACATGGCGTAGTGGCGCTGGCCGTCCTCGCGCCACAGGCGGAACTCGGCGCGCAGGCGGTAGTGCTCGCGCGGCGAGTCGAAAACTGCGGGTTCCGGCGCACCGAAGGGCGCCAGCAGCTCGCGTAGCCGGGCCACCTTGGCGTCCAGCTGGGTGGCGTAGGAGGAGGGGTCGAAAGCAGCACTCATGCGTTGAACCAGCCCAGCTTGATGACGAACAGGATGGAAAGGATCACCAAGGCCGGGTTCAGGTCGCGGTGGCGGCCGGAGATCAGCTTGACGGCGGTCCAGGAGATGAAGCCGAAGGCGATACCGTTGGCGATCGAGTAGGTCAGCGGCATGGCCAGGGCGGTCACTACCACCGGCGCGGCTTCGGTGACGTCGTCCCAGTTTATTTCTGCCAGGCCCGAGGCCATCAGCACCGCGACGAACAGCAGCGCCGGTGCGGTGGCGAACGCCGGCACGCTACCGGCCAGCGGAGCGAAGAACAACGCCAGCAGGAACAGCACGGCAACCACGATGGCGGTCAGGCCGGTGCGGCCACCGGCGCTCACGCCCGCAGCGGACTCGATATAGCTGGTGGTGGTCGAGGTCCCCAGCAGGGAACCGGCCATGGCGGCGGTGCTGTCGGCGATCAGGGCGCGGCCCATCTTCGGCATGTGGCCGTCCTTGCCCATCAGGCCGGCGCGCTTGGCCACGGCGATCAGGGTGCCGGAGTTGTCGAACAGGTCAACGAACAGGAACGCGAAGATCACGCTGATCAGGCCCACATCGAGGGCACCGGCGATGTCCAGCTGCAGGAAGGTGGGTGCCAGCGAAGGGGGCATCGACACGACCCCGCCGAACGGCGTCACACCCATTGCGATCGACGCGACGGTGACGGCCAGGATGCCGATCAACACCGCGCCGCGCACTTTCAGCGACTCAAGGCCGACGATCAGGAAGAAGCCCAGCGTGGCGAGAATCACCGAGGGCTGCTTGAGGTCGCCCATGCCCACCAAGGTGGCTGGGTTATCGACGACGATGCCCGCGTTATGCAAGGCGATCAGCGCCAGGAACAAACCAATACCAGCAGCGATGGCCGAGCGCAGCGGCAGCGGGATGCTGTTAACGATCCACTCGCGGATGCGGAAGATCGACAGCAGGAAGAACATCACCGCCGACAGGAACACCGCGCCCAGCGCGACTTGCCAGGTGTGGCCCATGTGCAGCACCACGGTGTAGGTGAAGAACGCGTTCAGGCCCATGCCCGGCGCCAGGGCGATCGGGTAGTTGGCAATCAGGCCCATGGTGGTGGAGCCGATGGCCGCTGCCAGGCAGGTGGCGACGAAGATCGCGCCCTTGTCCATGCCGGTCTCGCCGAGGATGCTCGGGTTGACGAACAGGATGTAGGCCATCGCCAGGAAGGTGGTGACGCCCGCGAGAATCTCGGTGCGCACGTTGGTGTTGTGTGCTTTTAGTTGAAACAGCCTTTCCAGCATGCCCGCTCCCCAAGGCGCCCCCGGCGCCATGAATGTATCGACCCCATCAGCAAAGCACAGACCGTACCGGTTGCCGTGGTTTTGTGTGGGGAGGAAAAAAGCCGCGCATCATACCAGCATGCTTGGCGGGGGCCTATGGCCGTTGGGGAATGGGTTTCCATAGCCGGTACCGGCCCTGTGGGAGCGGGCTTGTCCCGCGAAGAGGCCGGCACAGGTAACTGATCAACCGTTATGCAACCGGTCCCGCTTGGCCAGTGTCGGGAACATTTTAATCCACACCCCGGTCACCACCAGCGTGCCCACCCCGCCCATCACCACTGCCGGCACTGTGCCAAACCAGTGCGCCGTCACCCCGGATTCGAACTCGCCGAGCTGGTTCGAGGCACCAATGAACAACCCGTTCACCGCGCTTACCCGGCCACGCATTTCATCTGGTGTCTCCAGCTGCACGAACGAACTGCGAATGACCATGCTGATCATGTCCGCCGCGCCTAGCACCACCAGCACCGCCAGCGAGAACCAGAACGAGGTCGACAGGCCGAAGGCGATGGTGGCCACGCCGAACACGCCGACAGCGGTAAACATGGTCCGCCCGACGTTGCGCTCGAACGGGAAGCGTGCCAGCCACAGCGACATGCACAACGCCCCCACCGCCGGTGCCGAGCGCAGCAGGCCCAGGCCCAGCGGGCCGGTCAGCAGGATGTCCTTGGCGAACACCGGCAGCAGCGCGGTGGCCCCACCCAGCAATACAGCGAACAGGTCCAGCGAAATGGCCCCGAGAATATCGGGCCGGCTGCGTATGAAGCGGATGCCGGCCAGCAGTGATTCGATGCTGGCGCGACCGCGCTGCACGACCTGGCCGCGTGCCTGCAGGCTCAGGGTGAGCACGCAGGCGATGGCGTACAGGGCCACGGTGGGGCCATACACCCAGAGGCTGCCAAAGGCATACAGGAAGCCGCCCACCGCCGGCGCCACGATGGTTGCCGACTGGGTCGCCGACGCCGACGCTGCCACTGCCCGAGGGAACAGGCCGGGCGGCACCACGTTGGGTAACAGCGCCTGGGTTGCCGGCATTTCGAACGAGCGCGTGGCGCCGAGCAGGAAGGCGAGGGCGAAGATCAACTCGCGGGTGACGTTGTCGGTGGCGCTGCCTACGGCCAGTGCCAGGGCAATCAGCCCCTGCAGGCTCTGGCACAGGGCAGCGACCTTGCGCCGGTCATAGCGGTCAGCCACATGCCCGGTGTGCAGCATGAACAGCACACGCGGGGCGAACTCGACCAGGCCGACCAGGCCCAGGTCCAGCACATTGCCGGTCAACTGGTAGAGGTGCCAACCAATGGCCACGGTGAGCATCTGAAAGCCGCTGGCGGTGAATACACGGGCCAGCCAGAAGGCCAGGAAGGGACGGTGGTGACGCAAAAACTGCGGTGCGGAATCGGACATCGGAAACCAAGGGCCTCGGCGCAGTAGAGGGGGTGCGCAGCGTATCACCTGTTTGTAACAAGTGGTTACTGTTTGCCCGGATCGGCACTTTTTCACGCTGTATGAAAGAGGGTGGGGCAACGGGTCACGCGACAAACAACCACACGGCTCGCCGGCCTATTCGGGACTATGCTTCTAGGCATTCGTTGATCTGGGTCAACCGTTGCTTTTGCAACAACCGACGAACGAATTGGCCTGCGGGCCGGAATCCCCACGATCGAACAGAACAATTCCAACGCGCCGCACTCGACTACCGTGGGGGCAGTGGGCGACGGGGCCACAAGCCCGGACGCCGGATTATCTGAAGAGGAAGCACCATGTTCGGAATAGAGGCCTTAGAGCTCGCCCGAATGCAGTTTGCCTTTACCGTGTCGTTCCACATCCTGTTCCCGGCCATCACCATTGGCCTGGCCAGCTACCTGGCAGTCCTCGAAGGGCTATGGCTGCGCACCCACCAGCAGGTCTACCGCGACCTCTATCACTTCTGGTCAAAGATTTTTGCCGTCAACTTCGGCATGGGCGTCGTCTCTGGCCTGGTCATGGCCTACCAGTTCGGCACCAACTGGAGCCGTTTCTCCGAGTTTGCCGGCGCCGTGACCGGACCGCTGCTGACCTATGAAGTACTGACCGCCTTCTTCCTCGAGGCGGGTTTCCTTGGCGTCATGCTGTTTGGCTGGAACCGTGTGGGCCGCGGCCTGCATTTTTTCTCCACGTGCATGGTGGCGCTCGGCACGCTGGTCTCCACGTTCTGGATCCTCGCTTCCAACAGCTGGATGCAAACCCCCCAAGGCCACGAGATCATCGATGGCCGGGTGGTGCCGGTGGACTGGTTTGCAGTGGTGTTCAACCCATCGTTCCCCTACCGACTGATGCACATGGCCACGGCCGCGTTCGTTTCCACAGCCTTTTTCGTCGGCGCCTCGGCGGCCTGGCACCTGCTGCGTGGGCGTGACAACCCGGCTGTGCGCAAAATGCTGTCGATGGCCATGTGGATGGCGTTGATCGTGGCTCCGGTCCAGGCGGTGATCGGCGACTTCCACGGCCTTAATACGCTCAAGCATCAGCCGGTGAAAATCGCGGCGATCGAAGGGCATTGGGAGAATGTACCTGGCGAGCCGACCCCGTTGATCCTGTTCGGTATCCCCGACATGAAGGCCGAGACCACGCGCTTCAAGGTGGAGATCCCGGCGCTCGGCAGCCTGATCCTGACCCACAGCCTGGACAAGCAGGTGCCGGCGATGAAGGAGTTTCCACCCGAGGACCGGCCCAACTCCACCATCGTCTTCTGGTCGTTCCGGATCATGGTCGGGCTCGGCTTCCTGATGATCTTCGTTGGCCTGTGGAGCCTGTGGCTACGCAAGCGCGGCACGCTCTATACCTCCCGCCCGTTCCTGTATATGGCGCTATGGATGGGGCCCTCCGGGCTGATCGCATTGCTCGCCGGCTGGTTCACCACCGAGATCGGCCGCCAACCGTGGGTGGTGTATGGCCTGATGCGTACGGCGGATGGTGTGTCGAATCACAGCTACGCCCAGCTTGGTTTCACGTTGGTGGCCTTTGTGGTGGTGTATTTCGCCCTGTTCGGCACTGGGCTTGGCTACATGATGCGCCTGGTGCGCAAGGGCCCGCAGACTGGAGAAGGCGACGCGCCTACACCGGGCGGACCTGGCCAGAAGCGCACGCCCGCGCGGCCGCTGTCTGCCGCCGATGATGGCCATGAGGCCAAGACTGCCAGCCTGAGCAAGGAGGACTGAGCCATGGGTATCGACCTTCCGCTGATCTGGGCCGTAATCATCATCTTCGGCGTCATGATGTACGTGGTGATGGACGGTTTCGACCTGGGGATCGGCATGCTTTTCCCCTTCGTCAAGGGCGAGCAGGACCGTGATGTGATGATGAACACCGTCGCCCCGGTATGGGACGGCAACGAAACCTGGCTGGTCCTGGGCGGTGCCGGGCTGTTCGGGGCGTTCCCGATGGCCTATGCAGTGATACTCGAAGCATTGTACCTGCCACTGATCCTGATGCTGATTGGCTTGATCTTCCGCGGTGTTGCCTTCGAGTTCCGCTTCAAGGCCACCTCCGACAAGCGGCATATCTGGGACAAGGCGTTCATCTGGGGCTCACTGGTCGCTACCTTCTTCCAGGGCGTGGCCCTGGGCGCCTTCCTCGAAGGCTTCAAAGTGGTCGACCGGCATTTTGCCGGGGGTACCCTCGACTGGCTCACCCCGTTCAGCCTGTTCTGTGGCGTGGGGCTGATCGTTGCCTACACGCTGTTAGGGTGCACCTGGCTGATCATGAAGACCGAAGGGTCGCTGCAACAGAAGATGCACGATCTTGCACGGCCGCTGGCGCTGGTATTGCTGGTAGTGATCGGTATCGTCAGCCTGTGGACACCCATCGCTTATCCACAGATTGCCGACCGCTGGTTCAGCATGCCTAACCTGATCTGGTTCATGCCGGTGCCGCTGCTGGTACTGGTGACGTTCTACGGGCTGCTCAAGGCGGTGGCGCGCAATGCGCACTACACGCCGTTCCTGCTCACCCTGGTGCTGATCTTCCTCGGCTACAGCGGGCTGGGCATCAGCCTGTGGCCGAACATCATCCCGCCGTCGATTTCGATCTGGGATGCTGCAGCGCCACCGCAAAGCCAGGGCTTCATGCTGGTGGGCACGCTGTTTATCCTGCCGTTCATCCTCATGTACACCTTCTGGAGCTACTACGTGTTCCGCGGCAAGGTGACCCATGAAGACGGCTATCACTAGGAGGGCCGCATGATGACCGGCAAACATGGCCTGGAAGAGAAGAAACCGCTGTGGCAGCGACTGGGTTGGCTGGTGCTGATCTGGGCAATGAGCGTTGCGGCCCTGGGGGTGGCAGCGTGGGTGATGCGGCTTTTCATGGGAGCAGCAGGATTGACCACCCATTGAGAACAACGGGGACATCTGTGGGAGCGGGCTTGCCCCGCGAACACCGGCAAAGCCGGTGCCATGCACCGCGCGGCCCCCTTCGCGGGACAAGCCCACGCCCACAATGACCGGTGTTCTCTGCGTGACAGCGCAGCCCAAGGGCTGGGCAACCTCCCACAGGATGCCCGCAGGGGCTTACTTGCGGGCTTTCAGGATGACGAACTTGGGCGTCGCCGCCACCTGCTCCACCCCTCGGAACAACCGCGCCAGCTTGCTGTGATAGCCCAGGTGGCGGTTACCCACGATATACAACGCCCCACCCACCACCAGCGCTTCGCGCGCCTGCTGGAACATGCGCCAGGCAAGGAAATCGCCCACCACCTGCTGCTGGTGGAACGGCGGGTTGCACAGCACTACATCGAGCGACTGCTTCTCCACCCCTGCCAACCCATCGGCTGCAATGAAAGTCGCCGGGCGCTCGCCCAACGCGGCTTGCCAGTTTTCCTGCGCCGATTGCACCGCCATGTACGATTCGTCGACTAGCGTGTACTGGGCATCGGGGTTGGTCAGTGCGCTGGCAATTGCCAGCACGCCATTGCCGCAGCCAAGGTCCGCCACCCGTGCGTTGCCCAAGTCGCGTGGGAGGTGTGGCAGGAATGCCCGGGTGCCGATATCCAGGCCTTCACGGCAGAACACGTTGGCGTGGTTGACCAGCTCCAGCGCAGGCGCGTCGAGGCGGTAGCGGCTCGGGTAGGGCGAGCTTGCGGCCGGCCGTTCGGCCAGCGTCGCGGTCAGCAGGCGAGCCTTTTTCTGCGCCAGCGAGGCTTGCACCGGGCCGATGTACTTTTCCATCAGGTCGCCGGCTGCGTGTGGCAAGTGCTTGATCATCGCCCCGGCAATCACCTGCGCGCCTGGCGCCAGGTGGCCCTGCAGGCGGATCAGTTGTTCTTCAAGCAGGGCCAGTGTCTTGGGCACGCGCACCAGCACCCGGTCGAACGTGCCATTCCAGTGTTCGCTGGCCGGTACGAAGGGCACGCTGTCGAACGGCAAACCGTTGCGCGCCAGGTTCTTTTCCAGGGCAAGGTGCGCCAGGTGAGAATCGCCGCTGCTGACCACCTGCAGCCGGCCCGCCAGGCTGGCGGCCAGGGCACCGAAGCTGTCATTGAGCACCAGTACCCGGCAGTTGGCGTCGGGTGCCTGTGCGTGCAACTGCGCAAGCAGGTACTCGTCGGCGGCGTCGAACGCCTGCAGCGGGTCGTTGGCCTGTTCCGGCTGGCGGATCAGGTCGAGTTCGGCGTAGGGGGTGGTCAACAGGGGCATGGCGTCTGGCTCGGGTATGAAACTGCCCGTTGCGGTTCGCCCCGGGCTTTGCCGGGCAATTCTACAGGGCTTTGCCCAAGGTCGCAGGTCTGAAGGTCAGATCCAGCCACGCAGGGCAGCGATGGCGATGGCGCCGGCCTTGTTGGCGGCATTGGTCTTGGTGATCACGCTGCGGATATGGAAGTTCACGGTGCTCTGCGACAGTGACAGGATGCAAGCCACGTCGGCTGCGGTCTTGCCAGCGGCCGACCATTTCAGTACTTCCAGTTCACGCTCGCTCATTTTAGGTTGCGGTGGGCACAGTGCGCTCAGGTGGTGTTCGCCGAGTACGGCATGCAGGGTATGGCACAGCCACTGTACGCTGCCGGCCTTGTCGTACAGCTCCACGATGTCGATTGATTGGGCTGGTCTGGCCACGCTGATCTGGCTTTCATTGTGCTGCAGGTCGTGCAGTGATTGCGTCCAGCCATGACGCAAGCCGTACTGGCAGGCCGCTTCGCGAAACTGCGGGGCCTCACGATACAGTTCGTCGGTCCACAGCACCGGCATGGTCGAACTGTGGCTGACGCTGGCGGCCGGGTCCTGTTTGTAGAACTCATCGCGCTGGTAGCGCTCGATCCACTCCGCCGGGTAGTTGCTGTAGAGGTACACCCTGGGTGTCTGCGTGGCGATCTGGATGCGCATGTTCAGCCCGAGGTACTCCATGTCCAGGTCTTGCGCCAGATGTACCGCGATGTCGAACAGCTTCCGTGGGCTGCGTTCGTTGACGAACGCTTGAAGGTGTTCGGGATTCCAGTGAAGCATCAGAAATTCCTCGGGTGCGTCGGATCCAATCCATTTGGGTACCCGGCTTATTGTAGGAAAAGACCTACCATGGCGTTGGGAATTTTTTGTTATAGCGCTTAGGGGTTTCTGCAAATTCGGCACGATCCGGTTGTGTGAGGCCCTACAAAGCAGTGGTTTTTATCCGCGCCACTTTGCGCGACACTGTGCGCACGTCAACCCTGGAGCCCGATATGACCGCTAGCGCCGAAAAGTTCACCCGCCAGACCCTGCTCGATGTTCAGCCGCTCACGCCGAACCTCTTCAGCCTGCGGGTTACGCGCGATGCGGGGTTCCGCTTCCGTTCCGGACAGTTCGCCCGCCTTGGTGTGACCAAGGCCGATGGCAGCGTGGTGTGGCGCGCCTACTCAATGGTCAGCGCACCCCATGACGAGCACCTCGACTTCTTCTCCATCGTGGTGCCAGGGGGGGAGTTCACCAGTGAGCTGAGCCGGCTGGGGGCGGGTGATACCTTGCTGATCGACCGCCAGGCCTTCGGTTTCCTTACCCTTGACCGCTTCGTGGGCGGGCGCGACCTGTGGCTGCTGGCGACCGGCACCGGTATTGCGCCATTCATGTCGATCCTGCAGGACTTCGAAGCCTGGGAGCGTTTTGACAGCATCAAGCTGGTGTATTCGGTGCGTGAAGCGAAAGAGCTGGCCTACGTGGATGAAATCGCGGGGCTGGAGCAGCGCGACTATCTGGCTGAGTATGCCGGCAAGCTGCAGTTCATTCCGGTGGTGACCCGTGAGCAGCACCCCGGGGCTTTGAATCAGCGGATTACCACGCTGATCGAGAATGGCGAGCTGGAGCAGGCGGCGGGGTTGGAGCTGTCGCCCGAGCATTCGCGGGTGATGCTGTGCGGTAACCCGGAGATGATCGATGAAACTCGCAAGGTGCTGAAGGCGCGTGACTTGCAGCTGAGCCTGAGCAAGCGGCCGGGGCAGGTGGCGGTAGAAAACTATTGGTAATGCTATTGGGGCCGCAAAGCGGCCCCAGCAACCTCAAGGCAACCGATTCTGGTTCTGCGTCTTGAGCAAATCGCGAATTTCGGTCAGCAGCGTCTCTTCAGCAGAAGGCACCGGCGGCGCAGTCGGTGCCACGGCTTCTTCGCGCTTGAGCCTGTTGATCGCCTTCACCCCCATGAAGATGGCAAAGGCAACGATCAGGAAGTCGATCACGGTCTGGATGAACTTGCCATAGGCCAGCACCACTGCCGGAATGTCACCGTCGGCAGCCTTCAGGGTAATGGCCAGGTCGCTGAAGTCCACCCCCCCGATCAACAGGCCCAGTGGCGGCATGACCACGTCGCCGACGAAGGACGAGACGATCTTGCCGAAGGCCGCGCCGATGATGATACCGACCGCCATGTCGACGACATTGCCTTTGACCGCGAAGGCCTTGAACTCACTGATCATGCCCATGTTTGGTTCCTTGTAACAAAAGGTAAGGTTAACGCAGTGTAAGCCACTAAAACGCTTCATGCGTTGTGTTCAGGGCTACTGACTGCGCTTAGAACGAATAGTTTTGTCGCATCCCGAAGCGTTCGAGACACGTCCTGCTCGGCTATGATGGCGGTTTTTTCCAGGAGACCCCACCCATGGCCAAGGCCAAGCGCTTGTATGGCTGCACCGAGTGCGGCGCGACCTTCCCCAAATGGGCCGGCCAGTGTGGCGAATGCGGAGCCTGGAACACGCTGGTCGAAACCATGATCGAAAGCGGTGGTGCGGCTGCGCCCAGCAGCGGCCGCGCCGGCTGGACCGGCCAGCAAGCGCAGATCAAGACCCTGGCCGAAGTCAGCGTTGAGGAAATCCCGCGCTTCACCACCAGCAGCACCGAACTGGACCGCGTGTTGGGCGGTGGCCTGGTGGATGGCTCGGTGGTGCTGATTGGTGGCGACCCAGGCATCGGCAAATCGACCATCCTGCTGCAGACCTTGTGCAACATTGCCTCGGGCATGCCGGCGCTGTACGTCACGGGTGAAGAGTCGCAGCAGCAAGTGGCCATGCGCTCGCGGCGCCTGGGCTTGCCCCAGGACAAGCTCAAGGTCATGACCGAAACCTGTATTGAAACCATTATCGCCACCGCGCGGGTCGAGAAGCCTCGGGTAATGGTGATCGACTCGATCCAGACTATTTTCACCGAGCAGTTGCAGTCGGCTCCTGGCGGGGTAGCCCAGGTGCGCGAGAGCACGGCGCTACTGGTGCGTTACGCCAAGCAGAGCGGCACGGCGATCTTCCTGGTCGGCCACGTGACCAAGGAAGGCTCGCTGGCCGGCCCACGGGTACTGGAGCACATGGTCGATACCGTGCTGTATTTCGAAGGTGAGTCCGACGGCCGCCTGCGCTTGTTGCGAGCGGTGAAAAACCGCTTTGGTGCGGTCAACGAACTGGGCGTGTTCGGCATGACCGACCGGGGCCTGAAAGAGGTGTCCAACCCGTCGGCGATCTTCCTTAACCGTACCCAGGAAGAAGTACCGGGCAGTGTGGTGATGGCGACTTGGGAAGGCACCCGGCCAATGCTGGTCGAGGTACAGGCGCTGGTCGACGACAGCCACTTGGCCAACCCGCGCCGGGTAACCCTGGGCCTGGACCAGAACCGCCTGGCCATGTTGCTGGCGGTGCTGCACCGCCACGGCGGTATTCCCACCCACGATCAGGACGTGTTCTTAAATGTGGTAGGCGGGGTCAAGGTGCTGGAAACGGCGTCGGACCTGGCGCTGCTGGCGGCGGTGATGTCCAGCTTGCGTAACCGGCCACTGGCCCATGGGCTGCTGGTGTTTGGCGAGATCGGCCTGTCGGGCGAGGTGCGGCCGGTGCCTAGCGGGCAGGAGCGGTTGAAGGAAGCGGCCAAGCATGGCTTCAAGCGGGCGATCGTGCCCAAGGGCAATGCGCCGAAAGAGGCGCCGGCGGGGCTGCAGGTAATTGCCGTCACCCGCCTGGAACAGGCCCTGGATGCATTGTTCGAGTAATCCGTAGTCAGGCCCGGCCCTATCGCCGGCAAGCCAGCTCCCACAGGACCACAGTTTCCAGGTCCTGTGCAGTACCTGTGGGAGCTGGCTTGCCGGCGATAGGGCCAGTACAGTCAAACGAAAAAGGGGCCGACGATGCGCGCGGCCCCCCTCTCACCGCTCAGTCAGCGGTCAATGCTCGGCAACTGCCTCGCGCCTGACCGTCTGGTTGCCGTGCTCGTCCAGCTCCAGCATCGGCACTTCGTTGCCTTCGGCATCGAACAGCTTGCCATCCTTGAAGTAGTCGCCATCACGCAGCGCGGAAATGTCGGAGTACTGGATGGTGCGTTCGTAAGCTGCAGCGAACACGGACTGGTTTTCCGAGTTGCCGGTGGTGAAGTGGTTGAATATCAGGTTCAGCAGGATGGCCATGATTGCCGCCGAGCTGATGCCCGAGTGGAAGATGGTCTCGAACCAGTTCGGGAAGTGGTGGTAGAAGGTTGGTGCGGCGATCGGGATCATGCCGAAGCCCAGCGAAGCCGCGACGATGATCAGGTTGACGTTGTTCTTGTAGCTGACCTTGGACAGGGTGCGGATACCGCTGGCCGCCACGGTGCCGAACAGCACGATGCCCGCGCCGCCCAGTACCGGGGTCGGTACTGCCGCAATCACCCGGCCCATGACCGGCAGAAGGCCGAGTACCACCAGAATCACGCCACCCGTGGCCACCACGTAACGGCTCTTGACCCCGGTCACGGCCACCAGGCCAACGTTCTGGGCGAACGCGCTCTGGGTAAACGAGCCGAAGATCGGCGCCAGGATGCTCGATGCCATGTCGGCGCGCAGGCCGTTGCCCAGGCGTTTGGAGTCGACCTTGGTCTCGATGATCTCACCCACGGCGAGGATGTCGGCCGAGGTTTCCACCAGGGTTACCATGATCACGATGCACATCGACAGGATCGCGGCGATGTGGAATTCCGGCATACCGAAGTGGAACGGCGTGGGGAAGGCGAACATCGGGCCTTCGGCGACCTTGCTGAAGTCGGTCATGCCCAGCGCCCAGGCGATGAGGGTGCCGAACACCATGGCCAGCAGGATCGACAGGCGCGAGATGGTCGCGCTGCCCAGCTTGCTCAGCAGCAGCACGATGGCAAAGGTCAGCCCCGCCAGGCCGATGTTGGCCACGCTGCCAAATTCCGGCGAAGCGCTGTTGCCGCCCATCACCCAACGAGCGGCGACCGGCATCAGCGTCAGGCCGATGGTGGTGATGACGATGCCGGTCACCAGCGGCGGGAAGAACTTGGTGATGCGCGAGAACACCGGGGTGATCAGAAAGCCGATCAGCGATGCTGCCATGACTGCGCCGAGCACACCGGGCAGGCCACCGCCGCCCTCGCTGCTGAGGATGGCACCCATGGTCGCCACACCGGCAAACGACACGCCCTGCACCAGCGGCAACTGGCAGCCGAAGAACGGCAGGCCGAGGGTTTGCAGCAGGGTGGCCAGGCCACCGGCAAACAGCGAGGCGGCAATCAGCATGCCGATCTCGGCGCCGTTGAGGCCTGCGGCCTGCCCCAGGATCAGGGGTACCGCGACAATCCCTCCGTACATGGTCAGCACATGTTGCAGACCGTAGGCCAGGTTGGCACCAAGGCCGAGGTTTTCGTCCTCGGGGCGCTTGGCGGGAGACGTGCTAGGGGACGTAGTCATGGAGCAGGCTCTCTGTTTATTTTTGTGTCGCTACTGTAGACAGTTCCTGCAAATGATTGCCACTAGAATTGTATACAATATTTTGATCGGAGCGCGCACATCGGCGGCCTCCGGATGTGCGAAAACCCAATGCAGAAGGCGTACCAACTCATCAAATGCTGTATTAGAGGGGTGTGTACAAAGTGCAGCTACCCAGCCTTAAAGCTGTCTGGGTAGACAGGAAACACAACGCGGGAAGGCTATTAGCTAGCTAAAAGATTTCATTATTCGATGAGTTCGCGCAGCTCACGCATCATTCTGGTGCTGTCAGCCCCGTTCAATTCCACAAGACGGTGCAAATGGCTCATCGAATCAATGTCGATGTACAAGCAGATGAAGCCCAGTCGGTTCGGTTCTTCGTGGCGCAGTTCGACCTGCATCTGCACCTCGGTCACTTCGTCGTTGAGCACAATGTAGGCTTCGAAGTCCTGGCTCAGGTCGGGATCCCAGGGTTGCGGGCTTTCGACCAGCAGGCCTTTGAGGGACAGGTCGAGCAGTTTCACCTCCCAGCAACGTTCGCCCTGGCACAGCCTGGTCGGGGCGTCGAACGGGATACGCAGGAAACGGCGGCGTTCGTCGTGATCGCTCATGGCATGGATCCTCGGGTAGGTCCTAAAGTGACATCCTGACTATAGTTAAAATGCTACGTGCATCAGGTACCGCAATCTGGCCGCAGAGGCTCTAGACCAAAGCAAGTGTGGCAATGCGCGATGACTCGCCCTAGACTCGGTGGGCGGTCTTTCCAATCCACCAGCTGGAAGCTAACCATGAACAACAATAATAGCCTGCTACGCCACATTCCGTGGCTGGCGCTGGCAGTCATAGGGGCCTGCGCGCTGGGTGTGGTCGCCCTGCGTCGCGGTGAGGCAATCAACGCCTTGTGGATCGTGGTCGCGGCAGTGGCCATCTACCTGGTTGCCTACCGTTACTACAGCCTGTTCATCGCTACCAAGGTGATGCAACTGGACCCGCGCCGTGCTACCCCTGCGGTGCTCAACAACGACGGCCTGGACTACGTCCCGACCAACAAACACATTCTTTTCGGTCACCACTTCGCTGCCATCGCCGGCGCAGGCCCCTTGGTCGGCCCGGTGCTCGCCGCGCAAATGGGCTACCTGCCCGGCACGCTGTGGCTGATCGCCGGCGTGGTGCTGGCCGGTGCGGTGCAGGACTTCATGGTCCTGTTCCTGTCCACCCGCCGCAACGGCCGTTCGCTGGGCGACATGGTGCGCGAGGAGATGGGCCGCATTCCGGGCACCATCGCCCTGTTCGGCTGCTTCCTGATCATGATCATCATCCTCGCGGTGCTGGCGCTGATCGTGGTCAAGGCCCTGGCCGAGAGCCCGTGGGGCATGTTCACCGTCATGGCGACCATCCCGATCGCGATGTTCATGGGCATCTACATGCGCTATATCCGTCCGGGCCGCATTGGCGAGATCTCGGTCGTTGGCGTGGTACTGCTGCTGGCCTCGATCTGGCTGGGCGGCGTAATTGCTGCGGATCCGGTCTGGGGCCCGGCGTTCACCTTCACCGGCGTGCAGATTACCTGGATGCTGGTGGGCTACGGCTTCGTCGCCGCAGTGCTACCGGTGTGGCTGGTGCTGGCGCCGCGTGACTACCTGTCGACCTTCCTCAAGATCGGCACCATCGTTGGTCTGGCCATCGGTATCCTGATCATCGCGCCCGAGCTGAAAATGCCCGCGCTGACCCAGTTCACCGACGGCACTGGCCCGGTATGGAAGGGCACCCTGTTCCCGTTCCTGTTCATCACCATTGCCTGTGGTGCGGTGTCCGGCTTCCACGCGCTGATCTCTTCGGGGACCACGCCCAAGCTGCTGGACAACGAAACCAACGCCCGCTACATCGGTTACGGCGGCATGCTGATGGAATCGTTCGTTGCCATCATGGCCATGGTCGCCGCGTCTGTGATCGAGCCGGGCGTGTACTTCGCCATGAACAGCCCGGCCGCCGTGGTGGGCGCAGACGTTGCCTCGGTGGCGCAGACGGTCAGCAGCTGGGGCTTCCTGATCACCCCCGAGCAGCTCGAAGCCGTCGCCCGTGACATCGGCGAGCACACCATCCTGGCCCGTGCCGGCGGTGCGCCAACCCTGGCGGTCGGTATCGCGCAGATCCTGCACCAGGTGTTGCCAGGTGAGAACACCATGGCGTTCTGGTACCACTTTGCGATCCTGTTCGAGGCGCTGTTCATCCTCACGGCGGTGGACGCCGGTACCCGTGCCGGGCGCTTCATGCTGCAGGACCTGCTTGGCAGCTTCGTGCCGGCGCTCAAACGCACCGAGTCGTGGGGGGCCAACCTGCTTGCCACCGCGGGTTGCGTGGCAATGTGGGGTTATCTGCTGTACCAGGGCGTGATCGACCCGCTGGGTGGCATCAACACCTTGTGGCCGCTGTTTGGCATCTCCAACCAGATGCTGGCCGGTATCGCCTTGATGCTCGGTACTGTGGTGCTGATCAAGATGAAGCGTCAGCGTTACATCTGGGTCACCTTGGTGCCGGCCGTGTGGCTGCTGATCTGCACCACTGCCGCAGGCCTGATCAAGCTGTTTGACCCGAACCCGGCCGTTGGCTTCCTGGCCCTGGCCAAGAAGTACAGCACTGCACTGGACGCCGGCCAGGTACTGGCCCCGGCCAAGGACATCGGGCAGATGCAGCACGTGATCTTTAACGCCTACACCAACGCGGGCCTGACGATTCTGTTCCTGCTGGTGGTCTTCAGCATCCTGTTCTTCGCCATCAAGGTCGGCTACGCCGCCTGGGGCCGGAAGGAGCGCAGCGACAAGGAAACCCCGTTCCAGGCCCTGCCTGACGCGTAATCGAGAGGACTGCAATCATGTTCAACGACTTGGGTCGACTGGGAAAATACCTGGGGCAGGCAGCCCGCCTGATGGTCGGTATGCCCGACTACGACAACTATGTCGAACACATGCAGAAGACGCATCCGGACAAGCCGGTGATGAGCTACGAGGCGTTCTTCCGCGAACGCCAGGAAGCCCGTTACGGCGGCAAGTCCGGGCCCAAATGCTGTTGAACCCTAAGCGTTGACCTGTCCGGCCTCATCGCCGGCACGCCAGCTCCCACAGGTACTCCATAGGCCACAAGTCTGTGCAGTACCTGTGGGAGCTGGCTTGCCGGCGATGAGGCCACTGTTTTTTCCGCACAGGAGATGTTCTGCGTGCAGACGCCTATTCCCGTAACCGTACTCACAGGTTTCCTTGGTGCTGGCAAGACCACCTTGCTCAAGCACATGCTCAAGGCCGAGCACGGCCTGAAGATTGCCGTGATCGAAAACGAATTCAGCGAGGCCGGCATCGACAGCCAGCTGCTGGGCGACGAGCCGGTGCAGGTGATGACCCTGGCCAATGGCTGCGTGTGCTGCAGCATCCACGGCGACCTCACGCGCGCCTTGTACCTGCTGCTCGAACGCCTGGACGCAGGCGAGATCGCCTTCGAGCGCCTGGTCATCGAATGCACCGGCCTGGCCGACCCGGCGCCTGTGGCGCAAACCTTTTTCATCGACGAGGAGCTGCGTGAGCGCTATATCCTTGACGGCATCATCACCCTGGTCGATGCGGTTCATGCCGAACTGCACCTGACCCAGACCATCGCCCAGGCCCAGGTCGGCTTTGCCGATCGCCTGCTGCTGAGCAAGACCGACCTGGCTGAACCGGCTGCGGTGCAGGCTCTGCGCGAGCGCCTGGCGCGCATCAATGGCCGGGCCGCCATCGGTATCGTCGAACACGGCCGCATCGACCTGGCTGAGCTACTGGATGTGCGTGGTTTCAACCTCAACCCTGACCTGGGCGCAAACCTGAAACCGGCGCTTCGCCCGGTGCTCAAGCCCGCCACGCCGGACAGGATCTCGACGCTGGTGCTGCGCACGGAAACCGCGCTGGATATCGACCGCCTCAGCGGTTTCATGAACGAACTGCTGGAAACTCATGGCAAACAGCTGCTGCGCTACAAGGGCGTGCTGAACATCGCCGGTGAAGACCGCAAGCTGGTCTTCCAGGGCGTGCTCAAGCTCTACGGCTTTGACTGGGACGCCCAGTGGGCCGAGGGTGAAACCCGTGAGAGCGTGATGGTGTTCATCGCCGATGAACTGCCCGAGGCTATGATTCGGGCTGGCTTCGAGGCGCTGGCTGCGGGCTGACCCGCCGCGGCGTTGCGGCCTGGAACCACTGCGGCCACGAGCTGCGGTGGCGGGTTTCAACCTCGATGCACGGGATCAGGCGCTCGGTGAGCACAGCGGTCTGCCGCACTGCCTTGGCGGTGCGGTACTTGACGCTGTGGATGCACTCGCGGTCGCCGAACTCGCAGCGGTTCAGTGCGGTACCGCCGCAAGGGCCGTTGGCCAAGCCCTTGGGGCAGGTTTCCGGGCAGACGTACAGCGTGTCTTCCAGACGGCAGCGGCCGCACGTATCGCAACCCACCCATGGCCGTTTCACCGCACGTTCCACTTTGTGCAACACCTGAGCACCAACGCGCGTAGCCCACAGCGGCCGGCGAACCGCCCAGCCAAATGCTTTGCTCAAGCCATTGCGGCGGCTGAACAGCAGCGAATGCATGCCGTGCATCAGGTGATAGCGTGCTTTCTCTTTGAAGGAGGCATCGACCCGCGATTCGCCCTGCCGCCAGGCCGCTTGCGGCGGATGGAAGATCACCGCCGGCAGCCCGGGCATCTGCCAACTGGCCTGCCAGGCGGGCGCCCACTGCTCCAGCGTGTGGACCTGGGTTTGCCAGTGCTCGATACGGGCTTCCAGAGCCAGCAGCTGTTTGAGTTCGTGAACCCCTGACAGGTGCACACCGGCGTAACCCATCAGCTTTACACCGATGATCTGCAAGGCCAGGCGGTCAACACTGCGCGCCTGGGCAAACACCTTGGACTGCGCGGTCTCCGCTTCGAGCATGTCACGCATGGACGGGGTGACAGTGACGCCGGCCACGTGGTCGAGCATGGCCGCACGCCCGTGGGTAAGGCTCATGAGGCAGGCCAGCATGGGCAGGGGCGTGGGCTGGCGGCGCATCCAGTGCATGGCTTCCTGATGCTTGGCGGCGTCGAAGCCCAGTTGCAGCGTGAGGAAGTCGGCCCCCGCTGCCAGCTTTTTCTCGGCCTTGAAATACTGGGCGCCGCCTTCTTCCTCACAGTACTTGAACGGGTTCAGTGCAGCGCCCAGCAGCCAGTGCGGGCAAGCCTGGCGGGCGAGCTGCAGGGCGGCGACCGATTCCAGGTAGCGTACGGGGCGCTGGCCGGGCTCGTGGCCGGGCAGGCGGTCGCCGGTCAGCAGCAACAGCTGGTCGAGGCCCGCGGCGTCCATACGCTGCAGTTGGGCGAGCAGGTGGTGACGCTCGCGGTCCTTGCCGGAAAAGTGCGGCAAGGCAGGTACCGGGTTGCTGAAAGCGGCGAGGGCGTCCAGCGGCGACATGTCCAGCGGGCTGCCGACGCGATCGCCGATGGCCACGGTCATCGGCCAGCCGCACAGGTGCGCACGGGCCATGATCGCTTCCATGGCGGCGAAGCGTTCTGTGGAAGGCTTGGGGACGAACTCCATGACGCAGACGAAGTTCTGTTCGCGCAGCGCGGTTTTCAGCAGGCTCATGTGGCCGGGCACCTGGTGTGGTCAGGGTGGCATTGTGCGGCACAAGGCGGGCGGGGTCATGTCCGGATGCGCAGGGTGGTGCTCTGAATGAGACATCAGCATGATCATGAAAAAATCTTGGGTTCATCTCAAATTTAATGAGTTTGTCTCAAACCATTGTCAACCGGACAATCCCCTCATTCATTTATGCATGCTGAAGGGACAAGACATGGCACTGGCACACAACCTGGGCTTTCCACGCATCGGTGGCAACCGCGAGCTGCGTGCCCGCCACTGGCAGGTGCAGAAAGACGCCGGCATCGAACTGCTGCCCGTTGGCGACTTTGCCTGGCTTGACCAACCGTTCGACCTTGGCTGGGCGCAACTCTTCGACGAAGTGGCGCAAGCCAAGGCCTTGGGCCACGCGGTCAAGCCAGTGGTAATCGGCCCATTGACCTATTTGTGGCAGGGCGAAAACAACGACGGGACCGACAAGCTGGAGCGCCTCGAGACCCTGCTGCCGCTCTATGACCAGTATCTCAACCGCCTGGCTGCGCTGGGCGTCGAGTGGGTACAGATCGATGAGCCGACCCTCGCCGAAGACCTGCCTCAGGACTGGAAAAACGCTTACGAACGCGTCTATAACATCCTTCAGCGCGCTCCCTTGAAGAAGCTGATTGCCACCTACTCGGGTGGCCTTGGCGGCAACCTCGGCCTGGCCGCCAACCTGCCGGTCGATGGCCTGCACATCGACCTGGTGCAGGCACCCGACCAGTACGTGACCATCCTCGACCGCCTGCCGGCCTACAAAGTGCTTTCGCTGGGCCTGGTTGACGGCGTCAACGCCGCGCCTTGCAACCTGGGACAGACCCTGGATCTGCTGCACGATGCCCATGAACGCCTGGGAGAGCGGCTGTGGCTGGCGCCATCTTGTGCGCTGCTGCACTGCCCGCTGGACCTGGCTGTGCAGAAGTGCCAGGAAGTCGCGGTGCTGGCTGCTGCACTGGAACAGAACCGCGCTGCGGCTTGATCATCGGCTGCCTGTGCCGGCCTCTTCGCGGGTAAACCCGCTCCCACAGGTACAGTGCAAGCCTTGAAAATTCATGTGGTCCCTGGCCCCACAGGTACAGCATAAACCTTGAAACTTGTGCGGTCCCTGTGGGAGCGGGTTTACCCGCGAATAGGCCGGGCCTGCTGATCAGCGCTCGATCGCCAGCGCCACGCCTTGCCCACCCCCGATGCACAAGGTCGCCAGGCCTTTCTTGGCGTCCCGCTTGATCATCTCGTGCAGCAAGGTCACCAGCACCCGGCACCCGGAAGCGCCAATCGGGTGGCCCAGGGCAATCGCCCCGCCATTCACGTTGACCCGCGCAGCATCCCATTCCAGCACCTTGCCCACTGCCAGCGCCTGTGCGGCAAAGGCTTCGTTGGCTTCGATCAGGTCCAGTTCGGCCAGTTGCCAACCGGCCTTGTCCAGGCAACGCTGAGTCGCTGAAACCGGGCCGATACCCATGATTGCCGGGTCTACCCCTGCACTGGCATAGGCGGCGATCTTCGCCAGTACTGGCAAGCCCAGGGCTTTGGCCTTGGCGGCACTCATCAGCAGCACGGCGGCGGCGCCGTCATTCAGGCTGGAGGCGTTGCCAGCGGTAACGCTGCCATCCTTCTTGAACGCAGGACGCAGTTTGGCCAGGGAATCAGCGGTGGTGTCCGGGCGTGGCTGTTCGTCCTGGGCGAACACCTTGGGCTCACCTTTTTTCTGCGGCAATACGATCGGGGTGATTTCATCGTTGAAGCGCCCGGCCTCGATGGCCGCCACGGCCTTGCGCTGCGACTCGGCGGCAAAGGCGTCCTGCTGTTCACGGCTCAGGCCGTACTTGTCCACAAGGTTCTCGGCGGTGATGCCCATGTGGTAGTCGTTGAAGGCATCCCACAGGCCATCGGTGATCATGCTGTCGATCAGCTGGCCATGGCCCATACGCTGGCCAGTGCGGGCTGAAGGCATCACATAGGGGGCAAGGCTCATGTTTTCCTGGCCACCGGCAATCACAACATCGGCATCACCGCAGCGGATGGCCTGTGCGGCCAGGTGCAGTGCCTTGAGGCCCGAGCCGCAGACCTTGTTCAGGGTCAGTGCCGGTACGCTGTAGGGCAAGCCGGCCTTGATCGCGGCCTGGCGCGCTGGGTTCTGGCCGGCGCCGGCGGTGAGCACCTGGCCGAGGATCACTTCGTCGACCTGCGCCGGGTCCAGCCCGGTCTGCTCCAGCAGGCGTTTGATCACGGCGGCACCGAGGTCGACCGCAGGTACCGTGGCCAGGGCGCCCTGAAAGCTGCCGATGGCGGTGCGGGTAGCGGCGACGATGACCACGTCATTCATGTTGTTGTTCTCCGTGCGATGGGCGTAATGCCCAAGCATCGGTGGCTTTGGCTCATTTGTTAAGTTTGTTTTTCTTTCGGATTGATGTGAAAAACAAATCAATGGGCGCTCGGCGGGCTATCCAACTAAGCTGAATTCCGTGCTGTTTTCACTCAACTGAATGGAGCCCATACCCATGCGCACCCTCATCGCCTTGATGCTACTGATCGGCAGCAGCACAGCATTCGCCGCCACCCAATGCACCACCGCAGACAAAAGCACCTGGCAAGACCAGGAAAAGTTCCAGGCCCAGCTCAAGGAGCAGGGTTACAAGATCAACAAGTTCAAGGTTACCAAGGGCAACTGCTACGAGATCTATGGTCTCGACAAGGATGGCCGCAAGGTCGAGATCTACCATGACCCGGTGAGCGGCAAGGCGGTCAAGTCCGAGTACCACGATTGAACAGCGACGGCACGGTGCAGCTGTGGGACCCGCTCCTGCGGCTGTGCCATCTCTCCATCGCCGGTGTGTTCTTCGCCGACTATTTTTTCAACGAAGAAGGTGACGACTGGCACCAGTGGCTGGGTTACTACGCACTGGCCTGTGTCGTGGTGCGCGTGGTCTGGGGCTTTGTCGGGCCACCCAGTGCGCGCTGGGCCGATTTCTGGCCAACCCCGGCGCGCCTGGCAGTGCATGCCCGTGCGCTGCTGCGCGGCGAGCCTTGTCATCGCCTGGGGCATTCGCCAATTGGCGCCCTGGTGATGCTGTTGATGCTCACCGGTATCGCAGGGCTGGTCCTGACCGGCTGGGCGTCCCAGGAGGTGGACGCGCTGTGGGGCGCCGATTGGCCGACCGACCTGCACAGCTGGTTGGCCGATGCGGTGTTGGCGTTGGTGTGTGTGCATGTGCTGGCGGCCATCTACGAGAGTGTGCGCCTGCGCGAGAACCTGCCGTTGTCTATGATCACCGGGCGTCGACGGCGCCGGGATTGAATTTAACTGTGCCGGCCTCTTCGCGGCTAAAGCCGCTTGTGTCTTGAGAGGGGATTAGAATTTGGAGTGAGAGCGGTGAATGGCAAGCTGAATGCCGAAGGTGCCTTGAGCACGTGTGGGAGCACAAGCTGCCATTCACCGTTCCACTTTGGCGAGAGCCCGAACAGTTGGATGAGGGCCTAATCTCGAACCACAAGCGTGGGCCAAGCCAAAGCTCTCTCACACTGTTAAGTCTAGGAGGTTTTGGTGATGGCTTCCTTCTTGGGTATCGATGTATCCAGTCTTTCCCTTGATGCACTGGTGCGGCCCCAGGGCATCAAGATCAGCGTGCGCAATGATCCAGCGGGCTTTGAGGAACTGGTGAAGAGCCTTCGAGGGCTCAGCATCAAGCGCGTCTTGCTGGAAGCTACAGGCGGCTACGAGCGTGATGTCATGCGCTTTCTCCAAGACGCCAGCTACAAGGTCATACGCGTAAACCCCACACGAGCCAGATCGTTCGCGGATTCCTTGGGTATCAAGGCCAAGACCGATGCCATCGACGCCGCAGTGCTGGCCCATTTCGCTGAGGTCATTCCAGACAAGCCAACCCTGAAGACAAGCCCTGAAAGGGCCCTGTTACGGGAACTCCTTCAGCAGCGTGATCGCCTAGTCCAACAGCGAGATGACGACCGGCGGCGCCTGAAGCAGGCTCAGTCAGCGATGGTCGCCATTTTCCTGAACACCAATCTCCAGCACTTTGCCTCGCAGATAAAGTTGGTGGAGCAAGCGATCAAGCAGCAGGCCACAGTGCTCAACGATGAACGGATTGCCAAATTGGACGAAGTCAAAGGCATCGGGATGGTAACCGCGACCAAGCTGGTAGCGCTCTTGCCGGAACTGGGGCATGTGGAGTCCAGGGAAATAGCCTCTTTGGTCGGTGTGGCCCCCTTCAATCACGACAGCGGAAAGTCCGTGGGCAAGCGCTTTATTTCAGGAGGCCGATTTGAGGTCAGGCGTGCGCTGTACATGGCGTGCCTGGTGGCGGTGAAACATAATCCAACGCTCAAAGCCCGATATGAAGCGCTGCGTGGGCGGGGGAAACTTGCCAAGGTTGCGATTGTGGCCTGCATGAGAATCTTCATCGTGCGCCTCAACGCGATGCTCAGATCGGGCACGCCGTGGCGGGATGACTTACCGCAGCCATGAAAACATAGCGCAGCTCAAATCAGGGTGGGAGCAGGTTTACCCGCGAAGAAGACACCGTGTGGATGGCACGGGCTTCGCCCGTGTTCACGGGGCAAGCCCGCTCCCACAGGGATCGCGCCAGCTTTTAGAAGTTGAGCAAGACAGTTGCTCCCACAGGTATTACACAGCCCTTGATAGCGGCGGGGCCCTTGTGGGAGCGGCTTTAGCCGCGAAGAGGCCAGGTCAGGCAACACAACTCAAACAGCCGGACACTGATGGGTCACACAGTGAATCCCGCCACCCCCGGCGGCAATGGCATCAATATCCAGCTGCACGATATCGCGCCCCGGGTACAACGCCGCCAGCAACGCCCGAGCCTCTTCATCCGCCTGCGCATCACCAAACTGCGGCGCGATGATCGCGCCATTGATCACGAAGTAATTGACGTATCCGGCCGCAAAGTCTTCATTGCCCTTGCTGAACCTGTTACGCCGCCCGCGCTGTGGCGGTGACACGACATGAATCTGCAACGTCCGGCCTTCTGCATCGGTGGCGCGCTTGAGAATCTCAAGATGCTTGCGCGTCACGCCGTGGTCATACGATTCCGCGTCGTTGTCCAGGTTGGCAATCACCACCCCCGGCCGCACGAAGCGGGCATAGAAATCCACATGCCCGTCAGTGATGTCCTCACCGGCGATGCCCGGCAGCCAGATAACCTTGCTCAACCCCAAGCGCTCCTTGAGCTCGGCCTCGACCTCGGCCTTGCTCCAGCCCTTGTTGCGGTTGGCATTGACCCAGCTGCTTTCGGTCATGATGCCGGTGCCATGGCCATCCACTTCGATGGCACCTCCTTCACCGACCAACTCGCTGCGCTGATAGCGCGCGCCGGCGAGTGTGGCGATCCGCTTGGCCAGCTGTGCATCGTTGCGGTGGCGCTGCTTGTTGCCCCAGCCGTTGAAGTTGAAATCCACCGCGCCCAGCGCGCCGTCGTCATTGAGGACGAAGTTGGCGCCGATGTCGCGCATCCAGATGTCGTCCAGTTCGCACTCGACAAAGCTTGTGCGCGGGCTGGCGCAGTGCTGCTCGGCCAGCTTTCGTTCGCTTGCCCGGCAGAACACGGTGACCGGCTGATAACGCGCGATGGCTTGGGCTATGCGGCCCAGGGCAGCTTGCACATCGGCGGTGAAGTCTTCCCAGATGACATCCTGGGCGCCGAAGGCGATGAAGGCGCGCTGCTGCGGTTCGCCCTCGTCAGGCATGAGCCAGCGCCCGGGCTCGTCGGCGCGAGTCAGGCCCAGGGGCAAGCCAAGGCCGGTGCCGAGGCCGGCCGCCAGTGACAGTTGCAGGAAGGTTCTACGGCTTGGCATGGCTCAGTCCTGTGCAGTCTTGAAGCGTGTCCACACGCGCATGCGTGCCCGCATGTCAGCCTGTGGAATATCGCGGCCCGGTATTAGTCGGGCATAGGTTGCTTCGTCGAGGTAGATATCGGGGTTGTCGCGCATGCGTGGGTCCACCGCCTGGCGCGCCTTGGCGCTGGCAGTGGGGTAACCGGTGAAGTTGCTGATGGCAGCCATGTTCGCCGGGCGCATGACGAAGTTGATGAAACGATAGGCGTATTCCGGGTGCCTGGCGTCGGCCGGGATGGCCATGGTGTCCATCCACACCGTGGTGCCTTGGCGGGGCACGCGGTACTGGAAGTCCAGGTGCTTGTCTGCGGCCTCGGCCGTGCGCTGGGCCTGGATCACGTCGCCGCTATAGCCCAGGGACACGCACAGGTTTTCGTTGACCAGTTCGGTCACCGGCTGCGACTGGAACTTGCGCACATACGGGCGTATGGCCTTGAGCAGCTCGCTGGCGGCGGCCAAGTCTTCACGCTTGGCGCTGCGTGGCTCGCGCCCCAGGTAGTTGAGGACCACAGCCAACACTTCGTCGGGCGAGTCGATGACCGAGATACCGCAGTCGGCGAACTTGGCCGCCAGCTCCGGCTTGAACAGCAGGTCGAGGTTGTCCAGCGGCGCATCGGGCATGCGCTGGCGGACTTTCTCGGCATTCACCGTCAGGCCGATGGTGCCCCAGGTGTAGGGGACGGTCGCCTGGCTGGCCCTGGGGTACCGGGCATGCAGCTGGCGCAGGCCAGGCTCGATGTCGTCCAGTGCCTCAAGGCGGCTGTGGTCCAGTGGCTGCAGGCTGCCGGCGCGCATCAGCCGTTCGGCAACGGTGTCACCGGGGAACACCAGGTCGTAGCCACTGCGCCCGGACATCAGCTTGGCTTCGAGTACTTCACTGCCGTCCATGACGTCGTAGATGACCTGGATGCCGGTTTCGGCCGTGAACTGCTTCAGGGTGTCCTCGGCAAAATAGTCGGCCCAGTTGTACAGGCGCAAAACGGCCTGTTCGGCCTGGGCCTGGCTGGCGCAAATGGCCAGCGCCAATGCGGCTAGAACGTGGTGTTTCATGCTCAGGCCCTCAGGGTATGTGGATGCTTGCCGTCCAGAGTCAGCAGTGGGGCGTACATTTCCGGGCGACGGTCGCGGTAGATGCCCCAGCTCAGGCGGTCATCGCGCATGCGTGCCAGGTCCAGGTCGTGCAGCCAGATGCCGCCGTTGTCACGGTCGGCCTCGGCGAGCATGGCGCCCTTGTGGTCGCAGATGAACGACGAACCATAGAAGCGCATGCTCAACGAAGCGTCGCTGGCGGCGACTTCATCGCCTACGCGATTGGCCGCCACCACCGGCAACAGGTTGGCGGCGGCGTGGCCGCGCATGGCCACCTGCCAATGGTCGCGTGAGTCCAGTTCGGCGCAGCCGGGCTCGGAGCCGATGGCGGTGGGGAACAACAGCACTTCGGCGCCCATCAGTGCCAGGCAGCGAGCGGTTTCGGGGAACCACTGATCCCAGCAGATACCAATGCCCAGGCGGCCAAAGGCGGTATCCCAGACCTTGAAGCCGGTGTCGCCAGGGCTGAAGTACTCCTTCTCCTGGTAGCCGATAGCGTTGGGGATGTGGGTTTTGCGGTACACCCCGAGCAGGCGGCCGTCGGCATCGGCCACGGTCAGCGAGTTGAAGAAGGCATTGCCGGCGCGCTCGTACCAGCTCAGCGGCAGCACCACGCCCAGCTCGCCGGCCAGCGCAGCGAAGCGCTGCAGCATCGGGCTGCCGGGGTAGGGCTGGGCGAGGGCCTGGTGCTGGTGGTCCTGTTCGATGCAGAAGTACGGGGTAGCGAACAGCTCCTGCAGCAGGATCACCTGGGCGCCTTTGGCAGCGGCTTGGCGCACAAGCTGTTCGGCGCGGTCGAGGTTATCGGGCAGGTTCCAGCTGCACGGCATCTGAGTGGTGGCCACCCGTAGCAGGCTCATGGCTGTACCTCCGGCTGCTGCTGGGTAATGCAGTGGATGCCGCCACCGCCGTGGGCTATGTGGTCGATACGCACGGGTACGATCTGCCGGCCCGGGAAAGCGTGGGCCAGCTGTGCAGCGGCCTCCTTGTCGGCGGCGATGCCATAGGCCGGCATGATGATTGCGCCGTTGGCGATGTAGAAGTTGGTGTAGGACGCACAGAACACTTCGGCGTTATGGTCGACCGCGGCGGTGGCTTCGTACAGGTCCAGCAGTTCGAAGTGTCGGCCCCGGGCGTCCGTGGCCAGTTCCAGGGCACGGCGGTTTTCCCGCACAACTTCGGCGTACAACGAGCCTTGATCATGCGTGGCGTCGACCAGCAATACGCCTGGCCGGGCGAAGGCACACACGCCGTCGATGTGGCCGTCGGTCATGTCGCCGGTGACGTATTGCGGGTCACCCGGCAGCCAGACGGTCTTGCTGATGCCCAGATGGCGGGCAAAGCAGGCTTCGAACTCGGCCTTGCTCACACCAGGGTTGCGGTTGGGGTTAAGCAGCACCGATTCTGTGGTGATCAGCGTGCCTTCACCATCGACATGCACCGCGCCACCTTCGTTGCATAGCGAGGTGCTGAAACCGTCGAGGCCTAGCTGGTCGAGGATGCGCCGGCCCAGGCTGCGGTCCAGACCATGCTGCGACTTGTCGCCCCAGGCATTGAAGCGCCAGCTCAGGCCGGCCAGGCCATGCTGCGGGTGGCAGACGAAACTCGGGCCGCTGTCACGGCACCAGCTGTCGTCCACTGCCAGTTCGATCAGCTCGATGTTGGCACCGCAGAGCGCGCGGGCGCTGGCCACGGCAGACGGGTCGACCACCATCTTCACCGGCTCGAAACGAGCGATGGCCGCTGCGACCCGAGCGTAGTCCTGCTGTACATCGGCCAGGCGCACGTTCCAGGCGCTTTCCCACAAGTCCTGATTGTGTGGCCAGATCATCCAGGTTGCCGCGTGACGTGCCCATTCGGCGGGCATGCGCCAGCCACTGTCGAGGAACAGGTGCATAGTGAACTCCGATCTATGAAGGATTTTTATCAACGAAGCCCGCCGTCGCGGGTGTTGGTATGCATGCTATGGCTAGGCCTGGCGGGCGACAAACGATAGATTTAGCGCACATCTGATTAGCAGGGCTTATCAATCATGCTTAAACACTGGCCACCTCTTAATGCCCTGCGCGGTTTCGAGGCTGCGGCGCGGCTGGGCAGTTTCCATAAGGCTGCCGAGGCGCTGAACCTCACGCAGTCGGCCATCAGCCAGCAGATCCGCAGCCTGGAAACCTACCTGGAGCAGCCGCTGTTCCACCGCAGCGGGCGTAGCGTGAGCCTGACCGATGCCGGGCATGACCTGCTCAGCACCACCCAATCGCTGTTGCAGCACCTGGCCGTGGGCATTCGTCGGCTTGACCAGTACCGCAAGCCTGACCAGTTGGTGGTCAACACCAGCCCGGCATTTGCCAGGCATTGGCTGTTGCCGCGGCTGGCTGACTTTCACCGGCGTTGCCCGCAGGTCGACTTGTGGTTGTTCACCAGCTTCGAGGTGCCGGACATGGCCACCGAGACCATCGACCTGGCCATCCGCGATGACCTCAGTGCCCAGGCCGAGTGCAGCTTCAGCGTGCTGCATCAGGATCAACTGTACCCGGCCTGCCATCCTTCAATGGCCGCTTCGGTTGTGCGCACTACCTTGCATGGCGAGCGGGAGATGGACTGGAGCCATTGGCAGCTGGAGGGTGGCGAGGATGTGGGGCAGCAGGGCAAGGGGCTGAATTTTTCCGATCCCGGGCTGTTGCTGGATGCGGCGAGCGAGGGGCTGGGGGTGGCCCTGGTCAGCCAGTTGCTGGCACAGCGGGCGATGGAGGAGGGGCGTCTGCAGGCGTTGTCGGCGCAGCGGGTACGGGGGCCGGCGTGGGCTTGCCTGGTGCATCGGGACAGTCAGGAAGATCCGCTGGCCCGGCAGTTTCTGGAGTGGTTGAAAGGTGCTTTGGCCTCAGAGTGATGTTGGCATTACTGGCCCTATCGCCGCCAAGCCAGCCCCCACAGGTACCCCACAGGGCGGAAGGTTTGCGCAGTCCTTGTGGGAGCTGGCTTGAACTGGCCTAATGATTTTGGACACCTTCATCGGGCGCTATGCCGACGATAGGGCCGGTACAGGTAAACCCAGGTTTTGCATCCTTTTGATCACCCCGTAATATGTGTCGGATAACCTGCGGGGGTAGTCTCACCCTCTGATCAATCGGAATCGCCCCACGCGGCGCTTCCCCGGCA
This sequence comes from Pseudomonas sp. Irchel 3F3, assembly GCF_900187545.1. Lineage (NCBI taxonomy): Bacteria > Pseudomonadati > Pseudomonadota > Gammaproteobacteria > Pseudomonadales > Pseudomonadaceae > Pseudomonas > Pseudomonas sp. Irchel 3F3. Next base: position 420,709 of record NZ_FYDS01000005.1, on the reverse strand, counting down.
TAAACCTGACGAGGTACAGACATTGGCCATCATTCATCCTAAGGTTCGCGGTTTTATCTGCACCACGACTCACCCGAAGGGCTGCGAGCTCAACGTCCGTGACCAGATCGAAGCCACCCGCAAGCTGGGCGTGCGCGAGGATGGCCCGAAAAAGGTCCTGGTCATCGGTGCTTCCAGTGGCTACGGCCTGGCCGCACGTATCACCGCAGCGTTCGGTTTCAAGGCCGACACCTTGGGCGTGTTCTTCGAAAAACCAGGCACCGAAACCAAGGCCGGCACTGCTGGCTGGTACAACTCCGCTGCCTTCGACAAGTTTGCCAAGGCCGAGGGCCTGTACAGCAAGTCGATCAACGGTGACGCCTTCTCCGACGAGGCCCGTGCCAAAGTCATCGAGCTGATCAAGAACGAGATGGGTGGCAAGGTCGACCTGGTCATCTACTCGCTGGCCTCGCCTGTGCGCAAACTGCCGCAGACCGGTGAAGTCATTCGCTCGGCACTCAAGCCGATCGGCCAGCCCTACAAGTCGACTGCCATCGACACCAACAAGGACACCATCATCGAGGCCAGCATCGAGCCGGCCACCGAGCAGGAAATTGCCGACACCGTCACCGTCATGGGCGGCCAGGACTGGCAGCTGTGGATCGATGCCCTTGCCGGCGCCAACGTGCTGGCCGAAGGTGCTCGCACCGTGGCCTTCAGCTACATCGGCAGCGACATCACCTGGCCAATCTACTGGCACGGTGCGCTGGGCCAGGCCAAGCAGGACCTGGACAATACCGCTCTGCGCCTGAACAAGAAATTGGCCGACGAAGTGAAAGGCGGCGCCAATGTGGCCGTTTTGAAATCGGTGGTCACCCAGGCCAGCTCTGCCATTCCGGTGATGCCGCTGTACCTGTCGATGGTCTTCAAGATCATGCAGGAGAAAGGCGTTCACGAAGGCACCCAGGACCAACTGGACCGTATGTACCGCGACCGTCTGTATCGCGCCGATGGTGCGCCGGCCGAAGTCGACGAGAAGGGCCGTCTGCGCCTGGACGACTGGGAGCTGCGCGACGACGTACAGGACGAGTGCAAGGCCCTGTGGCCAAAGGTCACCACCGAGAACCTGTTCGACCTGACCGACTATGCCGGTTACAAGAAGCAGTTCCTCAACCTGTTCGGCTTCGAGCGTGCTGACGTCAACTATGACGACGACGTGGCCACCGATGTGAAGTTCGACTGCATCGAGCTGTAAGCCGAACCGGGCTGGCCCTATCGCCGGCAAGCCAGCTCCCGCAGCTAGACCACAAGCCTCATGGCCTGTGGAATTCTGTGGGAGCCGGCTTGCCGGCGATAAGGCCAGCACAGGTTCAAGATTTTTTGCTAGTTTTGGCGCACAACAACAGGGAATGCGCCATGAGTAGCCTCACCCAACCCGCCACCCCTTTTCGCCAGGCCACAGCCGATGGCTACAGCCTCGGCGGCTTCTGCTGGCGTCACGCCCAGCCTGACCCCCAGCGCCCGCTGGTGATCATCAACGCGGCCACTTCGGTACGCTGCCGCTATTACTCCCGCTTTGCCGACTACCTGTTTGCCCAGGGCTGCGATGTGCTGACCTACGACTACCGTGGCATCGGTGAATCCCGCCCGGCTTCGTTGCGTGGCTTCCAGGCATCGTGGAGCGACTGGGGCCGTCTGGATTTCGAAGCGATGTTGGCGCATGCGGTCGAGCGTTTCCCCGGCCAGCCAATAGACGTGGTGGGGCACAGTTTTGGCGGTTGTGCAGTAGGCCTGGCACCGTCGGCCGGCCAGATACGCAGGGTAGTGATGGTAGGCGCACAGTTTGCCTACTGGCGCGATTACGCGGCTGATCAACGCTGGCGGCTGTTCGGCAAATGGCATGTGGTGATGCCTTTGCTTACCCGCGCTTTGGGCTACTTCCCTGGCAAGCGCCTGGGCTGGATGGAAGACACCCCGGCGGGGGTGGTGGATGACTGGACCACCCGTACGCCACGCTATGAGCACCGGCCAAGTGGGCGCCGGCTTGAGAGGGTACCGTTTGCCCACGTCCAGGCAGCGACGCTGGCCATCAGCTTGACCGATGACCCGTTTGGCACTGTGGCGGCGACCGAGCGCTTGCTGAGTTATCTACAGGGGGCCCGGCACCTGCGTATCGCGCCTGTGGATATTTCGGTCGAGGAAATTGGCCATTTCGCGTTTTTCCATGACCGGTTTCGCGAGAGCCTGTGGCCGGTGGCCTTGCAGTGGTTGATGCAGGGAGCGCTGGATGAAGGTGGGCCTGGCACCCTCATGGATTGAGGGTGCATTCTGTAGGAGCGGGCTTGTCCCGCGAATGGAGCCACGCGGTGCCTGGCACCGGCTTTGCCGGTGTTCGCGGGACAAGCCCGCTCCCACAGAGCCCCGCTTGTCTCACGGCTTGCGCGACAGCGGCTGCCCGGCAAATTTCACACCGGCCAAACCATGCTCGATCAGCGCACGGATATTGCCATGGTCGCTGCCCTCAGGCGTGGCCAGCACATCACGGTAGTGCTCGCCAAAGGCCAGCAGCGCTTCCTGGTCGCTCAGCCCTTCCAGCAACGCCAGGCCCAGTGTCTTGCACGAGCCTTCGTTTTGCCCGGCTGCGTTCTCCACGCCGCCGTTGTTGAAGGCCTGCGGCTGATAGCTGTAATTGTCGGCAATGAACGCCAAGGTATCGGCAAATACATGGTGGCCGCTGGCCAGGCTGGCGCGCAGGGTGTTCAGATCAGTCACGAGGTTTTCCTTTTTCGAACGCCGCTTGTTGTTCGGCGCTGGCTTCTTTCTGGTATTGGGCTTTCCACTCGGCGTAGGGCATGCCGTACACCGCTTCACGGGCGTCATCCAGGCTCAGGTCGAGCTGGCGCTCGTCAGCTGCGGCCTTGTACCACTTGGACAGGCAGTTGCGGCAGAAACCGGACAGGTTCATCAGGTCGATGTTCTGTACATCGGTGCGCTTTTGCAGGTGTTCGACCAGGCGCCGGAATGCGGCGGCTTCGAGTTCGAGCTGTTGCTGTGGGGTCATGGGCTTCTCTCAGATCATGCGGTTCTTCAAGTGGCGGCCACCGTTGATGACCACCTGGCTGCCAGTGCTGTACTGGCTGGCGAGCAGGTACTTGACTGTCTCGATCAGTGGGCCGGCGCCGGGTTCGAACTCCAGCAGGGCCTTTTTCAGGGTTTGCTGGCGGTAGGCTTCGTCGCCCCCTTCCTTGAGGATCAGCAGCCCGGGCAGGATACCGTTCACATGCACCTTGGGCGCATATTTTTCAGCGAACGACAGCACCATGTTCTGCAGCGCAGCCTTGGTGGCAGCGTAGCCGATGTGGCTTTTGCTGCCGCGCGAAGAGGTTTCGTCGCAGATATGGATGATGTCGGCTTTGTCCACCTTGGCCAGCAGGTCGCCCAGGGCCAGATTGAGGTGGTAGGGCGCTTCGACGTGCAGGCGGAACATGGTCTCGAGGTTGTCGAGCCCGTCATCGAGCCACAGCGAGGCGTTGTGGATGATGGCGCGCAGGCCGTCGTAATGGGTATGCAGGTGATCGATCAGGGCCTGGCGATCGGCTGCCAGGCACAGGTCGGCCTGAAAGTGCACGATGTTCGGGTGGGCCGTCTGTGGATGGACGCTGCGGCTGGCACTGACCACCGTATGGCCGGCCTGTGCCAGTTCAAGGGCCAGGGCCAGCCCGACGCGCTGGCTGGCTCCGGTAACGAGAATGGGGCTGTTCATGTTCGGGGCGGTCAACTTGTCTGTCCTTTGGTTGCCGCCCAGCATACCCGAACTGTTTCCTTGTTGTATGGCCTGGGTTCAGCGGCTGCGCAAGGCGCCAGTGGTGGCCGGGGAGGCATGCAGCCAACTGGCCAGCAGGCGGGTGGACAGGGGGATGAACAGGTACACCATCAGCGGCGTCAGGGCCAAGGTACTGAGCATTACCCGGGGCAGCATGCCCAGCGTCGCCAGCCAGGGGCCGAACAGCAGATTGAACGCCAGCGAGACCGGGAAAAATGCCAGCCAGATGGCCACGGCCTGCTTCCAGCGCGGTGGTTTTTGCACCGTATTGGTGCCAAACCAGTCGTCGATACCACTGACGCGCGCCTCTTTGGGGCGCTCGAACAGCCCGTTGCCGCGCTGCAACCAGGCCCGGCGCGAGGCGGAATGCTCCCAGGCATGCAGGGTGGGTTCGTCGCTGAAGCGGAAGATGATCTGGAATTCGTCGCCATCGGCGGGCGGGGCGAGGATGCCGGAACCGAGGTAGCCGGGGAAGTCGGTGGCCAGCTGCTCGCCTTCATGCAGCCAGGCCAGCAGGTCCTGGTAGCGGCCATGGGCGGCGCGGCGCGACACCATCAAGGTGACGGGTGGGGTAGACATCGTGTATCTCCTGGCAACGGGGCTGGCGGGTAGCTGGCCCCTTTGGCTACGTGGCCCGGGGTGGTGGGCAACGCAGGTGTGCATGCAAGAATCGGGCGCGGATTATCGCGCCTGTGTGATCTTCGGCAAATGTCAGCCGGCAAACGGTTGCACCCTGCGATCGGTGTCGGCGTAGTAGAATGAGCGCCCAAATTCCGCACTCAGGGTACGCCGTGCAGATGAACGAACATGGACGTGATCCGCTGATCGAAGTGGCTCTTGAGCAGCAGGAGCTGTTTCCGATCCGCGAAGTTTCCCGACTGACGGGTGTCAACGCCGTGACCCTGCGTGCCTGGGAGCGCCGCTACGGGCTGATTCAGCCAACCCGCACCGACAGTGGCCACCGTCTTTATTCCCAAGCGGACATCGATGATATCCGCCGTATCCTCGGCTGGCTTGAGCGCGGCGTAGCGGTGAGCAAAGTGGGCAGCATCCTCGCTCGCGGCCATGCCCTTGCCGCGCAGGTCAGCGGGGCGACGGACGCCTGGTTGCGCTGGCAGCACCAGGCGCGTCAGGCCGTGCAGCGGTTTGACATGGCCGGCCTGGACCGGCTGTTCGACGAGGTGTTTGCTGCCAACACCCTGGACCAAGTGTTCGCTGAGGTGTTCATGCCGGTTTGGCACGACCTGGCGGCCGGGCAGGGCGTCTATGGGCAGGCCAGCGAGTGGCTGTTCCTTGACCAGTTCTTGCGTGGCCGGGTATTTGCCCGTTTGCAGCTCGCCCATGTGCCGCGTGGCCGCACAGTGCTGCTGGCAGCGTTGCCAGGGCAATGCCACGAACTGGAATTACTGGTGACCGGCCTGAGCCTGGGCAGCGACGAGATTGGCGTGAGGCCCTTGGCAAGCGGGCAGCCGCTGCAGGAGCTGGCGCTGGTCTGCGAACGCCTGGAACCCGATGCCCTGGTGCTGTTTTCCCACCACCCACCCACGGCTGAACTCACCCGCCGACTGGTGCGCATGGCTGCGGTACTGGAATGCCCGTTGTTGCTGGCCGGCGAAGCTGCAGAAGTGGCACAGGACCACCTGGCAGGCAGCCAGATCGCCTGTCTGGGGGCGCAAGGTAGTGTGATGCGCCAGCGCTTGCGGCAGTTTCTGGCCGGTCAGCTCGATACTTGAGTGTGCAGTTCGGGGTGCGCCCGGCGATGGGCCTGGAGGATGTAGTCGCGCAGGCGGTCGATCTCTTCTGCCGGGCTCTGGCCCAGGTCGTAGGCTGCCAGGTCCGGGCCGATGCGCCGGCCCAGCACACCATGCAGTTCGATCGGGCTGATGTCGCCCGGTGCGAAGTTCAACTCGAAACGGGTGGGCGCTGTTGGCAAGCCGCGGATCTCAACCAGCACACCTTTGAACGAAATGTCGCGGACCCACAGGCCGCTTTGCTGCTCATGGCTGTCGAGCAACGGGCTGGGCGTATCCATCGGCAGCCGCCACGCGCGCAGCATGGGGCCGTCTTCGTAGATTTCCGGTGAACCCACTTGCAGATGCAAGGCGTGGAACTCGTCTTCCACCAACTGCAGCGGGAAGCTGATCTGCTGGTTGTTGAACTGGGCCTGCAAAGTCACTTGTTCGTTGGCCACCAGGCGGGTCAGCAAGCTCTGGATGCGACGGTCGCCATTGACCAGCAGGCTCGACATCGAGTCGGCCAGGTTCAACTGTGGCGAATGCTGCATGCTCTGGATGAAATCCAGCTCGTCCTGGGTCAGGAGCGCGTCTGCTTGCATGATCGAACTCGGTGGTGGCGATTTCTTCAACGGTATTGACCGTGCGTGGCGTACTTGGTTCAGGTGCGTTCGTCGGGTATCAGGCTAGCGCGCAGCTCGGCCAGTTCGCGCTCCAGTGCGACCTGGCGGCTGACATCCTTTTGAATCCCGATGAAATAGGATCGCCGTTCACTTTCGAGCCTTACCGGTGTAATGGACAGCTCGTTCCAGAACGCGCTGCCATCCTTGCGGTAGTTGCGCAGCACTTCGCGACAGGGGCGGCCTTCGGCCAAGGCCCTGCGGATGCGGGCACGGCCAAGCTGGTCACGGTCGTCGGCCTGCAGGAAGCGGCAATCCTGGTAGAGGATTTCGTCGCGGCTATAGCCGGTCAGGCGTTCGAAGGCGGCGTTCACGTAGATCAGGATGGTGTCGTCGCCTTCCTGTTCGGCAACCACGATCCCGTCATTGGACGCATCGACCATCGATTGCAGCAATTGCGCGTTGATCATGTCTGGGCCATTGAGCAAAGAAAGGCTGAAGGCGGCGACTTTGGTAGAGGCGGCCTTTTGCCAGCGCTGAATGCTAGTATCCTACGTTTTCACTCAGTTTCGGAATCCTCTACCCGATGAAAGTCGCCATTATTTCCGGATCGGTCTATGGCACCGCCGAAGAAGTCGCCCGTCACGCCGAATCGCTGCTGAAGGCAGCAGGCCTGGAGGCCTGGCATGCGGCGCGTGCCACCTTGCAGGACCTTGAAGGTTTTGCCCCAGACGCCTTGCTGGCCGTGACCTCGACCACCGGCATGGGCGAGCTGCCGGACAACCTCATGCCGTTGTACAGCGCCATTCGTGACACCCTGCCTGCGGCCTGGCGTGGCCTGCCGGGTGCAGTGATTGCGCTGGGCGACGCCAGCTATGGCGATACCTACTGTGGTGGTGGCGAACAAATGCGCGAGCTGTTTGCCGAGCTGGGCGTGCGCGAAGTGCAGCCGATGCTGCGCCTGGATGCCAGCGAGACGGTGACCCCGGAAGCCGATGCCGAACCGTGGTTGGCGGAGCTGCTTCAAGCGTTGAAAGCCTGACGGGGCATGCTCGCGTGTCCTGGCCTCTTCGCGGGTAAACCCCACATGTAGGGCGCAGTTTTCCCAAACTGTGGTGTCCCTGTGGGAGCGGGTTCACCCGCGAAAGGGCCGGCACTGGCTCAATCATTAGCTACTGCCCGGCACCGGCCACTCGCGCAGCAACGCCAACCACGCCTGCGCCGCCCGTGACAGGTACGCCCCGCGCCGCCAGATAAAGGCAATATCCCACCGCAAATCCTGCGGCGAACGCAGCGGCAAACGCACCACCCCAGGGCGCTCAAGCGCTTTTGCCACCACCCGGGGCAGCAACACCACGCCTTGGCCCGCTGCCACCAGCGCTGCCAAAAAATCCGCCTGGCCACTGCGGCCGCCTTCCTTCGGGATAAACCCTTGCTGCTGGCACGCCTTCAGCAGCCGGTCATTGAGCACGAAGCTGCGCTGAAACAGCAGGAACGGCGTATCGGCCAGTTGCCCCAGGTCGACCCCGTCCAGGCCCGCCAAGGCATGGCCAGCCGGCAGCAGGGCATCCAGCGGTTCATTGCAAAACGGCTGGTAGTCGAACGTTTCGTCGCTAGGCGTCAGGCTGCCGCCCAGTTCCAGTTCGCCACTCTTCACCGCCTGCTCCACGTTACGGCTGCCACCTTCGAGCAACTGGATCGCGATGTTAGGGTGGCGCCGCCGATACTCGGCGAACAAACTGGCGAACAAGGCGTCACTGCCCAGCATCGGCAACCCCAGGCGCAGCTCGCCACGCTCCATCTGGCTTAGGTCGTCGAGTTCATTTAGCAGTGCCTGGCGTTGGCGTAGCAGGGCCTCGCCACGCTCCAGCACAATGCGCCCGGCAGCCGTCAGGTGCAGCTGCGAGGCCTGGCGCTCCAGGAGCGGCTGGCCCACATCTTGCTCCAGCTGTGCTACCTGCTTGCTCACCGCCGACTGGCTGATGTGCAGGGTTTGCGCCGCCTGGGTAAAACCGCCGCGTTGGACCACTTCGATAAAGCTGCGCAGTTGTTTGAATTCCATGCTCGGATTCCATTATGGAATGGCGACCAGTCTAACAATTCGCTTCTGGCCTAGGCAGCCGAATCTTAAAATGAGGGCTTGTCGAGGAATCCGCACCATGAAACCCGCGTTAATGAAAAAAGCCCTGCGCCTGCTTGTCGAGCTGGCGATCCTTTGTTCTTTGTTCCTGCTCGGCGGCCAGCTCGCCAGTTGGCTGGGCTGGCCGATCCCCGGTGGCGTGATGGGCCTGGCACTGTTGCTGATACTGTTCGCTTCGGGTGTGCTCAAGCCGGCCATGCTGCAATTGGGCGCTGGCTGGCTGATGGCTGAGATGCTGCTGTTTTTCATCCCGGCGCTGATGAGCCTGCTTGATTACGGTTCGCTCATCCGTGAAGAGGGCTGGCGCATTTTGCTGGTGATCGCCGTGAGCACGCTGATGGTGATGGTGGTGACTGCTTTGACCGTGGAGCTGGTGTGCCGCTGGAGTTTGCGCCATGAGCCTTGAACCCATGCCGCTGTTCTGGTTGGCCCTGACCCTGCTGGCGTATCTGGGCAGCCGCTGGCTGTACCGGCGCAGCAAGCGCTACCTGCTGTCGCCGTTGATCCTGGTGCCAGTGTTGCTGCTGGCGGTGGCAGTGCCGCTGCATACAGCCTATGCCGAATATGCCCGCAACACCCACTGGTTGATGAGCGTGCTCGGCCCGGTGACCGTGGCCTTCGCGGTGCCGATCTGGCAGCAGCGGGCCATGCTGGCGCGCCATTGGCCGGCGCTGATGGTGGGCATGGTGGCGGGCAGCAGTGCCTCGATCGCCAGCTCATGGGGCCTTGCGCACCTGCTGGCGCTGGACAACGCAACCAGCCTGTCGCTGGTGCCGCGTTCGATCACCACGCCGTTTGCCATGCCCTTGGCCCATGACCTGGGTGGGGTGCCAGAGCTGACGGCGGTGTTCGTGATGTTCACCGGCGTGCTCGGCGCCATGTTCGGTGGCGTGCTGCTGCGCTGGTTGCCGCTGCGCACGCCGTTGGCACGGGGTGCGCTGTTCGGCGTTGGCGCGCATGGTGCCGGGGTCAGCCGGGCCCAGGAGGTAGGCCGCGAGGAAGGCTCGGTGGCCGGGCTGGTCATGGTCCTGACGGGGCTGTTGAACCTGTTCGCGGCACCGCTGCTGGCCATGCTGCTCTGACCGTTCGTGCCACTGACTCGCTCAGTCATCAAGCTGGCTGGCAACGCAAGTTTCAGCCCATGGCCTGCTGGCTAGACTCTGCCTCGACATAGAGAGCACATGTATGTGCCGAGGTGACATGCAATGACCGCAGCCTTGCCCTATTCCGCCAACACCAAATCACCGGGACCGTTCTGATGCCTATGGCCGAAATTCCATTGTGCGTCTGGCGTACCCGGGGACAGAGTTTCACTTTCCGGGGCCAGAGCATCCGCTACTGGACCGCAGGGCAAGGAGAGCCCCTGCTTCTGTTACACGGTTTCCCCACCGCCAGCTGGGATTGGCACTATTTGTGGGGGCCTTTGAGCCAACGCTTCAGGGTGATCGCTTGCGACATGCTGGGCTTTGGCGATTCGGCCAAGCCGGTCGATCACGCCTACAGCCTGATGGAGCAGGCGGACTTGCAGGAGGCTTTGCTTGGCCACCTGCAGGTCGACCAGCCGGTGCACCTGCTGGCCCACGACTACGGCGGCAGCGTCGCCCAGGAATTGCTGGCACGGCACCATGAACAGCGTGCCGAGGTTGCCAGCTGCGTTTTCCTCAACAGCGGGCTGTTCCCCGAAAGCTGCCGCATGCTGCTGATCCAGAAGCTGCTACTCAGCCGGTTCGGCTGGCTGGTCGGGCGTTCGTTCGGGCGTGATGACCTGGTGCGCAACGTGACGCAGGTCTACGGCCCTTGCACCCACCCCAGCGAAAGTGCTCTGGATGATTTCTGGAGCCTGATTGCCGCCAACCGGGGGACGCGCATCCTGCACAAGCTGGTGGGCTATATGCCCGAGCGCAGATTGCACCGCGAGCGCTGGGTCGGGGCGATGCAGCGTTCAGGCGTGCCACTGCGCCTGATCAATGGCGTGGTCGACCCGCTTTCCGGCACGCACATGCTTGAGCGCTACCGGCAACTGGTGCCGGAACCGGACACCGTGCAGCTACCGGGCATTGGCCATTACCCGCACACTGAAGCGCCAGCCCAGGTGCTGCGCCACTACCTGGCCTTTCGTGAGCAGCCTGTGAGCTTCTATCCGCAGAAAGTGGCGTGGTCCTGACCGGGCCGCATCGCCCTGCGTTATTGCCAGGCATTCAGCCTGCGTGAGCTTTGTTGTCCGCCCGTTGCTTGCGGCGGACACTCGGCTTACCTGAACCTGCCTGGAGCCATGAGCATGAGCGAGCCTGTCCGTCTGCAAGATCGCGTGGTGATTGTCACCGGAGCCGGCGGTGGCCTCGGCCGTGCCCATGCGCTGCTGTTCGCCGCACGTGGCGCCAAGGTGGTGGTGAACGACCTCGGCGGATCTACCCACGGTGAAGGTGCCAGCGCCTCGGCCGCCGACCGGGTGGTGGAAGAGATCCGCGCCGCCGGTGGCATCGCCATCGCCAACCACGATTCGGTCAGCCAGGGTGCACGTATCGTCGAGCAGGCCCTGGACAGCTTTGGCCGGGTTGATGTGCTGGTAAACAATGCAGGTATCCTGCGTGACAAGACCTTCCACAAGATGGACGACAGCGACTGGGAGCAGGTCTACCAGGTGCACGTTGAAGGGGCCTACAAAGTCACCCGCGCGGCCTGGCCCCACCTGCGTGAGCAGAACTGGGGGCGGGTGATCTTCACCGCTTCTACCTCTGGCATTTACGGCAATTTCGGCCAAGCCAACTACGGCATGGCCAAGCTGGGCTTGTACGGGCTGACCCGCACCCTGGCGATCGAAGGGCGCAAGCACGGCATCCTGGCCAACGCCATCGCCCCCACCGGTGGCACGCGCATGACCGAAGGTCTGATCCCGCCCCAGGTATTCGAGCGGCTCAAGCCCGAGTTGGTCAGCCCGCTGGTGGTGTACCTGGGCAGCGAGCAGTGCCAGGGCACCGGTGAGCTGTTCGAAGTAGGCGGCGGCTGGGTGGGCAAGGTGCGTTGGGAGCGCAGCCTGGGGGTGGGCTTCGATCCGCGCGAAGGCTTTACCCCGGAGCAGGTGGCCGAGAACTGGGCACGGATCGGTGACTTTGAGCGGGCAGTGCATCCGCAGGACAGTTTGCAGGCGCTGCAGCAGATGATGGCGAACCTGCAGAAGTACCCGCTGTAGAGAGCTTGCAGGGTACTTTGTGGGAGCGGCCTTGCGTCGCGATTGGGCCGCAGAGCGGCCCCAGGATATCAGCCGCACTGCATAAATTGCCGGGGCTGCTTTGCAGCCCGATCGCGACACAAGGCCGCTCCCACAGGGGCCGCGTCAGCCAGTCGAGAGCGCATGTTGTTCAGGGCAAAAAAAAGGCCGCTGCAAGCCGCAGCGGCCAATCGAGACGTCAGATCAAGGAGCTTCAAAATCTACGTCGGTGAACCTCGCCGGCATGAAAGGCGGGGGGAGAGCCCTTCATGCCGGCCAGTGAGTAAAGAATAAGCGCTTGATCCGGTAGGAAAAATAGCGGCTTATGACATTCACCTTTACGTATCGGGCAATAGTGCCGCCAGCGTTCAGGCAGCAGGCGAATAGCCCATCCGCCAGCTGGTTTCCCGCGCTGCCGCCAGCAGCCGTTGCGCCGCCGGACCGTGCTCGTCGGCATGGAAGATCGATGTCGGCCCGACCACGGTCATTACGGCAGCAATCTGCCCCAAGGCGTTGAACACCGGCGCCGACAGCGCATCCACGCCCGGCATCAGCAGCCCGTGCACATGGTGCAGGCCGCGTTCGCGGATGCCCGCCAGTACTGCTTGGTAGTCGTCTGCACGCTGCTGCAGGGCAGCCAGTTCCCGATCACGCAACTCCAGGGTCTCGCGCTCAGGCAGGTAGGCAGCGAACACCAGGCCTGTGGACGAAGTGAGCAGCGGCAGCACCGAGCCCATCTGCGTGACCACAGTCACTGCACGCACCGCGGGTTCAATGCTGACCACGGTGGCGCCCTGGTTGCCCCACACCGCGATGAAGCAGCTCTCGTTCAGTTCGTCGCGCAGTTGCGACAGCGGCAGTGCGGCAATTTTCAATACATCAATGCTGCCCAGCGCCGCCAGCCCCACCCGCAGTGCCTCGCGGCCCAGGCCGTAATGGTTGGTGGCTGCATCCTGCTCGGCAAAGCCGCTGGCAATCAGTGCCTGCAGGTAGCGGTGCACCTTGCTCGCCGGCATCTGCACATGTTCTGACAGGCGTGACAGCGAGGTGGAAGGGGAGAGCTCGGCAAGGGCTTTGAGGATGTCTGTACCAACCTCCGCCGAGCGAACTTTCTGCTTGCCGTTGTCGGCGGAGGAGCTGGCTTTGGTCATGGACATCTGCTTCCGGATTCGTCGAGTCGCGCCTTTATAGCTTGACGCCATGCGCGTAGCAAATTACGTTATTCGTAATCTGATTACGATAAAAACAATGCAGACGCGCTGTCACCCGCATCGGGCCAGCAGCCAGCTGCCCGCAATGGCTCGACCAGAGCCCGGAGGCATCGATGAATCGCGACACATCACCCGACCTTCACTACCTCAGCGGCTTCGGCAATGAGTTTGCCAGCGAAGCGCTGCCAGGTGCCCTGCCGGTCGGGCAGAACTCGCCGCAGAAGGCACCCTACGGGCTGTATGCCGAGCTGCTCTCGGGCACCGCGTTTACCATGGCCCGCAGCGAGCTGCGCCGTACCTGGTTGTATCGTATTCGCCCGTCTGCATTGCACCCGCGTTTCGAGCGCCTGGCACGCCAGCCGCTGAGCGGGCCGCTGGGGGCCATCAACCCCAACCGCCTGCGCTGGAGCCCCCAGCCGATGCCTGCCGAGCCGACCGACTTCATCGAAGGCTGGCTGCCCATGGTGGCCAACGCCAGCGCGGAGAAACCGGCCGGCGTGAGCATCTACATCTACCGCGCCAACCGTTCAATGGAGCGGGTGTTCTTCAACGCCGATGGTGAACTGCTGCTGGTGCCCGAACAGGGCCGCCTGCGCATTGCCACCGAACTGGGTGTGCTGGAGGTCGAGCCGCTGGAAATTGCAGTGATCCCTCGTGGCATGAAGTTCCGCGTCGAACTGCTCGACGGCCAGGCCCGTGGCTATATCGCCGAAAACCACGGTGCACCGCTGCGTCTTCCGGAGCTGGGCCCGATCGGCAGCAACGGCCTGGCCAACCCGCGCGACTTCCTTGCCCCGGTGGCGCATTACGAAGAGGCCGAAGGGCCGGTGCAACTGGTGCAGAAGTTTCTCGGCGAACACTGGGGCTGCGAACTGCAGCACTCGCCGCTGGATGTGGTTGCCTGGCACGGCAGCAACGTGCCGTACAAATACGACCTGCGCCGCTTCAACACCATTGGTACGGTCAGCTTCGACCACCCGGACCCGTCGATCTTCACCGTGCTGACTTCGCCGACCAGCGTGCACGGCCTGGCCAACATGGACTTCGTGATCTTCCCGCCACGCTGGATGGTGGCCGAGAACACCTTCCGTCCACCATGGTTCCACCGCAACCTGATGAACGAGTTCATGGGCTTGATCAGCGGTGCCTACGATGCCAAGGCCGAGGGCTTCCTGCCCGGTGGCGCGTCGTTGCACGGCGTGATGAGCGCCCATGGCCCCGACGCCGAAACCTGCGAAAAAGCCATTGCCGCCGACCTGGCGCCGCACAAGATCGACAACACCATGGCCTTCATGTTCGAGACCAGCCAAGTGCTGCGCCCGAGCCAGCAAGCCCTTGAATGCCCGCAATTGCAGGCCGACTACGACAGTTGCTGGGCCACCTTGCCGAGCACCTTCAACCCGAACCGGAGATAACCCATGAACCACACTGCCAATGCCCGTAGCTGGGTCGAGCATGCCAACGGGCACAGCGATTTCCCGCTGCAGAACCTGCCATTGGGTATCTTCAGCCGGCCGGGTGAAGCCAGGCGCTGTGGCGTGGCCATCGGCGACGCGATCCTTGACCTGGAGGCGGTGCTGGCCGCCGGCCTGTTCGACGGCGCCGCCAAGGCCGCCGTCGAAGCCACCCGTGGTGGGGCGTTGAACGCATTCTTTGCGCTGGGCCGCAGCGCCCGTGTCGCCCTGCGTGAGCGCTTGCAGGTGCTGCTTGGCGAACACAGCGAACACCAGGCTGCGCTGCAGGCCGCGCTGTACCCGGCCAGCGCCTGCCAGTTGCATGTACCCGCGCAGATCGGTGACTACACCGACTTCTACGTGGGCATCGAGCACGCCAAGAACGTGGGCAAGCTGTTCCGCCCCGACAACCCGTTGCTGCCCAACTACAAGTACGTGCCGATCGGTTATCACGGTCGCGCCTCGACCATCCGCCCGTCCGGCACCGACGTGCGCCGGCCCAAGGGCCAGACCTTGCCGGCCGGGCACACCGAGCCGAGCTTTGGCCCTTGCGCGCGGCTGGACTACGAACTGGAGCTGGGCATCTGGATTGGCCAGGGCAATGACATGGGCCAGGCGATCCCGGTCGGCGACGCCGCCGAGCACGTGGCCGGCCTGTGCCTGCTCAACGACTGGTCGGCGCGTGATATCCAGGCCTGGGAATATCAGCCATTGGGGCCGTTCCTGTCCAAAAGCTTCATTACCACGATCTCGCCCTGGGTGGTCACTGCCGAAGCGCTGGAGCCCTTCCGCTGCGCCCAGCCTGCACGCCCGGAAGGCGACCCGCAGCCGCTGTCATACCTTTTGGACAAGCGCGACCAGGCCGCCGGTGCATACGATATCGAACTTGAAGTGCTGCTGCTGACCGAGCGCATGCGCGAGCAGGGCGTTGCCCCGCACCGCCTGACCCTGAGCAACACCCGCAGCATGTACTGGACCGTTGCCCAGCTGGTGGCGCACCACAGCGTCAATGGCTGCCAGTTGCAGTCGGGCGACCTGTTCGGTTCGGGCACCTTGTCGGGCGCTACGCCGGGTTCGTACGGCAGCCTGCTGGAAATCACCGAAGGCGGCAAGCTGCCGATTGAACTGGCCAGCGGCGAGGTACGCAAGTTCCTCGAAGACGGCGACGAAATCATCCTGCGTGCCCGCTGCACGCGTGACGGCGTGGCCAGCATCGGTTTTGGCGAATGCCGTGGCACGGTTATCGCAGCCAACTGAGGAGGCAGGGGCATGGAGCTGTACACCTATTACCGTTCCACCTCGTCCTACCGGGTGCGCATTGCCCTGGCCCTGAAGGGGCTGGCTTACCAGTCCCTGCCGGTCAACCTGCTGCAGGGCGAGCAGCGCGGTGCGGGCTATGTCGCCGTCAACCCGCAGGGCCGCGTGCCGGCCTTGCGCACCGATGGCGGCGATTTGCTGGTGCAGTCGCCAGCGATCATCGAGTACCTGGAAGAGGTTTATCCACAGCCTGCGCTGCTGCCAGCCACGGCCGAAGCGCGTGCCAAGGTACGTGGCGTGGCGGCAATCATCGGCTGCGACATTCATCCGCTGCATAACGTCAGCGTACTCAACCGGCTGCGCCAGGCGGGCCAGGACGAGGGCCAGGTCAACCAGTGGATCAGCCACTGGATCAGCCAGGGGTTGGCGGCAGTAGAGCAACTGGTTGGTGACCACGGTTACTGTTTCGGTGACCAACCCGGGCTGGCGGATGTTTACCTGATCCCCCAGCTGTATGCCGCCGAACGCTTCAACGTCGACCTCGACAGCTTCCCGCGCATCCTTCGGGTTGCCGCACTGGCAGCTGGGCACCCGGCGTTCGCCAAGGCCCACCCTGCCCAGCAGCCCGACAGCCCGGCTCAGTGAAGCGAACGGTTCGCCGTCGGAAGCTTGCCGATACGTTCGGACAGCTTCAGGCGCTGGACCGGGTCTTCCGTCAGCAGTAACGCATGCTCCAGGTCGAAGCGCTCGGCCTGTGGGCAGTCCAGGTGCTGGTACAGCGAGGCGCGGGTCACGTAGTCGCTGACTTGCACCGGGCCCAGTTGCATGATCCGCTCGGCATCGATCAAGGCCGCCAGGTGGTTATCGTTGCTGATGTGCAACTGGCGCAGGTTGCGTGACAGGCGTTGCAGCATCTGCAGCGGGCTGGCACTGCGCAGGTGTTCTGCCGTCAGCGCAACCTGCGGGCCGAACTGGCGGGCCAGCAGCTCACGGCAATCATTGGGGTACAGGCGTCGGCCACCACAGGGGTCTAGCAGGTGGTCGGCACCCGGCACACGCAGCAGGAAATGGCCAGGGAAGCCCACGCCCTCCAGCGGGATGGACAAGCGCCGGGCCAGCTCCAGGGTAAGGATGGCCAGGGTCAGCGGCTGGCCACGGCGGCGTTGCAGCACCTTGTCCATCAGTGCAGCCTGCGGGCGCAGCGGGTGGTACTCATCCTGCTGAAAGCCAAGGGCATTGAGTTGGCGCAGCAGTGGTTGGGCCAGTTCGCACAGTGGCAGCATCGGCAGGTTGGCGCTGATCTCACGCTGCAGGTCATGCAGAATGGCAAGGCTGTCTGTGGGCTCGACGCTGCGGTCGTGCTCGGCGGCAATCCACAAGGCGGCTTCCAGCAGGGCGACAGGCTCGCGTTCCAGGCAGGCCAGGCAGGCTTGACGTGGCTTCATTGGGTATCTCCACACACGCTTGAGTATTAGCCGTGGCGGGCGGTTTCGTCCAGTGGTCCGGCGACCACCCCGGCTTCGGGCCGGTGCCTATACTGGAAGGAGCACCTCGTGGGGAGCCTGTCGATGTTCGCACTGATGCAAAGCACCCGTACCCAGTCACTGCACCTGTTCAATGACCCACCTACGGGCCTGAAAGCGGTTGTAGCGATCCACAGCGAGCAGTTGGGCCCAGCCATGGGCGGTTGCCGCTACCTGCCCTACGCCGATGATGAAAGCGCCATGACGGATGCCATTCGCCTGGCCCAGGGCATGAGCTACAAGGCGGCGTTGGCGGGCCTGCCGCTGGGTGGCGGCAAGGCGGTGATCATGCGCAACCCGCATGTGGAGAACCGCGCCGCGCTGTTCGAGGCGTTTGGCCGTTTCATCGATACCTTGCATGGGCGTTTCATCATCGCCGTAGACAGCGGCACCTCGACCCTGGATATGGACTGCATCGCCCAGAGTACCCCCCACGTAACCAGCACCACGGCCTCGGGTGACCCCTCGCCGCATGCGGCAATGGGGGTATTCGCTGGCATTCGCGCCACCACCTCGTTCCGGCTGGGCAGCGATGACCTCAGAGGCTTGCGGGTGGCGGTGCAGGGGTTGGGTAATGTCGGTTATGCGCTGGCGGAACAACTGCATGCGGTGGGGGCGGAGCTGCTGGTCAGCGACCTGGACCCAGGTCGGGTGCGGCTGGCGATGGAGCAGTTCGATGCCAAACCGGTGACCAACGATGCATTGATCAGCACCCCTTGCGATATCTTCGCACCCTGCGGTGTGGGGCCGGTATTGAACGGGCAGAGCCTGATGCAGCTGCGCTGTGCGGCAGTGGCGGGGGCGGCGAACAACCAGCTGACTACCTTGCAGGTGGCAGACCAGCTGGAATCACGCGGGATACTGTATGCGCCAGACTACGTGATCAATGCCGGTGGGCTGATCTATGTGGCGCTGACCCACCGTGGCGAGGACCTGGGCACCATTACCGCGCACCTGGCGCGCATTCCTTCACGGCTCACCGAAGTGTTTGGCCATGCGCAGGCGGAAAAGCGTTCGCCGGCGCGGGTGGCGCAGATGTTGGCGGAGCGGCTGTTGTATGGCTGATGGGTTTCGTGCAGTTTGCACTGGCCTCATCGCCGGCAAGCCAGCTCCCACAGGTAGGGTGCCATCTTTTGGCTGTGCGCTGTACCTGTGGGAGCTGGCTTGCCGGCGATGAGGCCAGTGCAGGTATTTACTCTGCTGCGGGCGCTTCGAGCAGTTCGGCCAACGCATCCGGCTGGCTCTTGAACGCCCGGGCGAACACATCGCGGTTCTTGGCCATGTAGATACCGGCTTCCTCGACCTGCTGCTCGGTCAGCGACGGCACCGCTTTGTGCAGCACTTCAGCAAGGCGCTCGGCCAGTTCGAGCATCTTGTCGTGACGGTCTGCTTCGGCCTTATCCATAAACAAGTGCTCCGGGTCGCGGCTGCTGCGGTACACCACTTCGACGGCCATTCATCACCTCTATGCCTTTTTGCTGGTTGTGTTGCGGCTTACTGTATCTATATACAGTAATGGCAATGTGGGTTGGTTCGCAAGCAGAAATTGTAGCGTGGCATAAATCCAGCGCCGCCCGCGCGGCGCATCGCGAGCGAAGCTCGCTCCTACGTTTGTTTCGGGCCAGTTATTCCTGCGGGATTTGCGCGCGCACGCTCTGGTGCATGACACGCTATCGAGTCGAACAAACCAGGCGGTCGCGCGCCTCTGGCACTGGCATGACTGGCCCGAAATAAACGTAGGAGCGAGCTTCGCTCGCGATGCGCCGCGCGGGCGGCGCTCGATCTCACAGGCGCTGAAATTGCTGCGGCGAACACCGGCGGCCATCATGCAACGTGAAGGCAAACCTTCATTGCTTCATGCCCAACTCAGCATCATCCATCAGCGCCTTGGCCATTGCACTCAGATAGTGCGCAGCCCAGATCATCATCGGCTTTTCATCCATCAGCCCGATGATGGTAAGTTCGCGTACATAGCCCATCAATTCCGACGACTGCTCGCGGGCATCCCTGCACGGAATGCCAGGCTCAATACGAAACAGTGGATGGGTTCCGTTTTCGCCTTGATAGAAAGTGGTCTTGCCGACGGTGAACTGGGTGTCTTCTGTTGTCATTGTTCGATCCCCTGAAGTTTCTCGGCTGCCTGGCCCGGCCCTTTTGCGGGCACGCCCGCTCCCACAGGTACTGTGCAAGCCTTGAAGGCTGTGGTGACCCTGTGGGAGCGGGCATGCTCGCGAAAGGGCCGGCCCTGGCAACACATTAATCAGCCTTAGTGCGAAGTCCTGGGCTCTACGGGCATCTGCACCTGAACCAATGCCGACTCCAGCAAAGCCCGCAGCGCCTCAAGCTCATGCATGGAGGTCATCATCAGGATCGAAGCCGGTGATCTGGGTTGAAGCAGCAACGCCTGATGCACCACGGTGGCCGCGCATAGCGCGTAGTCGGTGGCCTGGATCAGGGTGTCTTCGAGGGAATGGGGGTTGTAGGGAGGATCGGGGACTACTTTCAGCATGCTTTGGTATCCATTTTTTAGGGCCGCTCCCCACATGCTGTCAAACAGGTAGGAGGCAGCTGTGCACAGGTTGACAGACCGGCGGATACCAGAACCGGCGCACGCGAGCGTGCCCCATGCACAGCCGCCATAGAGGACAAAGCCATGCAAAGTATCTCGTCGCGGCCTGTCAAAGCCGATCGCTGATATGCAGCGACCCGCCGAGACTAGAGCGCTGCTAATACGGCCGCAACGGAAAACAGGTGGCGAGAGTATCTTTGGGAAATGCCCTACAAGGAAGGGCTTAAATCTGATTTTTTCCCCGCGCATGGCCGCGCTTTTTTTGCAGCGTGCGACCCCGCAAGGTGCCCCCAACTTTGTTTTGGACCAATCGATTCTGAAAAAAACCTCTCACTGCTTCATCCCCCAACTCGGCGTCATTCATCAGCGCCTTGGCCATGGCACTGAGGTAATGGGCGGCCCAGACCATCATCGGTTTCTCATCCATCAGGCCGGTGATGGTCAGTTCGCGGACATAGCCCATCAGTTCGGATGATTGCTCGCAGGTGTCGCGGCAAGGCCAGGTTCCACAAGAAGACAGTTGCTCCCACAGGTAATGTCCAAACCTTGAAGACTGTGGTGATTCCTGTGGGAGCGGGCTTGCCCGCGAAAGGGCCGGCCCTGGCAACAAATTAACCAGCCTTTGTGTGAATCCTAGGCTTTGCGGGTATCTGCACCTGAACCAACGCCGACTCGAGCAAGGGCCGCAGCGCCTCCAGTTCATGCATCGAGGTCATCATCAGGATCGAAGCCGGTGATTTAGGCTGAAGCAACAACGCCTAATACACCACGGTGGCTGCGCATAGCGCATAGTCGGTGGCCTATATCAGGGTGTCTTCGAGGAGTGGGGGTTGTGGGGTGATCGAGGACTACTTTCAGCATGGTCAAGGCCTGTTCAAAGTTGGGGGCGCGAACCACCCAATGCGTTGCGGGCTGCTAACCTGGCTTCCTACCAGAGGCAGCGATTTGCAGGTGCTGATTCATATCTAATGAAAGAGGGGGCCCTCAATGAGCAATGTCTTTGAACAATCACGAGCCGATGAGCTTGCTGGCATCGAGCAAGATCTGGGCGCTTTCGCTGAAGCCGAAAACTCTACGATATTGTATGGTCAGGTGCAGGCCTTGGCACTGCGCATCTAAGAGGCGATAGCCCTGCCGAGTTAGGAAGAGCAGCAGCGCTTCCATGTGGCAGCTGAAAAAGCCAACGAGTCGCGCAGCGAGGCGCTACGGGCTGCCGTGGCATTGGCCGAGGCATTGAGCCAGCGCGCTGAAAACCGATTGCTCCAGTTGTCAGAAAAGTGATTACACTGGGCCATCATCCCCAGCGAGTAGCGACAGCCATGGAAGCACATGATGTAGGTGAAGTGGTTCAGGTGATCGGACCAGAAGCGGCTAATCAAAAGCTTTCGGAAGGCTGGAGCCTGCTTGCGGTGGTGCCCACCCAGACCGGTGTGGGTCAGGCCCAAGTGGCCTATGTGCTGGGCAAGCCTCGGAAAAGCAGATCTGTAGATGTAATGGTGCCCGAGCGTTTACACCCATAAGGGTAGATGGTGCAGTGACCATAACGGATTGTCCGTTAAATCGAGGCCCTCAGTTCGAAAGGACCGGGGGCCTTTTTTACCCCTGTCACCCGAAATGGTGGAAATGGGCACTCCGGACCGAAAAATTGATTTCGGCGTACCCCACTCCTTCACATAAGGAAATCCCATGACCACCCCGAACCTCTGTCCACCTGGATGGTGACCACCCGATTGTTAAGCTGTTACTGGCCATGACACTGCCGGAAACGATCAAGGCGATGGCCGGCGAATTGCTCAACCAGGTGCTGGAGGCTCCAGACCGGGACACACTGCATTAAGGCGCCGGAACAGGTAACGGCTATGCGTTAGGTGTTGCGACGGCTAAGGCGGTGAGCGCAGACGCTTGTAAGCAACTGATCGATTTGTAAGCACGAGCGGCGAACTCCCGTGCCGATCAGAAAGGCTGGAATTATGAATGGGGCCGCACTGTCCTACCGGGACCGGGCCGACATGACCCTGACATACCGCGCGGCGCCCGGGCTTTGAGGTGGTGGTGAGCCAGCCCAACGCCGGCGCACCGTTGTCGGTGCTGCCCGACGGCACCGTGTTGGGCGGCGTGGTGTAGGGGATTGCCTAGAGCGGCGACTACTTCGAGATTGCCGCCGTGTCGCAATCGACCCAAGGGAATCGTTATGCGTAACGAAAGTGCACTGCCGGGCGGGCGGGTGCTGCCGGCGGCCTATGAAGCGGCGCGGCGCCGACATCGAGGACGCCGCGACCCCAGTCAACTGCCTGATCGCCCACGCGCGCGCCGAGGGGATGGTGGGATGCATGGAGACCGCACCACGGCATCCCGGCCGATCATATCGAACGCCTGTACCTGGTGATCGAGGACTTTACCAATAACGGCTTGCGAGGACTGGTGATTGGCACCGTGGTATTCTCTACCTCAGTTTTTGCAGTGAGGCTGACCAACAGTTCTGGCCAACCGCGCTCTGCTGGCGGGTGACGATTAGTCTGCGTTTCAATAGGCCAAGCAGGGTGGGGCGGCACCGCCGTCAAGCTGTCGGACTAGTACAATTCCCGGCATGGGTGCCAAATGGCAGGCACAAAAAAACCGCCTGGATGGGGCGGCTTGTTTGTCTTCTGTTGACCTGGATGGGGACAGCAGAAGTGGTACTGAAGTGAATCGACGGTTTGAATATAACCACGTGTGACACCCTGCGCAATGCCGAATCCGACACTAAATTAGTATCAGATAGCTGAAACACGTTAAATCACGTTCCCCGACGTTTGGTCACACCAGTGTGAAGCTTTGTGCGATTTTCGACGGAGTTAAACATTTTGCTATCGAAATTCGCTGTTTAGGCTCCTTTTGCACGCATTTGGGGGAGTTTTCTACAGTGAAACTGTTCGCATAGACGGGGTGCTCCACTTAAAGTGGAAGATTAATGACCGTTCGTCGGAAAAGTGATGATCTAACGGTTAATCGCTCTAAATCGGGTTCGGTCAATGAACCGATAAGTGGTAAAAAGATGGCACGGCGTTAGCTTGCTATCGCCTGGCCCCTCAACCGCGGTGGGAACCGTGCCGGGAATGGGCCGAAAAACCGAACACTTAGCGTACTGAAGTGAATCGACACCGCTTCAGTGACCATTCGCCAAGCCCGGAGAGGCGGGTGGTGCCAAGGGTTCTCGCAGACAAGGACCTCCCTTATGGGGATAACCCTTTCATTGCGCCAGGTATGGCGTGGTTTGCGAGCGATTGCCGGCGCATTCAGCGTCGGTCGCATGTTCAGCGGTGTGCTGGACATGCTTGATCGCCTCGACTCGTAAGTAACACCGAGCCCCGCCATCTGGCGGGGCTTTTTTATTGGCGGGCTGACGCAAAGTTTCCCCGTAGGGCCCTTCACCGGGGCTGGAGAATACTCGCCTGGAACCGTACAGGCACGTCACCATTTCCTCAGCCCCCATCGAGTAAAAGCGGCTGAGCGGCTGCGTGTGCAGATGCTGACCGGCACGCTGAAGCCCTTGGAGAAAGCCCGCGCCTTTTGGTATCGAGCCACGCCTCAAGGTGCCTTGCGGCAATCGGTCGTCTTCTCAAGACAGGGGCTTGGCCCTTTAACTGCATGGCACAAGCGTCACACCGGTGACGCATCATCCTTACAAGACGTATCGGGGAATGGAACATCGTGAACATCAAATGGGCAGAAAAACTGCGCAAGGGCCTGCACGGCTCGGCCGACTCGCTGGGCAACCTGTGTGTCGAGGCGTTCCATTACCTGGCGCTGTTCGGCATCGGCGCAATCACCGCCTATGCGGCGGTGGTCACCTTCCTGGACATGCTCGGCAAGGGCGGGATCAGTGTCGATGACATCCTGCTGCTGTTCATCTACCTGGAGCTGGGGGCGATGGTCGGCATCTACTTCAAGACCAACCACATGCCGATCCGCTTCCTGCTGTACGTGGCCATCACCGCACTCACCCGCCTGCTGATCGGCGATGTTTCGCACCACAAGGCACCGGACGAAGGCCTGCTGTACCTGTGTGGGGGCATCCTGCTGCTGGCGTTTTCGATCCTGGTGGTGCGCTACGCTTCGTACCGCTACCCCTCGACCAAGGTGCTGGACGCCAACGGCAAGACCGTGGAGGAGGGCAAGTAGCCCTCAGTTGGCAACGAAATGGCGCGGCTCGTGGCGGGCGTCACGGGTCAGCGCGGCCAGCACTTGCATGGGGTTCTGGCTGAGTTCGATGGCGAGGCCCAGGCGGATGCTGTCGATCACCCGTTGCAGGCGCACCGGGTCGTTGCGCTGGGCCTGGGTGATGAGGCGCTTGGCGACTACGCCGGCGTCGTCAGACAGGGTGAGCATGATGCTGCCGTCGAGGTTGGCAATGCTCAGGTTGACCCGGTATTCGGGGGCGAAGGCAGCACTGATTCGGTCGAAAGGGTTATTCATGCCTGAGGGCCTGCAAAGATTGTCTGCTGAAGTTGACCGGCCCCTGTCAGGTTGGTTCCTGGTGGGCAATTAGCCATTATCGTAACTACACTCCTTGAATCGCAGCCGCGACGCATGGCCAATGGCCGGCAAAGGAGTGCCCGTGGTTCCCTCATCTGCTGCCCGTCAGCGTGGCGCAATCGGCCTAATGGCGGTGGTTACCCTGGGCCTTGCCCTGCTGTTCATGCTGGTGGTGATTGACAGCGGCCGCCTGTTTCTTGAACAGCGCAAGCTGCAGCGCATTGCCGACATGTCGGCGCTGGAGGCGGCAGGCCAGTTTGCCGTGTGCACCGGCAGCGGGCCACAGGCGACCGCGATTGCCCGGGCCGCCGCCACACGCAACGGCCATGCGGCCAGCAACCCGCTAACGGCCAGTTGCGGGTACTTGCAGACTGGCGCCAATAGCTTGCGAACCTTCACCAGTGACAACACTCGCAATGAAGCCATACGGGTGGATGTCAGCAATACAGTGCCCACCAGTTTTGCTGCGGGGGTGTACACCTTGGCGCAGGGCAATGGCGTGCCTTTGACCACGACCTTGCACGCGCATGCCGTGGCATCGTCGCCTCTGCCGCCGCAGGCGATGTTGAGTATTCGTACCACGCTGGCGACCGTCGACTCGCGGCAGTCGGTTTTGCTCAACGCTCTTCTCGGCGCCCTGGGTGGTACGGTTCAGCTTGATGTGGCCGGCTGGCAAGGCATCGCCAGTACCCAGCTCAATCTGCTTAGCTACCTTGACCAACTCGCCATCGATCTCAAGCTCAAGGCGGGCGACTACCAGCAACTGCTCACTGCCGATGCCACCGCTACCCAGTTGCTGCAAGCGGCGGTAAAAGTACTGCAGCAGAGTGGTGCGGCGGCAGATGTGGTGACCAACCTGGGCAAGGTGGCACTGGGCGCCAGCAACAGCACGTTATTGCAACTGGGGGACTTGCTCGATATTCAGAACGGCACAGCGCAGGCCGGGCTGGATGCCAGCATTCAATTGCTGCAACTGGTGCAGGGGGTAATCCAGCTGGCGGTCAGCGAAAGTGCGGCAACGGTGGATTTGCCAATCAGCGTGCTGGGGCTGGTCAATGGTCGGGTACGGTTGAAAGTGATCGAGCCGCAGCAGATTTCTGCGGTGGGAGACCCGCGTACCGATGAGCTGCGGGTGCATACCGCACAGGTGCGGGCGATGATTTCGCTGGATTTGCCTTTGCTCAACTCGGTGCTTGGGTTGCTCAATGCTGTGTTGGATCTCGTCGGGCCGATCACCAATGTGCTTAACAATCTGCTCAGCCTGAACCTCGCCAGTACATTGCAATCGGTGCTATGCCTGGTCGGCGTGCCGTGTACGGTCACCGATATAATCCTGGTCCCGGACAAGCTGTCGCTGGACATCGGTCTTGAAGTGGCAGAAGCGACGACGCGGCTCAACCCGTTATCGCCTGAAACGTTCAGTTGCTCACCCAAACGTTTGACGACTCAGACTCAGAGTTCAGCCGCCAAGATTGCGGTGGGGCGTTTTGAGTCCGTGGACGCGTTCTTTACCAGTGGCACCACCGTTGTCAAAGCGTTGCCTTTGGTCGACATCGGGACCAAACGCTGCACCCGGCTGCTCATACTGCCTGCGATCTGTGATGCACGTAGCCCCTTCGCTGGTGGCGGCCTGGGCCTGCGCGTCAACAGCAAGGTGCTGGGCAGCGGAGCGGTCGAACGCCCGCTGGTGTTCCAGGCCCCCAACAGCACGCCGCCGAACATCGGCCTTCCCTCGGTGTACCAGAGCATGCAAACCGCCAACAGCAACGTAGTCGGCAGCCTCACCGATACCTTGCAAGGCATACAGCTGGAAGCCTACAAACCCACTGCAAACAGCGGCCTCGGTGAAGTACTGGTAATCGTCGGCAACGTCCTTGGCGGCGTCAAAGGCATCGTCGAACCCTTGATCAAGAATCTGCTCAGCCCGTTGCTGGACCCCTTGGTCAACGTGTTGCTCAAGGTCCTCGGCATCGACCTGGTCAACGCCGAAGTCGGGGCCAACCTCAGTTGCTCCGGCGGCCGTGCTCAGCTGGCGCTGTAGACGGGCAACCAGACCTGGAAGCACGCACCTTCGTTGCGGTTGTGCGCTTCGAGCCGGCCGCCCATGGCTTCGACGATACTGTGGCTGACCGACAAGCCCAAGCCGGTGCCCGCTCCGGCGGCCTTGGTGGTGAAGAACGGTTCGAAGATGCGTTCGAGCAGGCGTGGGTCGATACCGCCGCCGTTGTCTTCCACCAACAGGCACAGCTGCCCGTCCTCGACGCGCTGGCTCACGCTGATCCGCGGCTTGGCAACCCTCCGTTCGAGCAACGCATCCCGGGCGTTGACCAGCAAGTTGATCAGCACCTGCTCGAGCTGGTCCTCATGGCCCAGTACTTCCGGGCACAGGTCTGGCTCTTCAACAAGCAAGGCCACGCCTTTGCCGCTCAACCCCTCAGCCAGCAACCCCAGCGCACCTTGCACCGCCACCCAGGCGGCGAACACCTGCTGTTCTACCTCGGACCGGCGCCCATAGGTGCGCAGATGCTCGACCAGGCGCGCAATGCGTTCGACCTGGGCATCGATCCGCTGCAGCTTGCCCGCCACATACTCGGCATCGACCACGCCACTTTCCAGGCGTTTGAGGGTATTGACCAGCGCAAGGCGCATGGTCGCCAGCGGCTGGTTGATTTCATGCACGAAGCCCGTTGCCAATTCGCCCAGCGTGGCCATCTTGGCCCCTTGCAGCAGTTGCTGCTGGCTGTGGCGTACCGCTGTGTTATCGCGCCCCACCGCCTGCACTTCCTGCAACTGACCGTGCTCATCGAACAGGCCACGCTCGGCCCACACCCACCAGGCTGTTCTGCGTCCGGGCAATTGCAGGCAGATTTCGGCACTGGCCAACGGCTGCGCCGGCGTCAACATAGACAGGCGCTGGAGAAAGGCCGCCCGTTGGCTGTCGGACAGCCACTGACCAAGGTTCATGCCCGTCAATTGTTGCGGCGCGCATTCCAGCTGTTCGGCAAGCGGGTGGTTGCCAAACAGCAGCTCGAGGTCTGGGCGATAGCGGCAGATCATGGCTGGCGAGTCCTCTACCAGCACCCGGTAACGCTCCTCGCTCTGGCGCACACGTTCGGCCGCCTCGGTCAATTCGCTGACGTCGAGCCACAGCCCGACAGCCTCCACAGGCTGGCCCAGGTCGTCACGCAGCAGGCGGGCTTCGTCCAGTATCCAGTGGTAACCGCCAAGGTGATCGCGCAGGCGATAGCGGCAGCGTACCTGGCCATCGCGCAGCAGCGTACGGGTGCGTTCGAGCCACGTCGGGTGGTCGTCGGGATGCACGGCCTGAGCAGGGTGGCGCGCCAGTTCACTGTCTTTGGGCCAGCCCAGCAGCGGCATCAGGCTGGCGCTGAAAAATTCACTGTGCAGTGCACCTTCGGCATAGCGCTGGACGTAAATCACTGCGGGCGAGCTGGCGATCAGGTTTTCGAGCCGGGCGCGCGCGGCCCCGGCCTGTAGTTCCTGGGCTTTCAGCGCGCTGATATCGAGCACAAACCCCTGAACCTGACGGCCTTGCAGCTGGCCTGCCCACTGTAGCCAGCGCGGGCTTGCCAGGCGGTTGGCTGGCAGCAGGCGCAGGTTCAGGTTCAACGCAATGCCTGCGCGCAGTTGTTCCAATGCCATGCGTGCGGCTTCGCGATCGGCCGGGTGTATCCGGCCTAGCCATTGCTCTGCGGTGGCTTCGGCCGGTAAACCCAGGCGCAAGGCCAGGGCGGGGTCGAATTGCAGCGGCCCTTGCAGGGGCCATGACCACCAGCCGGCCCCCAATTGCTGTTGCAGTTCATCCAGGTGGCGTGAACGTTGCCGCAACTGGTGCTGGCGCAGGCGACTGAGCAGGGGTTCGATCAGCGCTTGCAGCAGGGCCGCAACCGTTTCGCTAGCAGGCGGCCGCTGTGCCCCTGCGCACAGCAACCAGGCCTGCACGGTATGGCCGTGCAAATAGGGCACGGCCAGTAATGGCAAGCCGGCACACGATGACTGCAACAGCGGGTTTCCGGCAGCCACTTCTCGGCCGCGTGGCGGTAGCGTTTGTAGCCAGGGGCGCAACCGCTCGTCATCGGCCCAGGGCCAGTCGTTGTCGCTGCTGGTGTAGGTGTACCAGCCGCCATCGCCCAGTAGCATCAGACGCAGAGAGCCCGCCTGCCAGTGCTCAGCCAGGTGCTTCAGTTGATCGGTGGCTGTCACCATCAGGCGGTCTTCGTCGCAGTCACGCAGGGCGCGGCCAAGCGCGGCTGCCAGTGCCTGTTGCGTCAGGCGATGGCCTTGTTGCTCGTGCTCGCCCAGCAGGTCGCCGATATCGAACAACTGCAGCAGCCAGCCATCTGCCTGGCGCTGGAGCCAGCCGCGGGTGTGCAGGGCAGGGCCGTGCACGGTCGCGAAGTCGAGGTCCAGCGGTTGCCCCTGCCAGTCGGCAGGGGGGCCTTCAAGCACCAGCCAGCTGTGCCGTTGCAGGTAGTCATGCACACGGGGGGCGCTGTGCGAACTCGCAGGGAGCACCGTGCGCAGTGGGCCAGCAAGGCGCAGCACGTGCCCTTGGTCATCCAGCCAAAGTTGCAGCCCCACCGCTTGCGGGGCCGTCGCTGCCTGCTCGGTGGCCTGGCCGCCCAGCCAGCGCTCGAACAACCCGCTCACAGCTGCAAGCTCGCTTCGGCCCGCAGGCGGTCGGGCAGGCGCGGTACTTCACCGATCAGTGGCAGTACCAGCATCGGCAGCACGTTGGTCAGTTTCGTTTTGGGGTAATTGATGGTCACGGTCAGCAATTTGTTGGCGCCCAGGGTTACCTGCGCGTCACTGGCGGGCTGGAAGTTGAACGCGGAGGGCATCCACTGTAATTGTTGGCTGATGACCTGATGGGCCAGGGTTTGCACATCGGTGCTGTAGCTGGCGCTGTTCGGGTCCAGGGCCACGCAACGGCGCACGGCTTCGGCGCTGGCCTGGTTGAATGACTGCAGCATCAGCATCGGCAAGGTGTAACTGACCAGGCCGTAGAACACCGCGAAAAAGATCATGAATACGGCCGCGAACTCAATGGCCGCTGCGCCGTTTTGCCGTTTTGCCGGGCCTGCTTTCATGATTGCGTCTACCCTGACCATGAATCCTGAGTAACAGCATAGAACCGATCGACGAACAGGGATGGCCATTTGCCTATGCATAGCCTTGCAGTGCTTGTCTGGCTTGTGTTGTGCGCGGGGCAGGATGCCTGGGAACGGCAGATTTCCAATGTCCTGACGCTGGGTGCTGCCGCCTGTGCGCTGGCCTGGTTGCTGGCCACCGGGCACAGTTGGCTCGGTGCCCCGGGCAGCGATGCCGCGCTGGCTTTCGTCATCGTGCTGCTGCTGACGCTGCCCGGCTATATGCTGGGCCAGTTCGGGGCTGGCGACGTCAAGCTGCTCGGCGCACTGGCCCTGGCCAGCAGCCTGGCCCACGTACTCGGCACTTTTATGGGTGCCGGTGTGGCACTGGTTGTGTGGCAAATGGTACGGCGCAGGGCACGCCAGCCGGGGGAGAAAAGGCCGTTTGCGCCCTGCTTGCTGGCCGGTTTTGCCGTTTCGCTTGCCTGGCTTGAGTATCGCGTCGCCTGTTAGATCGAGCGCCGCCCGCGCGGCGCATCGCGACGCAAGGCCGCTCCCACATTCGTTTCGGGCCAATCCCGCTTGTGCCATTGGCGCGCGACCCCTTGTGTGTTCCATTCGCTATCGAAGGTTGCGTCGCCGCTTCTCTGCCATCTCCAGCCGTGCACCCAGGGAGCGCGCGCCGATGGCGCAGGAATAACTGGCCCGAAACAGATGTGGGAGCGGCCTTGCGTCGCGATGCGCCGCGCGGGCGGCGCTCGATCTAACAGGCGACGCAAAAATACCCGCGAACTAATTATTGCGCTCTGCCATCTTGGTCCAGCGGTAGAAGTCGGGGATTTCATACTTGTAGGTATCCAGCCAGCGCTGCATGGACTGGTCACGCTCCCGCGCGGTTTGCACCTGCAGGCGCCTGGATGCCTGCTCGCCGCTGGACTGCACGCGCAACAGCCGTTCGGTGGCCGTTTCGTCCGGAGCGGCATGGGGCGGGTATTGCTCGGCCATCAAAGTCGCGCTGCCTACGCAGCAGGCCAGTAGCATCACGTACCTGATCATGATCACCTCCGTGTATCAATTGACCATCATGTCCGGGGCCCTGGCCGATGCGATCGGGCCTCGGCCGCCGGCCTTGATCTTGCTGGCGCGTGCCTGGGCTTCGGCAAATTGCCCCGCTTTGAGCTGCAGCCGGCCTACCAGGTCGGTGGCCTGCTGCCAGTTGTCCTGCACCAGCGCCAAGGTCACCAGGTTGACCGCAGGCAGCGGGTTGTCGTCTTTCAGTTCGATGGCCGTCAGCAACTCGAAGCGCGCCTGCTCATAGCGCCCCAGGTTCATCAGCACCACGCCAAGGTCGTTGCGCACCCGCTCATCGGTAGGCGCGAGCCTTACTGCCCGCTGGAGGTTCTGCAGGGCCTGGACGTCGTCGCCCCGGGCCGAGGCCAATTGGCCAAGGCCATGTTCGCCTTCGGCGGCCAGGCAACCGCCCAGCAGGCTGCGGTACAAAGGTTCGGCCTCGCTGAGGCCAAGCAGCCGTGACACCTTGGCCTTGCGCAGGCGAACCTGTTCGAAGGTGTCCGGCAGTTGCTGCAGGTGGGCCAGGCTGGCGTGTGGCCGCCCGTCGTTGAGCATTTCGTCTGCCAGGTTCAATGACAGTTGCTGGTCGGCGTCAGGCTTGCTGCAACTGGCGGTGGCGAACAACTGGCGCAGCCCTTCCGGCTGTTGCCCGGCGCATCCGGTCAGCAACACCAGGCTTGCGCACAACAGGATTGTCTTCATCATTCAGTCCTCATGGGCTCAACGCCCGCGCCAATGCAGAAAAGCCTGGCCCGGCAAGGACAATGAGCAAGGCCGGAAACAGGAACACCATCATCACTGCCGACATCTTTGCCGACATCATCGATACCCGTTCTTGCAGGCGGGTCAGGCGACGGTCGTCGAGCAGCGCCTTCAGTGCCTGCAGCGACTTCATCGCGCCGCTGCCTTGTGCCAGCAATTGGCGCAGGATCACGCAGGTATCGGTGAACTCATCCACAGCCAGCAGCTGGGCGACTTTTTCCAGCTCCGGGCCCAGCGCCATGCCTGAATCCACCCGTTGCAGCACCTGGCGCAACTCTGCGCTGATGTGCGGGATCAGCGTTCGGCCTTCCTGGCTCAGCACACGCAGTGCCTGCTCGACGGCCAGGCCGGTCTCGAAAAGAATCCGCAGCAAGGGGATCATCAGGCTGACTTCTTCGGCGATGCGCTGCTGGCGACGTGCCGCAGCCACGGCCAGCAGGCGCTTGGGCAGCAGGTAACCGACGCCCAGCGCGCACATTGGCCAGACCACCCAGCCGGCTGCCGCGCTGCCCTTGAACCCCTGTTGCAACAGCAGTGTCAGCATCACGGCCAACAGCGGCAGGCCTAGCTGAACAGCGGCAAACAGGGCGCGCTGGCGGCTGCGGCGCCAGCCGATACGTTCGAGCAGGGCCTGGCTTTCGCCGTCGAATCTTTGCAAGCGCTGCCCCCACGCGCTGCTGCCCAGCCAGTGCAGCCAGTCGCCCAGGCGTTCGTCGCGGGTTAGTCGCCCCTGCAGGCGTCGGGTCACCAGTACCCGCGCTCGCCATTGGCGAATGACCTGCAGGCCAAACAGGCTGGCGGCAATGAACAGGCACAGGGCGCAGATCAGCAAGGCCATGGTCACAGGCTCCTCATCATTCGCCACAGCACCAGGCAACCGAGCACCTGCAAGGCAAAGGCCAGCAACAGCATCATCTGGCCGCTGCTGTCCCGCCACATGGCCAGCAGGTAATGCGGGTTGGCCATCAGGAAGTAGCCGACCATCGCCAGCGGCAAGGAGCCGAGAATGATCGCGGTGATGCGGGTCTCGCCGGTCATCGCCTTGAGCTGACGCGCCCCTTGTTCACGCTCGCGGATCAGTTTGATCAGGTTTTCCATCAGCTCGCTGGCATTGCCGCCGTAACGCTGGTTGATGCGCAAGCCAAGGGCGAACAGCCGCAGTTCGTCCTGCTTGTGCAGTTCGGCCAGCTCGCTCACAGCATCCTCCAGCGCCACGCCCAACTGTACGTTGCGCCGCACCCGCGCCATGGCTGAGCGCAGGGGATCGCGGCTACTGTCGATACCGCCCAGCACCGCGTCATTGAGGGTGCGGCCGGCCTTGAGGCTGCGCACGCTGTAGTCCAGCAGGCCAGGCAACTGGTCGACGATTTGCCGCATTTGCCGGCGGCTTTGCCAGCTCAGGATCAGGTACGCAAGGGTTGGCAGGCCGACCAGCAGCATCAATGCGGCCACCCAGCCGGCGGCGATCAGCCCCAGCAGCACCACGCCCAGCCACGCCAGCAACCAGCGCTGTGGCTCGATGTCGACAGCCCCCAAGCCGGCGCGCTGCAGCAGGGCGTCGAGCCATTCGCGCCGGACGGTGCCATTGCGCACAATGCTGAACGCCCGCCCCAGGCGTTGCAGGATGCGTTCTTCGTGCCGCTTGTACAGGCTACGGCGCAACAGCAGCAGGGCGACGCCCAGCAGCAGCGGGGACAGCGCCAGCAGCAAGGGGCCGGTCACAGCACGCCCTCTGCGCGCAGCTTGCTGCCCGCCGGGTTGGGTGCTTCGCGCAGAAAGGTATCGCCGCCACGACGATCGAGGCGGAACAGGGTGTTGGTCACGTACACCTCATCGCGCACGCCGACCACTTCCAGCACCTCGCTGACGCAGCGTCGGCCGTCGGGCAGGCGGGTCAGCTGGATCACCACATCCAGCGCCGCGCAGACCATCTGCCGCAAGGTCTTCTCGGCAATCTGCCGGCCGCTCAGGCCGACCAGGGTTTCCAGGCGCAGCAGCGCATCCTGTGCGGTGTTGGCGTGCACCGTGCTCATCGAGCCATCGTGGCCGGTGTTCATCGCAGTGAGCACGTCGAGCACTTCGCTGCCGCGGATCTCGCCCAGAATGATGCGGTCTGGGCGCATGCGCAGGGCGTTGCGGATCAGTTCGCTGGCCTTGATTTCGCCATGCCCTTCGGCATTCGGCGGGCGGGTTTCCAGGCGCACCACGTGGGGATGGTGCAGCTGCAGCTCGGCGACGTCTTCGATGGTTACCAGGCGTTCGCGGGGCGCGATCATCTGGCTGAGGATGTTCAGCAGGGTGGTCTTGCCGGTGCCGGTACCGCCACTGACCAGGATGTTGCAACGTTTGCCCACGGCGCGTTCGAAGAAGTCGAAGATGGGCTGGTCGATAGCGCGTGTGGCCAGCAGGTCGGCGCTCTTGAGCATGTCTTGGCGGAACTTGCGGATCGACAGGCACGGGCCGTCCAGCGCCACAGGCGGAATGATCGCATTCACCCGGCTGCCGTCGGGCATGCGCGCGTCGACCATTGGCGAGGATTCATCCAGGCGCCGGCCAAGCGGCGCGAGGATGCGCTGCATCACCCGCTCCACATGGTGAGCGTCGATAAAACGCAGGTCGGTCTGTTGCAACAGGCCCGCCCGTTCCACGAACACCCGATGGGGGCCGTTGACCAGGATTTCCGTAACGGTGGGGTCTCGCAGCAACACTTCCAGCGGGCCGAAACCGGTCAGCTCATCTACCAGCTCTTCGGCCAGGCGCTCCATTTCGTAGCGCGACATGGCCAGGCGCAGGCGCGCGACGTAATCGCCCACCTGCTCCAGCACGAACTGGGTCAGTGCTGGCCGGGCGCCTTCGAGCAGGTTGCGGCCGCTGTCCTCGATGGCGTCGATGGCAAAGCGGTGCAGTGCACGCTTTAGCGCGTAGGGGTCGCCGGAGGCGTGTTGCTGGCCACCAAAGGGTTGGTCATTGCTCATTTGCTCCCCCAAAGCCGACGCAGCCAGGTGAAGGCGGGTGGTGCGAGGTTTTCCGAGCGCCGTGCCAGGCGTTCGCCGAGGCTGCGCAGGGCTTGAGTGAGGTTTTCACGCGGGGCCAGTTCGAACAGGCTCAGGCCCTGGTTCTTCACGTTCAGGCGCACTTCGGGGCTGTAGGGGATGGCCTTGAGCAAGGGCAGCCCGTAGCGTTTGGCCAGGGTATCGGCATCGGGTGCAACGTTGCTCAGGTAGCGGTCCACCAGCAGGCTGGCGTGCTCCAGCTTCATGCCGTGGTCACGCCACAGGTCGAGCACTTCAAGGTTGCGCCGGCAGTCGAGGATATTCTGGTCGGTGTAGACGATCAGTTTGTCGCAATGGCTCACCAACGTGCGCAGGGCTTCGCTGTCGGCATGCCCAGTCAGGTTCACGACAATGTGCTGGAAGTGCTGGCGCAGGGCGCTGAGCAGCATGTACAGCTCGGCGGCGCTGGTTTGTTGCAGCGGGTCGTCGGCCTCGGCGTAAGTGAGCAGGCGCAAGCCTTTCTTGTCGCGCGTGAATGCGCTGTCGATCAGTGTGGTGTCGAGGCGGCGCAGGTGGCGCAGGGCGTCGCCGAAAAAGAACGAAGCCTCCAGGCCGAGCAGCGCCAGGCTGTCGCCACGCGGCAGGCCCAGGTCCAGCAGCAGGGTTTGCTGGCCGCTCTCCTGCACCACCCGGGCCAGGTGGGTGGTGAGCAATGCGCCGTCTGCATTGGCTTGCACACCGAACAGCACGGTCAGCCCGCCAAGGCTGGGGTTGCTGGTCACCGCCGGCATGCGCTTGCCCAGGCGCCTCACCAGCCCGGCCACTTCGCTGGGGCGTGAGCCATAGGCGACGAAATCGCGGGCGCCTGCGCGCATGGCATGCAGCACCAGTTGGTTGTCCATGCCATCGCCAAGGGCGACAATCGCCAACATCGGCCTGGCCTCCAGCACCCCCTCGATCAAGGCGCACTGGCTGACCAGCTGTTCGCGGTCCAGGCCGATGAACATCAGGTTGCTGAAGGTGGCGTTGACCAGCGCCAGCAGCTCGTCGAGGCTGCCGGCACTGGCACCGATCACCTGGCCTTGCGGCGCCAGTGCGCCCTGTAGCCAGTGCAGGTCCTCTTCATTGCGGGTGATGGCGAGGAAGGTGGGGTTCAGGCTCTCGTTCATTGGGATAACCCACCCTTGCCGTCGAAGTTGCCGTTTTCCAGGAAGAACAGGCGCCCCCAGCTGGGGTCGTAGTTGCGCAAGTTCTCACCCGGCAGTTCCGGCAGCCGCGCGTTGGCGGCCAGCGGCTGGACCAGGTGTGGAGTTACGATCATCAGCAGTTCGGTTTCTTCGCGTTTGAGCGTCGATTGCCGGAAGAATGCGCCCAGGATTGGGAGGTTACCGAGGCCAGGCAGTTTGTCGACATCGGACCTGGTGTTGCTGCTGACCAAGCCGCTGATGATGAAGCTTTCGCCATCGGCAAGGGCAATGCTGGTGTCGGTGCGTCTTACGGTCAAACCCGGCACTTGCGTGCCGGCGATGGTTACTACGTTGCTGTAGTCCAGCTCGCTGACCTCCGGCGCCACCTTGAGGGTGATCCTGCCGGGGCTGATGATGGTTGGTGTCAGCGCCAGACGTACGCCGAACTCCTTGTATTCGATGGACACGTTGTCGCTGCCCGAGCTGGGGACTGGAATCGGAATTTCGCCACCCGCCAGGAAGCTTGCGGTCTGGCCGCTGAGTACGGTCAGGCTCGGGCGGGCCAACGTGTAGGCGAAGCCGCTGCTTTCCAGTGCGTTGATCATGGCAAGGAAGCGGCTACTGCCGCCGCCCCAGACGATGTTGAAGACGTTCTCTGTGAGCGGGATCTCCGGGTTCGCAATGGGTACCGAACCTGGGGATACAGAGGTGTTAGGCACTGTTCCAGGCGCACCGATCAGGCTGTTGTTCGAACCCTTGAAGAACAGCCGTGCGCCAGCTTCTCTGTACTTGTTTCGGCGTACTTCCACGAAACGGATATCGGCCTGCACCTGGCTGATCAGTTGTGCATCCTGCGACGGCAAAAAACTGTCTTCGGCCATGTCGGCACTGGCCCGGCCTTTGACGAATACCATGGCCCGGTGCGGTGACGGGGCGCATGCTGTCCACAGCATCAACGTGGTATTGCCTTGGCCCACTGCGGTAATCACCACACCGCGGTCACCGCTGGCCTGCACATCGGCCACCTTGGGCTCGCCTACGGCAACCCGGCTGATCGCCAGTGGCAGGCGCAGTTCCTGCTGCAGGCCCTGGTCTATCTCGATGACCGAAGGGAGCTGACTGATCGCCTCGCAGCCTTTGCCCGCTGCCTGGGCCTGGGGCAACAGCGCGGCCAGCAGCCCGGTACAACATGCTTGTCTCAAAAAGGAACTACGCATCGCTGCATCCTTGCCGGGTCAGGGGGTTTTATTCGTATCGTCAGCCTGTGCGCCACGGATGATGTGCATGGCGGGTGTGGGTTTGCTGGTCGCCAGGCTGGCAGCGTTGGCCACCGGCGACTGGGAGAGCTGGCTGAAGCGGTAGAGTTCGCGGTTGGCGGCCTCCACCTGCGGTTGGGCACCGGGCTCGTTCCAGTACCGCGCCAGGCGCTGCTCATCGGCACTGCGCACGGCCAGGCGCAAGGTGCCAGCCTGGGCAGCCAGCATCAAACGGCTGGCCAAGGCCTCCGGCACTGCCAGCGCCACGGTGCGGGTACCTGTGCCGTTGTTCATACTGGCTTGTTCGCGCCGGGCCTTTTGCTCTTCGGCGGTCTGCGCCGGGCGGCCGTCGTTGGCCAGGCCCGTCTGGTCGCCGACACTGAGCACGCGCAAGGCCGGCAGCACCACTTGGGCGGAGGATTGCGGGTTGTTGGGCTCTTCACGCAGGAACAGCAACACGTCCACGTAGTCGCCTGGGCGCAGTTGGCCGGCGGCGCCGACCACTTCGTCCACACCGACTGCCACCGCCCGCTCGTTGGCACGGATCATCCGCGCCAGCGGCCCGCCAGCCTGGAAGCTGGACTCATCCAGCCAGGTGCCCGCTGCAAGTGGCCTGGCGCTGGTGCGCCCGATCACCTGGGCGGTTTGCTGGTAGGCCCCGGTGGGGGCAACCTGCAGGCGCTCGATCAGCACATCGTCTTCACTGACCGGCGTATTGGCGGGTAAAGCCTTGCGCAGGACGACCACGGCCGTACGCGGTGGCTCCGGTGGAGTGATGGGGGGTGGGGCGACGGCTGCAATCGGTTGTTCGGCCGCAGGGGTAACCGGTGCGGGCGTGGCCGCCGGGCGGCTCAGCACAACACCCCAGTAGCCGGCCAACAGCGCTGCCAGCAGGAAGAAAGCAGCCAAGGCTAGGGTCAAGCGACTGCTCATCTCGGCCTCCCTGCACGTTGCAACTGATGGCAAAAAGTCACTATTTCGCTATAGGACGGTAGCGCAGCCATTGCCATTTGCCATGAGCGGGAGGGCTTTTTTTTGGAATTGTGATTAAGTCGAGGCAATACAGAGGGTTAGCAGTATTGCGGGTGTTAATTCTCTTGAGATAATCCTTTGTGATTAATCCTTTGATACATTTGCAGTCCGCCTCAGCTTGGCGATTCTTTGATGGCAAATAGGTGTCACTTTGATACCGCAATCGCCGGCATGTGCCGCAAGGAGCTGAGACATGAAACTGTTCATTCTGCATTGCATGACCTTCCTGCATCGCAAGGACGGTGCGTCCGGTATCGAATACGCGGTCATCGCGACGATGGTCGCAGTGGTGCTGGCCGCCTTCGTTGGCGACATCTCCACGGCCGTCAACACCACCTTCACCACGATCAAAAATGCCCTTTGACCGGTGAGCAGGAGCCAACGCCATGCAGAACGCTTTCTCGCGCCAGCAGATCCTTTTGGTGGATGACGAGCAGGACGCTCTGCTGGAGCTGGCCGAACTTCTCGAAAATGAAGGCTTCGCCTGCCTGACCGCGACATCGGTACAGGTTGCCTTGCAACAGCTTACCCGTCATCCGGACGTTGCCCTGGTGATCACCGACCTGCGTATGCCGGAGGAAAGCGGCATTGGTCTGATCAGGCGCATGCGCAATCACACGGCCCGCCAGCACCTGCCGGTGATTGTCATGTCCGGGCAGGCCGACGTGGATGACGTCAGTGAAATGCTGCACCTGCAGGTGGTGGATTTTTTCCGCAAGCCGCTTTATCACGCGCGTTTGCTGAAAACCCTGGAGAACCTGTTCCCCGTACCAAAGCTGAGGGTAGTGAGTTGAGGAAGGCCTTCAATGGCCTTTAATAAAAACGCCCGGCACTTGGCCGGGCGTTTTTCATTGTGCGGTCAGGCGTCCGGGTCGCT
The DNA here is from genome assembly GCF_900187545.1 of Pseudomonas sp. Irchel 3F3. NCBI lineage: Bacteria > Pseudomonadati > Pseudomonadota > Gammaproteobacteria > Pseudomonadales > Pseudomonadaceae > Pseudomonas > Pseudomonas sp. Irchel 3F3. The sequence continues at coordinate 382,388 of NZ_FYDS01000005.1, read as the reverse complement.
CAGTTCCAGGGCGCCGCGCTTGCTGCGCAGCTTGCCGTAGAAGTGTTCCAGCGCGTGGTTGAGCTTGGTGGCGGCACCGTCGACTGCCTGGTCCACCGAAGTGGCAGTGTGGGTCACGGAAATCGGTTGGTGGCCTTTGGGGCGAGCCTCCATCTGGCAGCGTTTGTCATGCGGTCCGGGCTTGGCGCCGTTCTCGTCGCGCAGGTGAACCTCGATGCGGGTGAGGTCTTCTTCGTAACGTTCCAGGGAGCTTTGCAGTGTACTGCGGACCCACTGGTCGAGACGGGCGTTGCTTTCGAAATGGTTGCTGCTGTTGACCTGGATTTGCATGATTCAATCCTTATTCAGCTTGCTCGCATGGAGACGCGCTCAGGTCCTTGAGACCCTTGGAATTTCTGCGCCTCTTGACTCTAAGGTCAGGCAACCGCGGACCGAATTCAAGCCCTTTTTGAAAATAAATTTCTTGTTGCAAATGGGGCTGGCAGGCGTGGCCACGCCGAGCGATGTGGTGAGCAGCAGGGCGTGGACGAGGGGGCTGGGGCGCAACGGCATGGGTCGGGTCCTTAGAGAGGGGGGCTGCCATGTCTGTCACGCAAGGTTGGGAAAATGGCTCAGTTGATTTGATCTTTTTTTTTGCGGGTGTTTTCGCCATGAATTTTTTGTCGCCTGTGAGATCGAGCGCCGCCCGCGCGGCGCTTCGCGGGGCAAGCCCGCTCCCACATTTGTTTCGGGCCAATCAGTCCTGTGACAAAGGAGCGCGATCGCCTTGGCGCATGGCTCGATATCGAGTCGTACAAACAAGGCGGTCGCGCGCCTCTCTTGCAGGCATAACTGGCCCGAAACAAATGTGGGAGCGGGCTTGCCCCGCGAAGCGCCGCGCGGGCGGCGCTCGATCTACGCCCCCTGCAAAACCCGCGGCGGTCACCTGGTAGCCCTCACCCCACATCCACCATCACCCACGACCGGGTGAAGCGCCGCACCCGAACCGGCAGTGCTACCTCCAGCATTTGCAGGATGCGCTCACTGTCATCCAGCGGATACGACCCGGAAATCCGCCAGGCGCATCTGCGAGGCCACCAGCATGCCGTCGACCCAGGCGCCCACATTGTGGTCGAGCGCCGAGACCGACTGCCAGCCCCCGGTGAAGCGGCCGCCGTGCCGGTGTAGCGCCCCTTCGCCGGTACGCACCAGCAATGGTCGGGGATCGTTGGCCACTTGCAGCGCCAGTTCACCTTCGAACAGCCGCACCCGGGTAAGCCAGTTGTGATGGGCGCGGTACAGGCCTTCGACCGTGGATGTGAGCGCGCTGGGCACCGTGATACTCCGGCGCTGTGTAGCGCAAATAGTAGTAAGAATTGTTCGCACTGCATTGCAGGGCAAAGTGCTCGGCAATCTCCACCGGCCCTATCGCCGGCAAGCCAGCTCCCACAGAAGCCCGCTGTCTTCAAGCCCTGTGCAATACCGGTGGGAGCCGGCTTGCCGGCGATAGGGCCAGAACAGGCAGCACATCGCTAACTCTTTGCCTATGAGAATTGAAATCATTATTATTGCACCCCCAGAAAACATCCGGACCTTGCCATGACGCGCAAAACTGCCGGCCTTCCGCACAGCTATCGGCTGGCCGTTGCCTCACGCAGCCTGGCCGCGCTATTGGGCGGCTACCTGTTGGCGTCCATGGCCAGCGTCTGCATTGCCCTGGTAGTACCGCTGCCAACGGTCGATGCCACGCTGACCGGCCTGTTGTTGTCGTTCGTCTTTTACCTGCTGGCATTCATCTGGTGCTTTGCCTGTCGCAGCGCCTGGCGTGCCTGGCTGGGCGTGTTGGCGCCCAGCCTGCTGTTGGCCATGATCAGCGGCGTTGCCTACTGGATGAAAAACCCATGAAAGAAGGCTTCCGCCAGGCGATGGCCTGGCTGCACACCTGGACCGGCCTGATCTTCGGCTGGCTGTTGTTTGCCATCTTCCTGACCGGCACGTTGTCGTATTTCAAGGAAGAAATTACCCACTGGATGCAGCCCGAAGTGCGCAGTCATGCCTTGGACCCGGCCCTCAGCCTGGATAAGGCCCAGCAGTATCTGCAAGACAACGCCGGGCATTCCGCGTCCTGGTTCATCCGCATGCCCAACGAGCGCGAGGCGGGCTTGAGCGTTGGCTATCGCGATCCCAATGGCGGGCCGCGTGGCTTTGTCAACAAAACCCTGGATACGCAGACCGGCCAACCGGTTGAGGCGCGCGACAGCCGTGGTGGCGATTTCTTCTACCGTTTCCACTTCCAGCTGCAGATGCCATACCCGTTTGGCCGCTGGCTGTCGACCTTCTGCGCCTTCATCATGCTGCTGGGGCTGGTCACCGGCATCATCACCCACAAGAAGATCTTCAAGGAGTTCTTCACCTTCCGCCCCGGCAAGGGCCAGCGGTCCTGGCTGGACGGGCACAACGCCATAGGCGTGCTGGTGCTGCCATTCCACCTGATGATCAGCTACAGCAGCCTGGTGCTGTTCATGTACATGGTGATGCCGGCGGGCATCATGGCCAGCTATGGCAATGACACCGGCAAGTACTTCAACGACCTGTTCGGGCGCGACGATGCGCCCAAGGCAGCCCAACTGGCGACGCCGTTGGTCGCCCTGCCAAGCCTGTATGCCAAGGTGCAGGCGCTGCAGCCCGGGGCGCGCATTGGCAACATCCAGGTGCAGAACCCGGGTGACAGCAATGCCCGCGTCACCTTTACCCAATCGGCTGCCGACCACGTGGCTTATCGGCGCAGTGCCAACTGGACGTTTGACGGCGCCAGTGGCGCGCTGCTGAGCCAGGGCAAGCCAGAGAGCGGGGCAATGATGACCGCCTTCAGCTTTGCCGGGTTGCACATGGGCAACTTTGCCGGGCCCTGGCTGCGCTGGCTGTACTTCTTTTTTGGCATTGCTGGCACTGCGGTGATCGGCACCGGGCTGGTGATGTGGCTGGGCAAGCGCCAACTCAAACATGCCAAGCGCCCGCACATGCCGGGTGAGTTGCGCCTGGTCGAGGTGCTCAATATCGTCAGCATGAGCGGGCTGTTGCTGGCGGTGGCGGGCTTCTTCTGGGCCAACCGCCTGATCCCGGTGGGCATCGAGGGCCGTGCCACTTGGGAGGTCAATGCCTTCTTCATCGCCTGGGGCTTGTCATTGGTGCATGCCGTGCTGCGCAGCGGGCGCCGGGCTTGGGGCGAGCAACTGGCCCTGGGTGCGCTGGCCTTTGCCCTGTTGCCGCTGCTCAACGGCCTTGGCACCGACCGGGGACTGAACCATTCGTTGCAGGCGGGTGACTGGGCCATGGCGGGCTTCGACCTGACGGCACTGGGTACCGGCCTGTTCCTGGCCTGGCTGGCCGGCAAGATGCTGCGCAGCCCCAAACCGGCAGCCAGGCGAGCACGCGTGGCACAAAAACCGGGCACTGAAACGGCGCAGGTGAGCTGATGCTGGGTAACGCACTGATTGCATTCGCAGGCTTTGTCGCCCTGTGCCTGGCCATGGAAAAGCACTTCAGCGAACTGCTTGGGCGCAAGCCGCGCCCCGGGCAGTTACGGGTGTTGCGGGTTGCCGGTTGGCTGCTGCTGATGCTGTCGCTGGTCCTCAGCGTGCACCTGCGTGGTTGGGCCCATGGCTTGGTGGAGTGGACGGCGGTGATGATGGCGGGGGTGACCGTGTGGGTGTTTGGCTTGCCCTACCAGCCGCGCCTGCTGCTGGGCGCAGCTGCCGCCAGTGTGGTGCTCGGGCCTTTGCTGGCCGTGTTCGCTGTGTGAACCCGTGAGCGAGCAGAGGGATATCATCGAGCCCGAGGCCGACAGCGCGGGCGGGCGTGCACGTTTCGTCCAGGTGTTCCTGGCCCAGCGTGCGCGCATGGAGGCACTGGTCAGCCGGCGTGTAGGCTGTCGCGCCACGGCTTCAGACCTGGTCCAGGAGCTGTTCCTGCGTTTCTGGCGCCGCCCCGAGGTCAAGGTCGAGGCGCTGGACACGTACCTGTTGCGTTGTGCCGGCAACCTGGCGATCGACCACCTGCGCAGTGAAGGCAGCCGTGAACGCGTGGCAGAAGCCGCGCTGCCAATGGACGACACGGGCATGGCTCAGGCGCCCGAGCAGGCGCTGGAGGTCGACCACGACCTGCAGCGCATCGAAGCCGCCTTGCGCGCCTTGCCCGAGCGCACCCGGCAGATCTTTCTGCTCAACCGCATCCACGGCTGCAAGTACGGTGAAATCGCCAAGGCCATGCAGCTGTCCCAGAGTGCCGTGGAAAAGCATATGATGCGCGCCCTTGAAGCGTGCAAGGCGAGTGTTGCCGAGCCCGCGCCCACCCCACGCCGGCCTGGGAGTGCCCGTCGATGAGCCGTTTGCCCCCGATCACCGAGGCGCAGTCCCAGGCCGCTTTGCAATGGCTCAGCCGCATCAATGAGCAGCCCGCGCAAGCGGAAGGGGCTGCGTTCAAGCGCTGGTTGCTGGCCGACCCTGGGCACCGTGAGGCCTACCAACAGGCCCAGGCGCTGTGGCAGAAAAGCGCCGCTCCGGCCGCGCGACTGGCCGACGAAGAACAGGACGCCCTGCAGCACTACCTCAATGCAATGGCCAGGCCACCGACCCGTGGCCCGTGGCGGCGGATGGCGGCAATGGCGATGGCGGCCTGCCTGATGCTGGCCGTGGGCGTTGCCGGGGGCTGGCACCCGGGATACTGGTTGCAGGAGCTGCAGGCTGACTACAGCAGTGCCGGGCAGATTCGCCAGGTGACCTTGGCCGACCAGTCGCAGGTGACGCTTGATGCAGGTAGCGCCATTGCAGTCGATTTTGCCCAGGGTGAGCGCCGTGTGCGGTTGCTGTATGGCGCGGCATACTTTGAGGTCACTCATAACGGTGAGCCATTCGTGGTCGAAGCGGGCGGTGGCGAAGTGCGAGTGCTCGGTACCCAGTTTGAGGTGCGTGAGCAAGGCGAGGGCGCCCAGGTGACAGTGCGCAGTGGGCGGGTCAGGGTCAGCCCCGCGCAAGGCACTTTGGCGGGTGAACTGACTGCCAACCAGCAGGTGGCCTACAGCGCAGGCAGGGTAGGCGACACCTTGGTGGTGGACAGTGACAACCGCCTGGCCTGGCGGCAGGGGTGGCTGAACTATTACCAGGTGCCGCTGGCGCAGGTGATCGAAGACCTTGGGCGCTATTACCCGGGGCGCATCCTGTTGCTGGATGGCGAACTGGGGCAGCGCAAGGTCAGCGGCAGCTTTCCGTTGACCGAGCCGCTGCTGGCGCTGGATTCGCTGGGCAAGGTCATGGGCTTTTCGCGGCAGACCGTGTTAGGGCGTTTGACCTTGATCCGGTAGTTGCCTGTGCCGGCCTCTTCGCGGGCATGCCCGCTCCCACAGGTACTGCACCGGATTTTGAACTTGTGCCATCCCTGTGGGAGCGGGCGTGCCCGCGAAGAGGCCGGTACAGGGAAAATATTTTCAGTTAGCGGGTGAGGTAACAGGACGTGGCATCCGTGTAATGAGTGAAAGTGCGATTCATTCGCAATCATCACCCTCTCACAGGTCAGCGTCCATGAAGTTCTCCCCGCGTTGCGTCCCTCTCTGGCTCGGCCTTGCTGCGCTGCCGGCCTTCGCCGTCGCCCCCCTGGCAAGCGCCGCCGAGCAGCTGCAGGCCTTTGCCTTCGCCCAGCCGGCCCAACCGTTGGCCCAGGCGCTCAACGCCTTCAGCCGCACCACCGGCCAGAGCGTGGTCTACACCCTCGAACTGCCAGGTGTACAGGCCCCGGCATTGAATGGCCGGTTCAGCGCCGAGCAGGCGCTGCAACAGCTGCTGGGCAACGCCGGGCTGGCCTGGCGGCGCGTCGACGCACGCACCCTGACCCTCGAACCCGCCGACACTTCAGGCGCCCTCAACCTGCAGGCCACCAACGTAACCTCGCAGCTGGACGACTACAGCTACCAGCCCCCGGCCAGCGCTTCGATCATGCGCGGGCAGGGGCCGAATCAGGACATCCCGCAGGCCATCAACGTGGTACCGGCCCAGGTCATCCGCGACCAAGCCCCGCGCAACCTCGATGATGCCCTGGCCAACGTCAGCGGCATTACCCAGGGCAACAACTTTGGCGGCACATCCGACACGGTGATGAAGCGCGGCTTTGGCGACAACCGCGACGGCTCGATCATGCGCGATGGCATGCCCATCGTGCAGGGCCGCAGCCTCAACGCCAGCACCGAGCGGGTCGAAGTGCTCAAGGGGCCGGCCTCGCTGCTGTACGGCATCCAGGACCCGGGCGGGGTGATCAACGTGGTCAGCAAGCGCCCACAACTGCAGCAGTACAACGCCCTGACCGTGCGTGGCTCGACCTACGGCAGCGGCAAGAACGGCAGTGGCGGCGGGCTGGACAGCACCGGTGCGCTGGGCGACAGCAACTTCGCCTACCGCCTGATCGTCGATCACGAAGACGAAGACTACTGGCGCAACTACGGCGTGCACCGCGAATCGCTGGTGGCGCCGTCGCTGGCCTGGCTGGGCGAAGACACGCAGGTGGTGCTGGCCTACGAGCACCGCGAGTTTCTCTACCCCTTCGACCGTGGCACCGCGTTCGGCAGCAACGGCCACCCGCTGAACATCCCCGCCACGCGCCGCCTGGACGAGCCGTTCAACGACATGGAGGGGCGCTCCGACCTGTACCGCCTGGAAGTCGACCATCAGCTGGCCGACGACTGGAAGCTGCACTTTGGCTACAGCTTCAACCGCGAGACCTATGATGCAAGCCAGGTGCGGGTGACCGGCGTCAACGAAGCCAAAGGCACGCTGACGCGCAGCATCGACGGCACCCACAACGCCATGAGCCGCGACCAGTTCGCTACTCTGAGCCTGGCCGGTAATGTGGAATTGGCCGGCATGCAGAATGATCTGTTGTTCGGCGTCGACCATGAAGACCGCAAAGTGTATCGCGGCGACCTCATTCGCCAGACTGCCCGCTCCACCTTCAGTTACCTGAACCCCGTTTATGGTCAGGAGGTGGAAGGCACCAGCATACGAGCCAGTGACAGCGACCAGACCGACAAGCTGCGCACCGATGCACTGTTCATGCAAGACGCACTGCACCTGGACGAGCACTGGATACTGGTGGCCGGCGCACGTTTCCAGCAATACGACCAGTATGCCGGCCGTGGCCGGCCGTTCACGGCCAATACCGATACCAGCGGCCAGGCATGGGTGCCGCACGCAGGCATCGTCTACAAGGTTGATGACCAGCTCTCGTTCTATGGCAGCTACAGCGAGTCGTTCAAGCCCAACTCCAGCATTGCACCGCTGACCGGCGGTGTGGTGCTGGACGCTTCGGTCGCACCCGAAGAGGGCAAGTCCTGGGAGCTGGGAGCCAAGCTCGACATGCCCGGTAGCCTGACCGGTACCCTTGCGCTGTTCGACATTACCAAGCGCAACGTGCTGGTCGCCAATTTCGACAGCGGAACCGGCGAGACCGTCTACAGCAATGCAGGGGAAGTCAGTTCACGGGGTGTGGAGCTTGACCTGACCGGGCAGCTCAGCGAGCGCTGGAGCCTGATCGGCAGCTATGCGTTTACCGATGCCAAGGTGACCAAGGACCCTGATCTTGAAGGCAAACGCCTGCAGAATGTGGCCAGGCACAGCGGTTCGTTGTCGGCGGTGTACGACTTCGGCAGCCTGTTCGGTGGCGACAATCTGCGCTTGGGGGCAGGCGCGCGTTACGTGGGTGAGCGGGCGGGCAACGCGACCAACACTTTCGACTTGCCGTCGTACACCGTGGCCGACGCGTTCGCCAGTTACGAGACCAAGCTTGATGAGCACAACGTGCGTTTGCAATTGAACGTGAAGAACCTGTTCGACAAGGTTTATTACAGTTCGGCGGTGAACCAGTACTTTGTGGCGATTGGGGATGCCCGGCAGGTGAGTTTGTCCAGCACCTTCGAATTCTAGGTATTTGCGGCTGCTTTGCAGCCCTGTCGCGGCACAAGGCCGCTCCTGCAAGGGAACGATGATCCCTGTGGGAGTGGCCTTGTGCCGCGAAAGGGCCGCAAAGCGGCCCCATTTCACGCCTTGAATGCCGAGCGATATTCCCCAGGCGTTGCACCAAGCGCCTGCCGGAACCGGTTACTGAAATGGCTGGCACTGGCAAACCCGCACAAAAGGGCAATCTCCCCCAGCGGCATCACCCCCAGTTGCAGCAGCTGGCAGGCCCGGTGCAGTCGCCGGGCCAGCAGGTATTGGTGCGGCGGTAGCCCGAAACTGGTACGGAACATGCGCGCAAAGTGGTATTCGGACAAGTTGCAGCGCAAGGCCAGTTCACCCAGGGTAACCGGCTGGTCCAGGTGCGCCTCGATGTAGTCGACCAACTGCCGGCGCAGGTTCGGCGCCAGCCCGCCTTTCAGGCGCAGGCCCTGGCGCAGCCCCACCTGGCTGAGCAGCGCATGGTCGACGATCTCGTGTGCCAGGCTGCTGGCCAGCAGGCGCTCGCCGGGCTCGTCCCAGTCCAGCTGAATCAGGTGGCGAAAACGTGCGGCCTGTTGCGGGTCGTCCAGAAAAGTCGCTTCCTGCAATTGCAGCTCTCGCGGTTCCCGATCGAGCAGGCGCACGCAGCCCAGGGCGAACTGTGCCTCGCTGACATACAGGTGGGCCAGGCGGATTGCACCATTGACCACCCAGTTCGATTCCTGCCCGGCCGGCATCACGCACAGCTTGCCGGGCGCACCTTTGTCGGCCGGGCGCTGGCGGCGGAAGGTGCCGGTGCCGTCGGCGATGTAGCACGACAGGGTGTGATGGGTCGGCGCCTGGTAGTCGCGGGCATCGTCGCGGTTGCTCCACAACGCCCCCGCCAGCCCATCGCCTAGGTGTGCGCTGAGTTCCAGCCGGGCGTGGGGCGAGGCGTGCATGGCGTTGAACACTTGCAGCTGGGTGAGTGGCGTCATGGGTGGTTCCTCTGACGGCCATCGTACTGCGCTTGCGCCGCAGTGACAGCTAGCTGAGAGGGAAAAGCGCAAGTTTGTGCAAGCGGTTAATGCCAGGAGGACGAACACTGAGGGCCTCGGCGAGGGCTGCGCCCCCGATTCGCGGGACAAGCCCGCTCCCACAGCATGCGAAGGCTGCACGGTATTTGTGGGAGCGGGCTTGCCCCGCGAAGCGCCGGGCACCGATTTTGAAAGGCCCAAGGAACCGCCGCCATGAACCTGTCACTCTACCTGCTCACCGTCCTGATCTGGGGCACCACCTGGATCGCCCTGAAGCTCCAGCTGGGCGTGGTCGCCATCCCGGTCTCGATCGTCTATCGCTTCGCCCTTGCGGGCCTCATCCTGTTCGCCATCCTGCTGCTCACCCGTCGCCTGCAACCCATGAACAGGCGCGGCCACCAGATCTGCCTGGCCCAGGGCCTGTGCCTGTTCTGCGTCAATTTCATGTGCTTCCTCACCGCCAGCCAGTGGATTGCCAGTGGCCTGATCGCCGTGGTGTTTTCCACGGCGACCTTGTGGAACGCGCTGAACGCGCGGGTGTTCTTCGGCCAGAAGATCGCCGCCAATGTGCTGGGCGGCGGTGCCCTGGGCCTGCTCGGCCTGGGGCTGCTGTTCTGGCCGGAGCTGTCGCACCATGCGGCCAGCCGTGAAACCCTGTACGGCCTGGGCCTGGCCTTGCTCGGCACGCTGTGCTTCTCGGCGGGGAACATGCTGTCGAGCATGCAGCAGAAGGCCGGGCTCAAGCCCATGACCACCAATGCCTGGGGCATGGTCTACGGCGCCGCCATGTTGATGGTTTATTGCCTGTTCAGCGGCATTCCTTTCACCATGGAGTGGAACACCCGCTACATCGGTTCGCTGATGTACCTGGTGATTCCGGGTTCGGTAATCGGCTTCACTGCCTACCTGACCCTGGTCGGGCGCATGGGGCCGGAGCGGGCAGCCTACTGCACCGTGCTGTTCCCGTTGGTGGCGTTGAATGTGTCGGCGGTGGCCGAGGGGTATCAGTGGACGGCGCCGGCCTTGTGCGGGCTGGTGGCGGTAATGGCGGGGAATGTGCTGGTGTTTCGCAAGCCCAAGGCGAAGGTGGCTGAGGGTATTTTGGTGGCTAAATAGATAATCTGTTGCCTGTACCGGCCTCTTCGCGGGCAAGCCCGCGAAGAGGCCGGTACAGGCAAAGTAAGGCTGTCAGCCCTTCCACACCTGCGGGTTCACCAGGTCGCGCGGCCGCTCACCCAGCAGCGCCGCGCGCAGGTTGTCCATCGCGCGGTTGGCCATGGCCTCACGGGTTTCGGCAGTGGCCGAACCAATGTGCGGCAACGTCAGCGCATTGGGCAGTTTGAACAGCGGCGAATCGCTCAGTGGCTCCTTCTCGTACACATCCAGGCCAGCCCCACGAATGGTGCCGTTCTGCAACGCTTCGATCAGCGCTGCTTCATCCACTACCGGCCCGCGGGCGATGTTGATCAGGAAGGCACTTGGCTTCATCAGCTTCAGTTCCCGGGCGCTGATCAGCTTGCGGGTGGCGTCGGACAATGGCACCACGATAACGACGAAGTCCGCTTCGGCCAGCAACTGCTCCAGGCTGCGGAACTGTGCGCCCAGCTCTTGCTCAAGCGCGGTCTTGCGGCTGTTGCCCGCGTAGATGACCGGCATGTTGAAGCCGAACCGGCCACGACGGGCAATGGCGGCACCGATGTTGCCCATGCCGACGATACCCAGTGTCTTGCCATGCACATCGCTGCCGAAGAGCGTCGGCCCCACGGTGGCCTGCCAGTTGCCGGCCTTGGTCCAGGCATCCAGTTCGGCCGTGCGGCGGGCGCAGCCCATGACCAGCGAGAAGCCCAGGTCGGCGGTGCTTTCGGTGAGTACGTCGGGGGTGTTGGTCAGGGCGATGCCGCGTTCGTTGAAGTAGTCCAGGTCATAGTTGTCGTAGCCGACCGACACGCTGGACACCACCTCCAGCCTGGCCGCGCCTTCAAGCTGCGCACGGCCCAGCTTGCGGCCAACGCCGATCAGGCCGTGGGCCTCAGGCAGGGCTTCGTTGAACTGGGCGTTGATGTCGCCGAGCTTGGGGTTGGGCAAAATCACGTTGAAGTCTTGCTGCAGGCGCTCGGCCATGGCCGGGGTGATACGGCTGAAGGCCAGGACGGTCTTTTTCATCGGGCAACTTCTCTGCAAGGCGGTGGGACGAGGGTGGATTCTTCGCGGGTAAATCGGAGCGCTTCACCGCCGCTCCCACAGGTTATGTGCAGGCCTTGAGGGCAGCGCTGTACCTGTGGGAGCGGGCATGCCCGCGAATGGGCCGACAATGGTTAGCAACCTACCATTGTCCACCCCCGCCATGCAGCAGCTTTTTAATTGGCGATCAGCACCTGATGGGTTTTCAGGTCCGCCTCATGGGCGGCGAGAATCTCCGGCAGCGAGTTGCGCAGGTACTCGACCCACGTCTTGATCTTGGCATCCAGGTACTGCCGCGACGGGTAGATGGCGTACAGGTTCAGTTCCTGCAGGCGGTATTCGGGCAGCACCCGCACCAGGCTGCCATCCCGCAGGCCATCGATGGCCGAATAGATCGGCAGCACGCCTACACCCATGCCGCTGCGGATGGCAGTTTTCATGGCGTCGGCGGTATTGACCATGAACGGCGAGCTGGTGATGTTGACCATCTCCTGGCCTTCCGGGCCGTCGAACAGCCATTTTTCCAGCGGGATCACCGGGCTGACCATGCGCAGGCAGGCATGCTTGAGCAGGTCGGCGGGCTTGTGCGCCACGCCGTGGCGGGCGATGTAGTCGGGCGAGGCGCAGACGATGCTGTAGGTGATGCCCAGGCGCTGCGACACGAACCCCGAGTCGGGCAGTTCGGTGGCCAGCACGATGGACACGTCATAGCCCTCGTCAAGCAGGTCGGGCACGCGGTTGGCCATGGTCAGGTCGAAGGTGACGTCCGGGTGCGATTCACGGTAGCGGGCGATTGCATCGACCACGAAATGCTGGCCGACCCCGGTCATCGAGTGCACCTTCAGCTGCCCGGCCGGGCGGGCATGGGCATCGCTGGCTTCGGCTTCGGCTTCTTCCACATAGGTAAGAATCTGTTCGCAACGCATCAGGTAGCGCTTGCCGGCCTCGGTCAGCGCAATGCGGCGGGTGGTACGGTTGAGCAGCCTTGTTTGCAGATGGGCTTCCAGGTTGGAGACCGCCCGCGACACGTTCGCGGTGGTCGTGTCCAGTTGCGCGGCAGCAGCGGTAAAGCTGCCAAGCTGGGCTACGCAACTGAAAGCACGCATGTTTTGCAGGGTGTCCATGGGTCACTCTCGATGTAGAGGACAAAATTGTGTCACGAAGTAACGCAGAAAAGATGAAAAGTTGCCTTCGACCAAAGGCGGATTATCGCTGTTTTGGTAACAAAGATTCGCAGGAATCTGCGCTTATCGCCAGTGCTGCCGCCCCCTAGAATTGCCCGGCCCCCTTCACCTCTTCCTCGGGAAATCGCAGCTGTGCCGCGTCGCATCATCAGAACGCTCAATGCGTTCAGTGCCTGTGCCCTTGCCCTCACCTTGAGTGGCTGTATCGGAACCTGGGGCATCGCCCCGCAAAGCAAGACGCTGCAAGCCAATACCTTGACCACCGACGCGGCCATACGCGAAGCCGCGACCGACGCCCATTGGCCCGACCAGCAGTGGTGGCACGCCTATGGCGACCCGCAGCTGGATCGCTGGATTACCCTGGCGGTAGCCGGTAGCCCTAGCCTGGCCATGGCCGCGGCGCGTGTGCGCGAGGCCAAGGCCATGGCCGGCGTGGTCGAGTCGGCCGAAAAGCTCCAGGCCAACGGCCAGGCCACCCTCAAGCGCCACAACTGGCCTGAGGACCAGTTCTACGGCCCGGGCGCGCTGTCGGGCGCCAACACCTGGGACAACAACGCCGCCATCGGCTTCAGCTATGCCCTCGACCTCTGGGGCCGTGATCGCAATGCCAGTGAGCAGGCTGTGGACCAGGCGCACATGAGCGTGGCCGAAGCCCGCCAGGCGCAGCTGGAGCTGCAGAACAACGTGGTGCGTGCCTATATCCAGCTGAGCCTGCATTTTGCCCAGCGCGATATCGTCAAGGCCGAACTGGAGCAGCAGGAGCAAATCCTGGCCCTGGCCAAGCGCCGCCTGGATGCCGGCATCGGTACCCATTTCGAAGTCAGCCAGGCCGAAGCGCCGCTGCCGGAAACCCACCGTCAGCTCGACAGCCTGAACGAAGACATTGCCCTGACCCGCAACCAGCTGGCCGCACTGGCCGGCAAGGGCCCGGGGGAGGGCGCGCAATTGCAGCGCCCGGCCCTGGCCTTGGCCGCGCCGCTGAAACTGCCATCGAACCTGCCCGCCGAACTGGTCGGCCAGCGTCCCGATGTGGTTGCCAGCCGCTGGCAGGTGGCTGCCCAGGCGCGAGGTATCGACGTCGCCCACGCCGGCTTTTTCCCCAACGTCGACCTGGTCGGCAGCCTGGGCTTCATGGCTACCGGCGGTGGCCCGCTGGAATTCCTGACCGGGCGCAAGTTCAACTACAACGTCGGGCCGGCCATCAGCTTGCCGATCTTCGACGGCGGCCGCCTGCGCTCGGAACTGGGTGTGGCGTCGGCGGGGTATGACGTGGCTGTGGCCCGTTACAACCAGACCGTGGTGGGGGCACTGAAGAACATCTCCGACCAGTTGATCCGCCGCGAGTCGATGAAAGAACAGTCGCATTTCGCTGCCGAGTCCGTCGCCGCCGCGCAGAAAACCTACGACATCGCCATGGTTGCCTTCCAGCGCGGCCTCACCGACTACCTGAACGTGCTCAACGCGCAGACCTTGCTGTTCCGCCAGCAGCAGGTGCAGCAGCAGGTGCAGGCCGCCCGCCTGATTGCCCATGCCGAGCTGGTGACCGCCCTGGGTGGTGGCCTGCAGGCCGGTCAGGATGCGCCGACAGAGGAACGCCAGGCCGCGCCGAAAACCCCGGCCACCCTGGCCATTTTCGACAAGAAGCCGGATAACGCCGAATGAGCACTTCCAGTTTGCCCGTGCGCTGGCTGCAAAGCCTGGAGTGGCGCCGGGGCTTCTTTGCCTGGGCCCGCACCGACGGCGTGACCTGGGTGTACATCTTCAAGGTGCTGGCCGCCGCGTTCATCACCCTGTGGCTGGCCATGCGCCTGGAGCTGCCGCAACCGCGCACAGCCATGATCACCGTGTTCATCGTCATGCAGCCGCAAAGCGGGCATGTGTTCGCCAAGAGCTTCTACCGGGTGCTCGGCACCCTGGCCGGCTCGGCGATGATGGTGGCGCTGATTGCCATTTTCCCGCAGAACACCGAGCTGTTCCTGCCCAGCCTGGCCTTGTGGGTGGGGCTATGTTCGGCAGGCGCCATGCGCTATCGCACCTTCCGTGCCTATGGCTTTGTGCTGGCCGGCTACACGGCCGCGATGATCGGCCTGCCGGTGCTGCAGCACCCCGACCAGGCCTTCATGGCGGCGGTATGGCGGGTGCTGGAGATTGCCCTGGGCATTCTGGTGTCGACCTTCGTCAGCGCCGCCATCCTGCCGCAGTCGGCCAGTGCCGCCATGCGCAACGCCTTGTACCAGCGCTTTGGCGTTTTTGCCGGGGTAGTGGTCGAGGCGCTGCGTGGCGATAGCCAGAAGGACCGTTTCGAGAGCAGCAACGTGCGCTTCGTTGCCGAGGCCGTGGGCCTTGAGAGCCTGCGCAACGTCACCGCCTTCGAAGACCCGCACATGCGCCGTCGCAGTGGCCGGCTGGTACGGATGAACAGCGAGTTCATGGCCATTACCACGCGCTTCAACGCCCTGCACCGTTTGCTGGAGCGCCTGCGCGCCCGTGGCCCGCTGCAGATCGTCAGCGCCATCGAGCCAGGCCTGAACACCTTGGTGGAGCTGCTGCAGCCTTACGTGGGCCGGGCGTTGACCGACGCCGATGCACTGCGCCTGACCCTGGAACTGGCTGCCTACAAAGAGGGGCTGCAAGCGCAGGTGCGGGGCCTGCGCGCCGAGTACCTGGCGACCGACCCCAGCGAATCCGACCTCCTCGATTTCCACACCGCCTTCGAACTGCTGTACCGCTTCGTCGACGAGATGTTCAGCTACGCCCAAACCCACGCCTCGCTGGCCGCGCACAGGCATGAGCGCGAACAGTGGGACGAGCCCTACGTGGCGCAGACCAGCTGGCTGGTGTCGCTGGCCGCCGGTGTACGCGCCTCGGCGGTGCTGTTGCTGCTGGGCAGCTACTGGCTGCTCAGCGACTGGCCCAGCGGCGCCATGATGACCCTCATCGCCACGGTTACCGTGGGCCTTTCGGCGGCGTCACCCAACCCCAAGCGCATGTCGTTCCAGATGGCCTGCGGCACAGCCATCGGCGCCTTTGTCGGCTTCTTCGAAACCTTCTTCGTGTTCCCCTGGATCGACGGTTTCCCGCTGCTGTGCATGGTGCTGGCGCCGGTGTTCGTGCTGGGCGCGTTCCTTTCGTCGCGCCCTGCCTATGCCGGTTACGGCATCGGCCTGCTGGTGTTCTTCGCGATTGGCTCGGTGCCGAACAACCTGACGGTGTATGACCCGTACACCTTCATCAACGACTACATCGGCATGGTCATCGGCATGTTCGTTTGTGCCGCCGCCGGGGCGATCATCCTGCCGCCCAACAGCCGCTGGTTGTGGAACCGCCTGGAGCAGGAGCTGCGCGAGCAGGTGCTGTTCGCCATCAGTGGCCGCCTGCGCGGTATCGGTACGGCCTTCGAAAGCCGTACCCGCGACCTGCTGCACCAGGCCTATGGCCTGGCGGCTGGCAAGCCGCAGGTGCAGAGCCAACTGATGGGCTGGATGTTCACCGTGCTGGAAATCGGCCACGCCGTGATCGAGCTGCGCAAGGAACAAGCTCGCGCACCGGTGCACCCGGCCTACGCCGAGTCGCAGCCGTGGCGCCAGGCCATCCGCGTCATGGGCCGTGCCCTGACACGTTTGTTCTTGCAGCCAAATGCCAGCAACCACGAACGCGCCCTGGTCGCCGTGGACCATGCCATTGCCAGGGTGCAGGCCACCGACGAACCGTTCGCCCGTCATTTCGACACCTCGGTACTGCGCCGCGCGCAGAGCTACCTGCACTTCATCCGTTCCTCCTTGCTCGACCCACAGTCGCCACTGGCACCGGCGAAAGGATTGCACCATGCCCCGTGAGATCGCCTTTCATGGCGTTTACATGCCCACCATGACCTTGATGTTCCTGTTCGCCCTGGGCCTGGCCTGGGGCCTGGACCGGTTCATTGCCAGCCATGATGGCTACCGCTTCTTCTGGCACCCGGCGCTGTTGCGCCTGAGCCTGTTCGTCTGCCTGTTCGGCGCCATGGCGCTTACTGTCTACTGGTGAGAATCCTTCGATGAAAAAGTTCTTCAGCCTTATCGCCACCCTGCTGGTGCTGGTCGCTGCCGTGGCCATCGGTCGCCAGTTGTGGCTGCACTACATGACCACGCCGTGGACCCGCGACGGCCGCGTACGCGCCGACATCATCAACGTCGCTGCCGATGTGCCAGGCTACGTGGTGGACGTACCGGTCAAGGACAACCAGCGGGTGAAGAAGGGCGACCTGCTGATCCAGATCGACCCCGAGCACTACCAGTTGGCGGTCGACCAGGCCAAGGCCATGGTGGCGTCACGCAAGGCCACCTGGGAAATGCGCAAGGTCAACGCCAAGCGCCGTGCCGACATGGACAACCTGGTGATCTCCAAGGAAAACCGTGACGACGCCAGCAACATCGCCAACTCCGCCCAGGCAGACTACCAGCAAGCCCTTGCCGAACTGGCGGCAGCCGAGCTGAACCTCAAGCGCACGCATATCGTCGCCACAGTGGATGGCTACGTGACCAACCTGAATATCCACAAGGGCGACTACGCGCGCACCGGTGAGGCGGTGATGGCGGTGGTCGACGAAAATTCGTTCTGGGTGTACGGGTTCTTCGAGGAGACCAAGCTGCCGCACCTGAAGGTGGGTGACCAGGCCGAGTTGCAGATGATGAGCGGCGAGCGCATCAAGGGGCATGTGGAGAGCATTGCCCGCGGCATCTATGACCGCGACAACCCACAAAGCCGCGAGCTGATCGCCGATGTGAACCCCACCTTCAACTGGGTGCGCCTGGCACAGCGGGTGCCGGTGCGTATTCACATCGATGACGTGCCGGAAGGGTTTTTGCTGGCGGCGGGGACGACGTGTACGGTGGTGGTGAAGCCGAGTTCGCCTTGAGAGATGTGTTGCCCGTAAGGTGGCACATGTCCCGATTCATACACTCGTCGCCCCCACCAACACAGGTACCTGGACCTGATCGATCACCTTCGAGCTGATCGACGGGTCGAGCAACCGCCCCAACCGTGTCAGGTGACGGTGGCCCATGATGATCAGCTCGCAGTTCAATTCCTGCGCCTTGGCCACAATCACATCAACGGGCTGGCCGGCCACCATGCACCCCTGGCAGGTGAAGCCGGCTTGCTGCAGCTCGCGCACGGCCGCGGCTACGGCGTGGTCGGCATGCTGCTGTTCCTCGCAGGCGGCGGGGTATTCTTCCAGTTCCTCGGCGGTGTAGGGCGCAGGTTGCTCATGCACGGCGAAGGTGGAATCGATGGCCAGCAGCACGTGCAGTTCGTGTTCACCGGGGCGGCAGTAGCGGCGGGCGAGGGTGAGCAGGGCGCTGGAAGCAGGGGAGGCGTCGATGGCGATCAGGACGGGGCTGGGCATGGGGATCCTTGGCTGAGGCTGAGTAATGTGCTTGCAGGTCGGGCCCTTTCGCGGGGCAAGCCCGCTCCCACAGGACTCCCAAAATGCCCAAACGCTGTGGAGTAACTGTGGGAGCGGGCTTGCCCCGCGAAAGGGCCCGACCTGCCAATCACCCATTTATGGCCAAACGTGCCCAGTGAATAAATGCCCCACCACGCAAGAGCGCATTGCGTCTGATGCAATCCACCAACCTGCTACCATCGCGTTTCCCACAGCTGTAATGGAAAACGGCCATGCAACTCCCGGACATGAACCTGCTCGTCGCCCTCGATGCCCTGCTCGACGAAGGCAGCGTCGTGGGCGCAGCGCAGCGCATGAACCTGAGCCCGGCCGCCATGAGCCGCACCTTGGGGCGCATTCGCGATGCCCTGGGTGACCCCATCCTGGTGCGCGCCGGCCGTGGCCTGGTGCCGACGCCGCGGGCGCTGGCCTTGCGCGAGCAGGTGCATGGGCTGGTAGAGCAGGCCGGGCAGGTGTTTCGCAGCCGTGACGATGTCGACCTGGTTAACCTGGACCGTGCCTTCAACATCCGCACCAATGATCTGTTCATTGCCCTGTACGGCGCTCAGCTGCTGCGCATGATGCTGGCCCAGGCGCCGCGTACGGTGTTGCGGTTCGTCCCGGAGGGCAGTGGTGACGATGATGCGGTGCTGCGCAACGGGCATATCGACCTGATCATCAGCTCGGCCATTGAGCTGGGGCCGGAAATCAAGGTGCAGAGCCTGTTCAACACCTACTTCGTGGGCCTGGCGCGGGAGGGGCACCCGATCTTCGACGCCCCGATCACCCCTGAGCGATTTGCCGCCTACCCGCAGATCAGCGTGTCCCGACGCGGCCGGGCCAATGGACCCATTGATGTGGCGTTGGCCAATCACAAGGTGGAACGTCGAGTGGCCCTGATCACCACCAGTTTCCATTCGGCGATGTTCTCGCTGCCGGATTCGGACCTGATCCTGCCGATACCCGCCAATATCCTCAACAGCGTGCAGCGGTTGAAGTTGCCATTGCGCTCGTTCGAGATCCCGGTGCCGTTGGAGAAGGTCAATGTGATGCAGGCGTGGCACCCGCGCTTTGACAACGACCCCGCGCACCGTTGGTTGCGCCAGACGTTGAAAGCGTGTGGCCGCATAGATCCGTGATTTCGGCATCGATTGCGTCTGACGCAATATACAACTACCAACAAGTCAGTTTTCGTCAGCATTCGACCTTCTTAAACTTGCCCCAGCCCTGAAATTGTTGCTGGAGATGTATTCCCATGACTTCCCTGACCGCGCCCTCTGCGGCGCTGGCCGCCGCCCCCGCGCCGGCCGCACCTGCGCAGACGGCGTTTGGCCTGCAGGTGGTGGTCGGGCTGTTCGGTGTGTTGCTGGCCGTGCTGTGTGCAGGCCTCAACGAGTCGGTCACCAAGATTTCCCTCGCCGATATCCGCGGTGCCATGGGCATCGGTGCCGACGAGGGCGCCTGGTTGCTGGCGGTGTACAGCGCCGCCTCGGTCTCGGCCATGGCCTTTGCGCCCTGGCTGGCCACCACCTTCTCGCTGCGGCGCTTCACCATGAGCGCAATCGCCCTGTTCGCCGTGCTCGGCCTGTTGCAACCGTTCGCCCCCAACCTGCACAGCCTGATGCTGCTGCGTGTGCTGCAGGGCTTTGCCTCGGGAGCCCTGCCGCCGATGCTGATGAGCGTGGCCCTGCGCTTTTTGCCACCAGGTATCAAGGTCTATGGCCTGGCCTGCTACGCCCTGACTGCCACCTTCGGCCCCAACCTCGGCACACCACTGGCGGGGCTATGGACCGAATATGTCGGTTGGCAATGGGCGTTCTGGCAGATCATCCTGCCCTCGCTGCTGGCCATCGTCTGCGTCGGCTGGGGCCTGCCACAGGACCCGGTGCGCCTGGAGCGTTTCAAGCAGTTCGACTGGCGTGGCGTGCTGCTTGGCCTGCCGGCCATCAGCTGCATCGTGCTGGGCCTGTCGCTGGGCGACCGCTGGGGCTGGTTCGATTCGCCGCTGATCTGCTGGCTGCTGGGCGGTGGCCTGCTGTTGCTGGTGCTGTTCATGTACAACGAGTGGTCCGAGCCGCTGCCGTTCTTCCAGTTGCGCATGCTGCAGCGGCGCAACCTGAGTTTTGCATTGGTGACCTTGGCCGGTGTGCTGATTGTGCTCTCGGGTGTGGGCAGCATCCCCTCTGCCTACCTGGCGCAGATCCAGGGCTACCGCCCGGCGCAGACCAGCCCGTTGATGATGCTGGTGGCCATGCCGCAGTTGATCGCCCTGCCGCTGACGGCGGCGCTGTGCAACATCCGCGCGGTGGACTGCCGCTGGGTGCTGGGTATTGGCCTGGCGATGCTGGCGGTGTCCTGTGTCGGCAGCAGCCTGCTGACCAGCGAGTGGATCCGTGGCGACTTCTACCCGTTCTACCTGTTGCAGGTGTTCGGCCAGCCGATGGCGGTGCTGCCGCTGCTGATGCTGTCCACCAACGGCATGACGCCGCAGGAAGGCCCGTTCGCCTCCAGCTGGTTCAACACCGTGAAAGGCCTGGCCGCCGTGATCGCCGGTGGCCTGCTGGATGCCGTTGGCACCCTGCGCCGGCACTTTCATTCCAACCACCTGGTGGACAGCCTGGGCAACGCCCCGCTGGTCGACGACAGCGCTGCGGGCTTGGCCAGGCGCATCCACGACCAGGCGCTGGTACTGACCTCGGCTGACCTGTACCTGGTCCTGGCCTGCATTGCCGTGGCGCTGATCTGCCTGATTCCTTTCGTGCCTACCCGGGTCTATCCGCCGCGTGCGGTGGCCTGACCCCTGGATGAATTCGAGAACCGCTGAAATGACCAACAACCGCAAAACCCTGTTCATCGGCTCGGTGCTGGCCGTGGCTGTCCTGGCTGGCATCGTCGGCCCCTGGATATTTGGCAGCGACCACCGGCAGAGCACCAACGACGCCTACGTGATTGCCGACTACACCGTGGTCGCGCCAAAGGTGGCCGGCTTTATCAAAGAAGTGCTGGTGGAGGACAACCAGCAGGTCAAGGCCGGCCAGTTGCTGGCGACCATCGACGCCCGTGATTACCAGGCCGCCCTGGATGCCGCGCAGGCGCAGTTGCTGGTGGCCCAGGCGCAAAGCGCCGATGCCCGCGCCACCCTTGAGCGCCAGGCATCGTTGATTGCCCAGGCCGAGGCTGCTGTCAAAGCCGCCCAGGCCGAAGCGGCGTTCGCCGACCATGAGGTCAACCGCTACAGCCGCCTGGCCGAGCAGGGCGCCGGTACCGTGCAGAACGCCCAGCAGGCGCGCAGCGGCGTCGACCAGGCCCGTGCGCGCCTGGCCAATGCTCAGGCGGCGTTAGTGGCAGCGCGCAAGCAGGTGGATATTCTGACCGCCCAGGTGGCCAGCGCCGATGGCCAGCTGAAACGGGCCGAAGCGGGCGTGGAAAAGGCCCAGCTCGACCTGTCCTACACACGCATTACTGCGCCGGTGGACGGCATGGTCGGCGAGCGCGCACTGCGCATAGGCGCCTACGTCAACCCGGGTGCCCGCCTGCTGTCGGTGGTGCCGTTGCAGCAGGCCTATGTGGTCGGCAACTTCCAGGAAACCCAGCTGACCCACGTGCAGCCTGGCCAGCCGGTGAGCATCAGCGTCGACACCTTCTCCGGCGAAAAGCTGCAAGGGCATGTGGAAAGCATTGCCCCGGCTACCGGCGTCACCTTCGCCGCCGTCAAACCGGACAACGCCACCGGCAACTTCACCAAGGTGGTGCAGCGCATTCCGGTGAAGATCGTATTCGATGATGGCCAGCCACTGCTCACCCGCCTGCGTGTGGGCATGTCGGTGGAAGCGACCATCGATACCCGTGGCGACAAGCTGGACGGCAAAGAGGTAAGCGCACGATGAAACCGGCATTACGCTTGAGCCCGGTACTGCTGGCCATGTTGCTGGCGGGCTGCACCATGGGCCCGGACTTCCTGCGCCCTGACAGCCAGGCACCGCAGCAGTGGGCGCCGCTGCAAGGCGAGGCGGCGGCCAGCCAGCCGCAGGCCCAACCGCTGGAACTGCGTTGGTGGGAAACCTTCCATGACGCACAGCTCAGTGCCTTGATCCAGCGCGTTGCCGAGCGCAACCTCGACCTGCAGATGGCCAGCGCCCGCTTGCTGCAAAGCCGCGCCCTGCGCAGTACCGTGGCTGCCGATGAAGTGCCGTCGGTGGATGCAAGCGCCGGCTACAGCCGCGCCCGCAACAGCGCCGAAGGCCTGAGCGATCCGTCTGGCAAGGCAGGCAAAGCGGCGTACAACCTTTGGCAAGGCGACCTGGTGGCCGGTTGGGAGCTGGACCTGTGGGGCCGCGTGCGGCGCCAGGTCGAGGCTGCCGATGCTACTGTCGAAGTGGCCGAGAACGACCGCCGCGGGGTGCTGCTGGCCTTGCTCTCGGAAACCGCCGGCAATTACATCCAGCTGCGCGCCGTGCAGCACACCCTCGATGTGACGCAGGACAACCTCAAGGTTGCCCGGCACAGCCTGAAGCTGTCCGAAAACCGCCAGGCCGAAGGCGTTGCCACGCGCCTGGATGTGGCCCAGGCCAGCGCTCAGGTTGCTTCGATCGAGTCGCGATTGCCAAGCCTGGAAGCCCGGCGTGATGACCTGATCAACGCGCTCAGCCTGCTTGCTGCCGAACCGCCGCGCAGCTTGCAGGCCGAATTGCTGCAGGGCGGCGAGCTGCCCGCGCCGCAGCAGCAGTTTGCCATCGGCCTGCCCTCCGAACTGGCCGAGCGCCGGCCGGACATCCGCCAGGCCGAAGCCCGCCTGCATGCCGCCACCGCCAGCATTGGCGTGGCCAAGGCGGATTTCTACCCGAGCATCCGGCTGTCGGGCAGTGTCGGCTTCCAGGCCATGCAACTGTCGGATTTCGGCGGCTGGGATTCGCGCCGCTTTGCCTTCGGGCCGCAGCTGTCGCTGCCGATTTTCGAGGGCGGCCGGCTCACTGGCACCCTGGAGCTGCGCGAGGCGCAGCAGCAGGAAGCGGCGCTGAACTACCGCAAGGTGGTGCTGGGGGCATGGCATGAGATTGACGATGTACTTCGCCTGTACAACGCCAGCCAATTGCGCCGTGACCACCTGGCCGAGGCCGTGCGACAGAACCGCATCGCCCTGGAAACTGCCCAGCGCCAGTATGTGGAAGGGGCGGTGGACTTTCTCAATGTGCTGACGGTGCAGGGTGCATTGCTGGCCAGCGAGGAGCAGTGGATCGACAGCTCGGCGGCGGTGTCCCAGGCGTTGGTGGGGCTGTACAAGGCCTTGGGGGGTGGCTGGCAGGCGTTTGATGAGCAGCCCGCGAAGAAAGCGTAAAGGCAGGGCCGGTACAGGTAGCCGAGATCTCAGAGCGGGCGCAGCAGGCCAAAGCGCTTGCGCAGCGCCCAATCCAGCAACCGCCGTGGCAGCAACCTCGCCATCAGCGGCAACGCCGTACTGCCATTCCCCAACCGCACCATCCCCGGTACCGGCGATTTGCCGACTGCCGCCAACACACCCTGGGCAAACACCGCCGCCGAAGTCGGCTTGTCCTGTGAAGCCCGCGCCCGCGCCTGGACATGCTCACGCAACGGCCACCATGGTGAGTCCGCCGCCAGTACCTGCTCGGCCTGGCGCTGGGCATTGTTGGCGAACTGCGTGTCAATCGCCCCCGGCTGCACTTCCATCACCTGCACACCGAACGGCGCCAGTTCCAGGCGCAAGGCATCGCTCAGCGCATGCACGGCCGCTTTCGAGGCGCAGTAGGCACCGGCGAATGGCGTGACCAGCACACCGGAAACGCTGCCGATGTTCACCACCGTGGCGCGTGAGCGGCGCAGCAACGGGAACAGCGCGCGGGTCACGCCGACCACGGCAAACACGTTGGTTTCGAACTGTTGGCGCAGGGCATCCACACCACCGTCCAGCAACGGGCCCATGGCGCCGTAGCCGGCGTTGTTGATCAGGATATCCAGGGTTTCGAGTTCTTCGGCCAGGCGGGCGAGGGCCTCACTGTCGTTCACATCCAGTTGCCGGGCGGTGAAGCCGGCGGCGTTCAGCACTTCAACATCCTCTGCCTTGCGAGCAGTGGCCCAGACGTGGTGGCCAGCATCGCGAAAGGCGTCGGCGAGGGCGCGGCCGATGCCGCTGGAACAACCGGTGATCAGGACGGTGGGCATGGGAGTAGCCTTCGATTAATTGGCGAATGTACCTTGCAGGTGCTCGGCGCGAAACTCCAGGGTCTGTGGCCGGTAACCGGCGCGCAGGGGGGCAGCGGCAGGCAGTCCTTCCACTCGGCCCCCGGCTGCAAATCACCCGGCCCTCGGTAGCGCGGGGCGTTGTAGGTGCTTTCGGCCAGGTTCACCGTGTCGCCCGGTGCATACGCCGCCACTCGCCAGCGCAGTTCGGTCAGCGGGGCCTTGTTGCCGTTTTTCATGTGTACCTGCAACGCGCGGTCAGCCGGGCATTGTTTGGGGGCATAGGCAAGGCGCAGGTCCAGGCGGGCCAGTTGCGAGGCTTCGCGGGTTTCCTGCCAGGCAACGAACAAGGCTACCAGGCCCAGGCCACATACGGCGGCCAAGGAGATCGGTAGGGCCTTGGCCGGGTAGCGCAGCAGCAGCACCAGCCAGGTGAGGATGAGGAAGGCGCCGATGATCATGGGGCTTGCAGACCTAGGTTGCGCGGGGTCTGACCATCGTAGCCTGAAATGGGGGAGGGCTCAAAAACGCGAGCCCGCCCCCAGCCCTTGTGGGAGCGGGCTTGTCCCGCGAAAGGGCCGCAAAGCGGCCCCAAGGTTCACTTACTGCGCGATGGTCTTGACCGATACCCCACGCTCGACCGGCGTGGAAGTGCGCCCATACACATCCTCGAAACGCTCGATATCATCCTCGCCCAGATAGCTGCCGGACTGCACTTCGATGATTTCCAGCGGGATCTTGCCCGGATTGCGCAGGCGGTGGACCGAAGCGATCGGGATGTAGGTCGACTGGTTCTCGGTCAGCAGGAACACGTTCTCGTCACAGGTGACCTCGGCAGTACCAGACACCACAATCCAGTGCTCGGCACGGTGGTGGTGCATCTGCAGCGACAGGCTGGCACCCGGCTTGACGGTGATGTGCTTGACCTGGAAGCGGCCGCCCATGTCCACCGAGTCGTACGAGCCCCACGGGCGATACACTTCCAGATGGTTCTGGGTTTCAGTACGGCCCTGCTCGTCGAGGGTCTTGACCATCTGCTTGACGCCCTGGACCTTGTCCTTGTGGGCAATCATCATGGCGTCCTTGGTCTCGACCACCACGATGTTCTCCAGGCCGATCACCGACACCAGCTTGCCGTTGCCGTGGATCATGCAGTTGCGGCTGTCCTGCACCACCACGTCGCCCTTGGTGACGTTGCCGTTGTCGTCCTTCTCGTGCACGTCCCACAGCGACGACCAGCAGCCCACGTCGCTCCAGCCGGCCGACATCGGCACCACGCAGGCGCGCTGGGTCTTTTCCATCACCGCGTAGTCGATGGAGTTGTCCGGGCAGCAGGCGAAGGTCGCTTCATCGATGCTGAGTACATCGTCCTCTTCCTCGCTGCGCTCCAGGGCCAGCACGCAGGTGTCGTAGATGTCGGCGTCGTGCTTTTTCAGCTCTTCGAGGAAGCGGCTGGCGCGGAACAGGAACATGCCACTGTTCCAGAAGTAGCCACCGGCCTGGACGAACTCGGCGGCACGTTTTTCGTCGGGTTTTTCCACGAACTGGGCCACGCGCGCCACGCCCTCGGGCAGCAGCGCGTCCTGGCTGGAGCGGATGTAGCCGTAGCCGGTTTCCGGCTTGGTCGCCGGTACGCCGAACAGCACCATTTCGCCACGCTCGGCGGCAACGGTGGCCAAGGCCAGGGCGCGCTGCAGGGCCTTCTGGTCGTCGATCACGTGGTCGGCGGGCAGCACCAGCATCAGATCGTCGCGGCCTTCGTTGACCAGTTTCATGGCGGCCATGGTCACGGCCGGCGCGGTGTTGCGGCCAAACGGCTCCATCAGGATGCCCTGGGTTTCCAGCTTCAGCGCAGCGAGCTGCTCCTGGACGATGAATTTGTGGTCCTTGTTGCAGACCACGATCGGCGTGTCCATGCCTTCGAACGCCAGGCGCTCAAGGGTTTGCTGGAACAGGGTGTGTTCGCCGGTCAGGGCCAGGAACTGCTTGGGGAACTGCTTGCGCGACAGAGGCCACAGACGCGAACCGCTACCACCAGAAAGAATTACCGGGATCATCATGTTTCTCCAATAGTCGTTAAAGGCAGGGGATCAGTTGCTAGCCACGGGGCGAGTTACCCACACCGGCGACAAAGCGTTGCCGGAACCGGTTACGTACAGCACGGCGGCTTCGCCGCGCTCCAGGGCGACGGGTTTCACGTCACCCACTTTCTTGTCGCCCTGGTACAGCGCCAGGTTGACCTTGACCGGGTTGATTTCGCGTTCGCCACGGCCGTTGGCGGCCACCGGCTTGACCACTTCGGTCTTGCCGTCGGCGGTTTTCAGGGTCAGCTGCTGGTCGCTCAGGTTCTGCACGCGCACCAGGGCTTTCTGCTTGTTCTTGAACGGTGGTTCTTCGATCAGCTGCGGGTTGCCGGTGCCGCTGTTGACCAGGGTGTAGTACTTGTCCGAGGCCAGTTTCACCGGCACGCTCTTGCCGCCGACCTGGGCGGTGTAGTCGCCGCCTGGCAGGAAGCTGAAGTCGCTGCTGGCCTGGGCGCCAACCTGCTTGATCTGGGTGTTGCCGACCGACGCGGCAGCCGGTGCGCTGGCTGCGTTGTACAGGCGCACAAAGGTCGAGCCTTTCGGTGCGCTAGGGCCATACAGCGCAGCATCGGCACCGGCGAAGGCCTGCATCGAAGCAAGGGAAAGGCCGGCCGCGAGGGTGAGGGCTTTGGCAATGGAAGTCTTGGTAGTCATGTGCATTTCCTCTCTATCGTTCAGTGGTTCGTCCGGGTGGACGACAAGGCCAGGTTTTCTTCGGATTTACGGGCGTTTTTCAGCTGCGCGATCCACTGCGGATCGAAGCTGCTGAGGTCGTTTTTCATGGGTAGATAACGTTCGGGGAATTCCCACACCACCACTTGCGGTGCAGCGTTTTTAAAGGCATCGCTTTGCAGGTACTTGAGCATTGGCAGCAACGGGCCGTGGCCGTCTTCGGCGTAATTGGCAACGTCGCTGCGCAGGGCTTGTTGCAGCGCGCCGAGGAAGTTCCAGTGCGGGTTGGCGCTGTAGCTGGTACCCACCAGCGCGACCGGGATCTCGTTGTTGGCGAACAGCGCGTCATCGCCTTCAGCGGCGGCTTGCGCCGGGCGGGTGCTGCGTTGTTGCAGGTTGTCCGGGGCCGGCAGCAGGTTGCTGAACAGCGGGTCCAGTGGCAGGAAGTTGGTCAGGTCGCCTTTGTAGGGCGCCGTGCTGCCGGCTTCGGTGACGAAGGTTTGCGGGTCACCATTGAGCAGGTTCTGCCGGCTTACAGCCTCGGCCAGCGCCTGGGCGACGACTTCGGCGCCCATCGGTGTCCAGTGGGTGTCGGTGCGCAGGAATACCTGACCACGCGCCTTGGCTTGTTCCATGGCCGCTTGCAGGTCCGGGGCGAACACGTTGGCCTGGCGCACCTGGGCATGGAACTGGTTGTACAGGTCATCGTGCAGGCTGGCCGGCTGCTCCTTGCCCAGGTATTCCGAATAGACGCGCGCCTTGGCCGGGATGATCGCCAGCACCAGCTGGCTACCGTGCTGCTGCAAGGTGTCGCGCACGCCACGGATCAGCGCCAGGTTTTCCTGCATCAGTTGTTCGGCGCCAGCCGTAGGCTTGAACTCTTCGTCGCTGAACAGCCACTGGTCGCGGCCCAGCACCACACCGGGGCGGCCCTCGTTGAACAGCTTGAAGTCCATGGCCGCCCAAAGGTTGGTGCCCAGGCGTTTGATCGGGAACTCGGCGTCGTAGTGGGTCTCGGCGGCCTTGGCCAGCTTGCCGTTGAGCAGGGTCATCTGCTCGGTGCGCTGAAAGCTTTGCAGGCCACCGGTGGACCACACGCCCATGCCCACCAGCAAACCGAGGAACGACAGGGAGTAAGTAATGCGTAATGTGCGGTTCATGTCATCGGCCTCAGAACTGGAAGTACAGGAACGGCGAGTAGCTTTGCGCCGAAAGCTTGAGGATCGAGGCCACGAACAGCAGCAGCACCAGGGCGCGGGTCATCACCCGGGTCCAGTCCAGGCCGATGGAGCCGTCGTTGTTGACCTGCACCGGAGTGGCCTGGGGCGTCGGCTTGGCATTGCGGTAGAAATCACGCAGGCCGAAGAACGCCAGGGAGATGTAGGCGACGATCAGGGTGGCCACTTGCAGGCCGGTCAGCTGGGCGCTGTTGAGCTCCGACAGCTGCCAGTCGCCAAAGCTGAACATGGCACCGTACATGCGGGCGGCCACATGCAGGTTCTCGGCGCGGAAGATCACCCAGCCCACCACCACCAGCAGGAAGGTGAAGGCCCACTTCACCGGGTTGAAGCGCTGCGGGTTGGTGTCGATGCCCAGCGCGCGTTCGATGGCCAGCCACATGCCGTGCCAGGCGCCCCAGATGATGTAGGTGAAGTTGGCGCCGTGCCACAGGCCGCCCAGCAGCATGGTCAGGAACAGGTTGCGGTAGGTGTTGAAGGTGCCTTTGCGGTTACCGCCCAAGGTGATGTACAGGTAGTCGCGCAGCCAGGTCGACAGGCTGATGTGCCAGCGCCGCCAGAACTCGGTAATCGACTGGCTGATGTACGGCTGCTTGAAATTCTCCATGAAGCGGAAGCCCATCATCAGGCCCAGGCCGATGGCCATGTCGCTGTAGCCGCTGAAGTCAAAGTACAGCTGCGCGGTGTAGGCCAGCGCGCCCAGCCAGGCATCACCCGTGGTCGGATTTTGCAGGGCAAAGCAGTGGTCGGCCACCACCGCCAAGGTGTCGGCGATGAACACTTTCTTGATGAAACCCTGCATGAAGCGGGTGCAGCCTTCGGAGAACTTGTCCAGGGTGTGGGTGCGGTTGTTGAACTGGTCGACCAGGTCTTTGAAGCGCAACACGGGGCCGGCAATCAGGTGCGGGAAAATGGCCACGAACGCCGCGAAGTCGATCAGGTTGCGGGTAGCCGGGGTGTCGCCGCGGTATACGTCGATGATGTAGCTGATCGACTCGAAGATATAGAACGAGATACCGATCGGCAGCAGCACGTGGGTGAGGATGAACGGCTCCAGGCCGAACGAGGTCATGATCGCGTTCAGGCTGTCGACGCCGAAGTTGGCGTACTTGAAGTAGCCGAGGATGGCCAGGTCGACGCCCACGCCCAGCAGCAGCCAGCGCTGCGCCGGTTTGGTTCGCACGCCGGCGGCACCCACTTTGAGGCCGATCCAGTAGTTCCACAGGGTGACCCCGGCGAACAGTGCAAGGAAGTCCACCCGCCACCAGGCATAGAAGATGTAGCTGGCAATCAGCAGCAGCAGGTTGCGATAGCGTTGCCCGCTCAAGTAGTACAGGCCGAGGAAGATCGGCAAGAACAGGAACAGGAACACGTTGGACGAGAAGACCATCCCGGTTCTCCTAATTTGTTCACAGCATCCAGGGCAAAGCGCCCCCCAAACCCCCCAGTGCAAGACTGGAAGGCAACTTAGATCCCTGTGGGAGCGGGCAAGCCCGCGAACAAGGGCAAAGCCCTTGCCATGCACCGCGGTGGCTTCTTCGCGGGCATGCCCGCTCCCACAGGTGCCGCCCCCACAATGGGGCTCAATTCATTTTTTGCTCTCTGCGTTCGGGTCGTAGACCCGGGTCAGGTCGCCGCCCAGCCGGAAGCTGTTGAACGGCTGCATGTGCTGCTTGCGATCAAGCGTGTCGCCGACACAGTGATAAAGCGCACACCACGGCTCGAGCCAGGCGTACTTGCCGTCGACCTTGAGGTCGGTCATGTCCTGTTTTTCACCCGCGCGGGCCTTGAAGTGGCTGGGGTCGCGTGCACCGGCCAGTACCCCTTCGCCCAGGCGCTGCAGGGCGAAGTTGTTCTCGCTGCGCAGGTCGACGTTATTGGCCTGGGCGAAGCTGGCAATCATCGCCAGCGGCGGCAGGGCGTAGTTGTGGTAGGCCAGCGCACGCTGCTTGCGCTTGATTTCGTTGGGCAGGAAGCCCTGGTCATCCACCTGGTTGGCGCCTACCTTGTATTCCTTCACGGCCCAGTCGAACAGGTCGCGACGGTCGGTGGCGACAGCGGTCGCCATGACTGACCAGGCTGCCCAGTAGCTGTGGTTGTTGATCTTCTCCAGCGGCAGGTCGCTCCAGTCGCGCACGGTCTGCTCGGCCAGGCGGGCGAACCATTTTTCGATCAGCTCGGCCTCGGCGCGGTGCGCGGCCAATGGCTGCGAGTTGGAGAACTTCAGGCGCAGCCACGAACCGCTCATGCTGCCCAGCGCCCATTTGCGCATCGACTTGCCGGTGTGGTTGTAGTCGGTGGACATCAACGCATCGGCGCGCGCCCAGGTACCCAGCCACGTCAGGGTGCAGTCGAGCTGCGCCGGGCGGCCGTCGCGCATGTACTGGCCAACCATCTTGCTCACGCCTTTCTCAAGGGTGGTGATGTCTTCGGTCGACTTGCGAAAGGCCTTTTCCGAGGCTGCGTTGAGCGTTGCCCGTGCCTTGTCCGAGCCTTCGTATTTGCTACGGAACTGCAGCGCACCGGTATAGGGCTTGGGCGCCGCTTCACAGCGGAAGTTACCATCGCTGGTCTTGAGTTTTTCGATCCCCTCGTAGTAACCCTGTGGGGGTACCAGCGCGGCGTGCGCGGCACCGCCAAACAGGGCCAAGGCGAGCAGGGCGGGGCTGGAAATTCGCTTGAGCATGGTCATGGGTCGCCTCACTGGCCGGCTTGCGCGGTTTGCGCAGGCACGGCGAAGTTGTTGCGTTTGCAGAGCTTGGCCTCGACCTTCTGGGTGCCGCTTTCCGGCCCCTGTACTTCGAACGCCAACAGGCTTTGGCTGGCCCAGTCTTCGTCTTCGCGCATCTGGAAGACAAAGCGGCCGTCGGTGTCGGAGGTTTCCGGTTTCTCCAGCTTGATGTCCTCGTGGCGGCCGTTGAGGTACCAGAGGGTGGCCTGCAGCACCTTCACCGACGGGTCTTCGAACTTGACGTCCATCTGCAGGTTGCGGTTGATCAGGTCTTTGATCACGCCGCCCTTGCCGTTGACCATCAGCTCGTTCTTGCCGGGCTTGAGGGTGGTGCTGGCGCTCATCAGGGCCGGGCGGTCGTCGCAGCCGTCATCGAGCAGGCCCAGGATTTGCCGCCAGATGGTTTCCTGGTCCAGGCGGTACAGCGGGGAGAATTCCCAGACCAGGATCTTCGGC
Source organism: Pseudomonas sp. Irchel 3F3 (assembly GCF_900187545.1). Classification (NCBI taxonomy): domain Bacteria; kingdom Pseudomonadati; phylum Pseudomonadota; class Gammaproteobacteria; order Pseudomonadales; family Pseudomonadaceae; genus Pseudomonas; species Pseudomonas sp. Irchel 3F3. The sequence continues at coordinate 351,248 of NZ_FYDS01000005.1, read as the reverse complement.
GGGTTCTTCTGGAATTCCTCACTGCCCAGGTACTGGATCATCGAGCCTTCCAGGCCACCGCCAGGGAAGGCGACATTGAGCACGTCGGCGCCGATGTACTGCTCGAGGAAGCCCGAGAAGTTGTAGTTCTTGCCACTGTGGCTGGTGCCGACCAGGGTGATCTGCGCGTTGCCGCCGTCACCGAACAGGTCATCGCCGCCGCTCGAGCCTTTCGGTTCGGTGGCGAACTGGTCCATGTACTGCACGGCGTAGCTGGTGCCGCAGAGCTGGCCGGCAACGTTGTGCAGGGTGCCGGTCTTGCCCATGCGCCCGGACTTCTTGGTCTCGAATTCCTTGCGCGGGATGCCTTCGAAGGCCGGCATCTTGTGCACGGTGTCGGCCACGATTTTTGCTGCGCGCTCGGCGCCATATGGGGTCCAGTGCTGGTCGCCGCGGAAGTAGAAGTCCTTGCCCTGGTCGGCGGCGGCCAGTTGCTCGTTGGTCAGCGGCGACAGGTCGGGCACGTTGTAGCCCATGCTGGCGAAGCGCTTGAGCATCGCCTGGTAGTTGCCCAGGGCCTTCTGGTAGTCGAAGGCGGCTTTCTCGGCCGGGTTGAGCATGTTGCGGTTCACCAGGCCACGGGTCGGCTGGTACACCAGCACCAGCTCCACGCCGCGCTTCTTGAACGCGTCGTGCACCTGCTGCAGGCGCTTGTAGCCGGCCGGGGTGGTGTTGAACTCGGTGCGCAGGTCTTCGCGGGTACGGAACAGCCAGTCGCCCTTGGCCTGCACCAGCGTGGTGAAGTTCTGCTGGTAGCGAGTGGTGTAGCGGCTGGCGTCGTGCGCTTCGGGGCACAGCTGGCAGCAAGGTTCGGCGCTGAAGGTGGGGGCCTTCACTTCGTCGGCACGCACGCCTTGGCTGATCGCCAGGAGGGCGGCGGACAGGCCCAGCAGTTTGATCAGGTGTGGGGTCATGGTCTGGGCTTCCTTAATCGATCATTTCGGTCTGGCGTTCGACCGGGTCGATCAGCACAGCTTTTTGCTGGCGCACCAGCAGGTCGAGGATTTCGTCCTGGCGCTCGCCCAGCACACCATTGAGGCTGATGCCGCTGGCCTTGCGTGGGGCGAGCATGGACACCTTGTACAGCTCGACCGACAGCGGCGAGTCGATCGACAGCGGGCCGGAGCCGTTGGTCGCCAGCTCGCCACCCACCACGATCAGCGACACCTTGGTGTCGAATGGGTCGAGGGCGATGTCGCGGTCAGTGTCGGACAGGTCCTTGATGTGGCCGTATACGCCGACCAGGCCGTTGGCCATGGCGATGTTTTCGTACAGGCGGATGTTCACGCTGTTACGCACGCGGATCCCGTGGCGGCGGTTGTTGATCAGCTTGTTGCCCCAGATCAGGTTGTCGCCGCTTTCGTACAAGGTGATGCCGTCGGTGTGGTTACGGTAGATCTCGTTGTAGGCCACCAGGTTGTTGACGCTGTTACGGTCGATCACTACGCCCGAGAGCTTGTTGTCGTAGCTCTTGTTGTTGATGATCCAGCTATCGTTGACCTCACGCGAAACGATGATGCCGTGCTTTTTCTTGGTGCCGTGCACCGTGTTGCCGGCAATGATCAGGCGGTGCGATCGGTCGTGCGGGTCGATGCCGTAGACGATGTTGTCGCGGTAGGTACTGTCCTTGACCACGAAGTCCTGGGTCTCGTAGCAGTAGAAGCCGTACCACATGTCGCTGAACGCCGAGCCGATGATCCAGCCGGTGGGTTCCGGGCGGCCCATGCGCTTGGCCATATTGGGCGTGTACTGCGAGATGCTCACGCCATACGACTTGGACTTGGCGTAGCCGAAGCTGGCCATCTTCGTGTTGACGATGTAAGTCTCGGTACCGCCCCACGACAGCAGGAACGGTCGGAATTCCTTGGGCGAGCGGAAGGTGGCCGGGCCGTTGTCTTTTTCGCGCCAGCCGGTCACCTGGGTGTCGGTGACGAACAGCTTGCCGTCGTTGACCAGGAACGAGCCGCCCTCCTGGGACAGGCGCAGCTGTTTGACCTTGCCGTCGATCTCGAGGATACCCTTCTGCCCGACCACGATCGGCAGGCGTGCCAGGTAAACCCCTGGCTCGACCTCGCTGAGGTACTGCCTGGGTACCTGCTTGCTCAACTCGACCAGGTCGACATGGCCATCATCGACGAAGATCGCCTGCGGGATGCCGTGCTGGCGCTGCACCCACTCGGCTGCCTTGTTGTCGCCGCCGACGAACTCCTTGAGGGTGTCCTCCTGGAACATACGGCGCAGGCTGACCTTGCCTTTGTGGCGGCGGTCGATCTTCTTCTGCACCGCTTCGGCGGTGAAACCGGTCAGGTCAGGCAGCTTTGGCGGGTCCATCTGCAGCGGCTCGATCGGTGCGCTGGCCACGGTGTAGGTCTTGGCCTGCTGCAAGCCCTTGGCGATTACCTGGGGCTCTGCGGCAGCGGCCAGGCCGCTTGCCAGCAGCAAAGCGCTGGCCAACAGGCTGTGACGTAAGTGCGGGTGAAGGTTCATAACAGTCAGTCCCCTAGCGGCCTCAGAAGCGCCAGATCACATCGACGAAGGCGCGGTGCATGTACGAGTCCGCTTCCTTGCCGTAGGCGTCGCCCGGCTTGAACACACCGGCACGCAAGCGCACCAGGGCGGACGGCTCGTCGATGGCCTGGCTCATCGAAGCCGGCAGCAGGCCTTGCTTGAAGTACTTGGTCACGACCACGTCCATTTCCTGGCCAAGGTCTTTTTCGCCGTCGACCAGTTGGCGGCTGATGCCGTTGTCGTTGACGGCTGCGTTGATGCCGCTGGAGCCGATGTTCTGGTTGCCGTCGACGCGCCAGAACTTGTGGTAGATCAGGCTGGCGTCGTAATCGTCGCGCAGTTGCCAGGAGGCGAAGAGGGTGGCGGCCTGCAGGTTGCCCAGCTCGCCGCGGAAGGCTTCGCCGAAGCGGTGCACGCGCGAGCGGGTGCCGGTGAAGTTGGAGCGGTTGCTCTCAAGGCCGGTCTGCTCGAAGTTGTTCGAGCCGTCGTCACCGCCGCCGCCGCTGCCGCGGGCGTAGGCCGCGCCGACCTGCCATTGCGGGTCCAGGCGCACGCGGATGCCGAGGTCGGTGGCCCAGGCATTGACGTCGCCGCTCTGCGTGCCGGTGGCAACCTGGTCGTCGCCTACGGCCTGGCTGCTGAGCTTGTCGCGGTCACCGGTCAGCCAGGTGACGCTGCCCCAGTAATTGACGGTGTGGTCGTTGCGCCAGTTGTAGGCATCGCTGTTGGCTTCAAGGCCCAGCCAGGTCAGGTCGCCGGTGCGGGTCTTGTCCAGCGCATCGACGGTTTCGCCGGGGTTTTTCAGGCTGCTGCTGTCATGGGTGTGGTGGGCGCGGACGCCCACCCAGTGGCCAGGGGTCCACTGCGTAGCGACGTTGCCGTAGATGTGCGTGCGGTCCTTGTCTTCCGGGGCCAGCTCGGTGAGGTCGGTGCGGTACTCGCTGAAGCGCTGGGCCACGCCCAGGTCGGCCTTGAGCAGGGTGGTGTCGAAGGTCCAGTTGAGTGCTTCGATGTTGGTGTCGCGCCACATGCCATCGTCGCTGCGCAGGCGCTGGCGACCGAAGCGCAGTTGCTCGCCCGGGTAGGCGGTGAGGCCGCTGTAGCCCACCCAGAACTCACGCATGGCCAGGTAGCTTTTGTCTGGCTGGCGGCTGTCTTCGCCGGTGTCGGTGGTGCTGCCGTCGTCGTTCTGGCGCAAGGTGTCGGTTTCGATGGTGTCGGTGGCTGCGACCGCCTGGCCCATGGCGTAGGCGCTCCAGTTGCCCCGCTCGCCGTACACCCATGGGCGCAGGTCCAGGCCCAGGCCGTTGACGTCGCCGCCAGGCCGGGTGCCCAGGTCACGGTCGTCTTCCGATTGCCCGGTAATCTTCACGTCCAGGCCGAAGTTTTTCTCGGCGGTCATCTCCGCCAGGGTCGGGCAGGACCACAGCAGGGCGAAGCTCAGGCCGATGCCGGCTTTCACGAAGGGATTGAGCGTCATAGCGAGTCCTCACCGTCTACTTCTTTTTCGTCGTCCTGCAGGGCTTCTAGGGCCAGGGTGCTATGTGCGCCCTGCGCCATGCTGCCGCGTGCACGCTTCTCCTGGTCCAGCAGTTGCTGGGCCTGGCTGCGCTGTTCAGGTGACAGTTGCTGATCGAGCTGCTGCAGCAGTTCAGCCGATTGCGGCGTCGGGTTGGCCTGCGACAGCTGGGCGAATACCCAGGCGTTGCCGGGTTGCGGGCGAATGCCATGGCCTTCGCTGAACAGCTGAGCCAGGGCATAGTCGGCGCTGTTCTGCCCGCCACGGGCGGCGGCCAGCAGGTTGTCGACGGCCTTCTGCGGCTCGACATTGCCCAGGTAGCCGCGGCGGTACAGCTGGCCCAGGTAGTAATGGGCGCTGATTTCACCGGCATCGGCCGCCGCTTGCAGGTGCTGCTCGGCTTTTTTGGCGTCGGCTGGCAGGGTTTTACCTTCGTAGTACAGGCGGCCCAGCAACAGTTCGGCGCGTGGTTGTTCGGCCTTGCGGCCCTTGTCGATGTAGGCCAGCAACTGGTCGGTGTCGCCCAGTTCGGGGAAGTCGTACAGCAGTTGCGCCAGGCTGACCCAGGATGCCGGATTGGCTGGGGCCACCTGCTCAAGCAGGTCCTTGGCGGTTTTCTCATCGGTCTGGCCGAGGCTGCGATCGGCCAGGACCCGGGCCACGCTGTCGACCCGGGTGGCCGGCACTGCGCCACGGGCGTAGGCAGCTTTCAGCTGGGCGAGCAGGGCGGCTTGCTGATCGGCCTGAACGCGCTTCTGGTACACCGTGGCCAGCTCGACGTAGCAGATGTCGGTGGTGTTCAGCGCGGCCTTGCACATTTTCTCCACCTCGCCCAGGTGCTGGTCGTAGGTGCCCTGGGTACGGTACAGCAGCACCTGGGCCAGGCCCGCTTCCGGGTTGCCGGCGGCGCGCCACTGGTCGATCTGCTGCTGCGCGTTGACCGTTGGGAAGCTCTGCGGATAGCTGAGGTAAAGCATTGCCAGCGGGATCAGGGTATTGCTTTCGCCCTGTTTCGCCGCCTGCCTGAGCAGGGTTTCGGCTTCCTCGCGCTCGGCCTGGGTGCTGTCAGGCTTGGCCACCAGCAGGCGGCCCAGACGCGCCTGGGCACGGGGCGAGGTAGCGGCCGCGGCGCGGTAAGTGGCCTCGGCTTCCTTGATTTGCGACGGGTCGCGGGTGGCCACCTTGATGTCCGCCAGGCCCACTTGCGCGTCGCTGTAGCCCAAGTCGGCCAGGGCCTTGTAGTTGCGCTCGGCCAGTGCCGTGTCGCCGCGTTTCATGGCTTCGTTGGCCAGGCGCTGGTCAGGCAGGCCTGCACAGCCGGCCAGGGTGATGGCGGCTGCCAGGGCACACAGGCCCAGGCTTGCGCTCTTCTTGCAGGGCATCATGCGGTGATCCTCTTACAGGCCACGGGCCACGGCTTTGTCTACAAGCCAGTTCAGCGACGGGCCACGGTCGCTGTTGACCGCTGCCGGGCGGCCGGCGAGTTCGGCAGGCATGCCACTGTCAGGCTTGATCTGCACGCGGATGTCGGAGGACAAGTCTTCGCTGTTCAGGCTGGTGCTGCTGACGATCTGGCCAGTGCGCACTTCGTCTTCGCCGGCGACCTGGAAGTTGACCTGGGTACCTGGCTTGACCTCGTCGAACTGGCGGTAGCTGAAGCGGGCCTCGACCATCGGCGTGGTGGTGCGCGGAATCAGCTGGAAGATCGGCTGGCCCTTGGCTGCGTACTGCCCGTCGTCCACCAGTTGGCGGGCAACCACGCAATCGCAGGGGCTGGTGAGGGTGCCAGACAGCTGCTTGCCGAACAGTTCCTCGATCTTCGCCGGCTCCAGTTGCGCGTCGTCCAGGCTGCCCTTGAGCATGTCCAGCATGCTGGTGGTGAAGCTGGCCAGTGGTGCGCCCTTGGCAATCTGCCCACCGCTGTCGACCAGGCTGCTCACGGTGCCGTCGCGCGGCATGGTGACGGTGGTGGTCGGTACCGCGACCACACCGGCTTCGGCGTGGCTGACGAAGTACATGCCGTACAGCGACTTGGCGACAAAGCCGAAAGCCGCGACGCCGACCACGAATACGCCGAGGGTGACGGTGACTGCCTTGAGTCGGCCGAAGGCGCTCAGGCCCGACCCACCGTCTTTCTGCTTGCGTGCCTTGGTGAAATTGTCGCGCTGCAAGGTGCTCAGCACATCGCCGATGCTGATCAGCTCGCCCGACAGGTGGCTGGTGATGATGTGCCGCAAGGTGGCGATGTCGCGTGGTTCAAGGTTCTGGAACTGCGCACCGGTCCGGCCATTGTCCGGGTTGTACGAGCGCACCTGGAACTCGATGTCGATCGACAGGCCCAGGTTGTCGACCACGAACTGCAGGCGCCCGCGCAGTACTTCGCCCACCGACAGTTGCTGCTTGGTGTGGAAGCTCAGGCCACCGGCGGAAAGGTCGTCGACCTTCACTTCATGGGTTTGGCGCTGGGCGTCCAGGAAACGCAGCTTGGCGGGAATGCGCACCCGGGCGTGTTGGCGCTGGGCTTCGGACTCATGCACGACATTGACGTTCACGGCGGTATTCATGGGGGTTTGTTCCTGTTAGATCCGATCCGGGTTGGGCTCACACGACCATGAACAGCACAGCAACGAAGATGCTGGCAGCCGAGAAGGTCATGGTCCGCGAGGACCAGGTGTTGAACCATTGTTGAAAGCTGGCGAGGTCACGCTTGAGGGCAGTGGGCTGACGCGTCCACGACTGCTTGTCGAGGCGGAAGAACACGTAGATCTTCATCAGCGCGCCGATGATCTGGTTGTAATAGAGAATCAGCGGGTAGGCCGGGCCTACGTTGTGGCCGGAGCACAGCAGCATGATGGTGAGGATCAGGCGGGTGATGCCGATCCACAGCAGGTACACCAGCAGGAAGGCCAGGCCGAACTTGAGGCTGGCGATCACCGCCACCGTCAGCCCTAGCAGGCTGGTCCACATCGATACGCGCTGGTCGAACAGCACGATGCTGGTGAACAGCCCGAGGCGGCGCAGGCCCAGGCCCAGTGCACGGGAGTTCTGCCGCAGGTTGTTGCCGTACCAGCGGTACATCAGCTTGCGGCTGGCCTTGAAGAAGCTCTTTTCTGGTGGGTGCTCGACCGTGTTGATGGCAGCGTCCGGCACGTAGAAGGTGTCGTAGCCCAGGCGCATCAGGCTGAACCAGCTGGATTTGTCGTCACCGGTAAGGAACTTGAAGCGGCCCAGGCGCCAGTGCATCAGCGAGTCGCTTTCAACGTCGGCGATGAACTCAGGGTTGGTCACCACGCTTGCGCGGAACATCGACATGCGCCCGGTCATGGTCAGCACGCGCTTGGACAGGGCCATGGAGCACATGTTGATGTGGCGCTGGGCGAAGCGCAGCTTGTGCCACTCGCTCATGATGTAGCCGCCGCGCACTTCGCAGAACTCGTTGGTGGTCAGGCCGCCGACGTTGGGGAACAGCTTGAACCACGGCACGGTCTTGCGTACCACACCATCGGCCAGCACGGTGTCGCCGTCGATCACGGCCACCACGGCGTTTTCGTCCGGCAGCATGCGCGAGATGGCGCGGAAGCCGTAGGCCAGGCCATCGCGTTTGCCGGTACCGGCAATGCGCACGATGTCCAGCTTCACATGGGCCGGCGGGTTGTACTTGGCCCACAGGCTTTTCACCAGCAGTTCATCGGACATCTCCACCAGCGAGCAGACCACGGTGGTAGGGAAGCCACAGTTGATCGCCTCGCGGATCACCGAGCTGTAAACCTGGGCCGTGGTCAGTGCTTCGATACGGAAGCTGGTCACCATCAGGTAGACATGCGACGGGTCGGTGGCAGCGCCCATTTTCTGCACCTTGCGGCGCAGGTACGGGTACACGCCGTAAAGAAAGATCATGCCGCGGATGAAATGGGTGGCGCCCATGGAATAGCGCCAGATGCCGACTGCGCCGACCAGGAAAATGAAGTGCTTCGATTGCGAGTCGAAGATATCGGCTGGCAGGGCCAGGGCGATCAGCATGAGCAGGCTCATGTAGAGCAGCCACCCGGCGCACTGCAACAGCACGGTCTGGAGCCTTTGCATGTTCAGCATCCGTCGAGAATTCGGGAAAGGGTGGGCGACGCAGGCTCGGCCGCGTCGCCCGGCCGAGGGCTTACCAGCAGATGCCTTCGGTACGGCTGGTGGTGCTGCTCGGTTTGCTCATGAAGCCGACCAGGTCGATCACCTGCTTGCCGGCTGGCGCTTGCTGGGCCAGCGTGCGGAACTGCTCGTCACGGTTGCCCAGGACGATGATGTCGGCGTTGTCGATCACCTGCTGGAGGTCGGCATTGAGCAGCGACGACACGTGCGGGATCTTCGACTCGATGTAGTCCTTGTTGGCGCCATGCATGCGGGCGTACTGAACGTTCTCGTCAAAGATGTCCAACTGGTAGCCCTTGCCGATCAGGCGCTCGGCCAGTTCTACCAGCGGGCTTTCGCGCAGGTCATCGGTACCGGCCTTGAAGCTCAGGCCAAGCAGGGCGACCTTGCGCTTGTCGTGGGCTTCGATCAGTTCGAAGGCGTTTTGCACCTGCGATTCGTTGCTGCGCATCAGCGAGTCGAGCAGCGGGGCGCGCACGTCCAGGCTGGCGGCACGGTAGGTGAGGGCGCGCACGTCCTTGGGCAGGCATGAGCCGCCGAAGGCAAAGCCTGGGCGCATGTAGTACTGGGACAGGTTCAGTACCGTGTCCTGGCAGACCACGTCCATCACTTCACGCCCATCAACGCCTACCGCTTTGGCGATGTTGCCGATTTCGTTGGCGAAGGTGACTTTGGTGGCGTGCCACACGTTGCAGGTGTACTTGATCATCTCGGCCACTTCGATCGGCTTGCGGATGACCGGGGCGTCGAGTTCTTCGTACAGGGCTTGCAGGATGTCGCCACTGGCGCTGTCCAGTTCGCCGATGACGGTCATCGGGGGCTGGTCGTAGTCCTTGATCGCGGTGCTTTCACGCAGGAATTCCGGGTTTACCGCGACGCCGAAGTCGACGCCGGCTTGTTTGCCCGAGCAGTCTTCGAGGATCGGGATGACCACGTTCTTGACGGTACCCGGCAGCACGGTGCTGCGCACCACGATGGTGTGACGGCGGGTGGTGTCACGCAGTACGTAGCCGATCTCACGGCATACCGACTCAATGTACTCCAGGCCCAGGTCGCCGTTCTTCTTGCTGGGCGTACCCACGCAGATCATCGAAACGTCGCTGGCGCGGATGGCTTCGGCGAAGTCGGTAGTGCCGCGCAGACGGCCATTGGCGATGCCCTGTTGCAGCAGTGCTTCCAGGCCAGGTTCGACGATGGGCGACTTGCCCTGGTTGATCAGGTCAATCTTGGTGCTGGACACGTCCACACCGATCACTTCATGGCCACGCGCCGTCAGGCAGCCTGCACAGACTGCACCCACATAACCCAAACCAAAGATGCTGATACGCATCGCTATCACCTCATGTGTTTATCACGCCGACACCTCCGCAGAGAGTCGGGCTGGGTTGATTAACAACAGTTTTTCAGGCGCACGGATTCATGGCGAATGCACACTTGGCCGAGCGCAGGCAAAATAAATCCGGAGCGCACAAACTTATGCACTTAAAGTTGGCAGTCAAAAGCCATTAATAAAAAACGTGCCCTGGCATGCAGCCGTCTTTATTGCAATGCGCTACTTGGCACACTGCTGTGCTTGTTTTTTCAAGTGGATAAATCCTTTGAAATCAACCACTAGGACGATTTGTAAGGGACGCTTCTCTCCTGCATGGGCAAGGTTTTCGGGGGACCCCGTGCAACCTGTTGAAGTTACCAAGGCAGTGAGTAGATATCTGCCTCTGTCACCTGTAAGTCATCTCTCACAGCCCGTAGGCAGGAAAATCGTTACGGCACTATGAGCGATCTGCCGCATAAGAAGTTCCTGAGTGGGTTTCGACCGGATGAAAGATTTCTAAATATTTATTCAGCTGTCGGCAGTTTCAATTTGATAGCACGCGGGTAGTTCACCCCCGTGTATAAAGGGTGAAACTGTAACGGGATATTTTTATGCCAGCATCCGAAAAAAATTTTCAGAATTCGTCAAAAAAGGTATGAACGGTCTTATGGCGTTTTGCGATAAAGGTAGGGGTGATGTTTTTCTGGCGCCGAAATCGTGACGTGATGGCGATTTGCATCGAGCCCCAAATCAGGGCGGAGGGGAGGTTTAATGGCAGCAGGCTCTTCGCGGCCAAGGCCTGCTGCCAACTGGGGCGCGCTGAGCTCCCGGCCCGCGCAATCCCTGTGGCAGCGGCTTTAGCTGCGAAGAGGGCGTCACAGGATCAATCCGAGGGATGATCCCGCAAAAACACCAGATGATCAGCCTTTGACTGCTCGGCACTGTAGTAGTACCCCTGCACATCGAACTGCTTGAGCTGTTCCGGGTCGCTGATGCGCTGCTGGATAACGAAGCGGCTCATCATGCCGCGGGCTTTCTTGGCGTAAAAGCTGATGATCTTGTACTGACCGTTCTTCAAGTCCTTGAAGTCGACATTGATCACTCGGGCCTTCAGTGCGCTGCGTTTCACTGCACTGAAGTACTCGTTGCTGGCCAGGTTCAGCAGCACGTCATCGCCTTGTTCGGCCAGGGCCTGGTTCAGCCATTCACTGATGCGTGTGCCCCAGAAGGCATACAAGTCCTTGCCGCGGGCGTTGGCCAGCTTGGTGCCCATTTCCAGGCGATAGGGTTGCATCAGGTCCAGCGGACGCAGCAGGCCGTACAGACCCGAAAGCATGCGCAGGTGGTCTTGCGCGTAGCTGAAGTCGTCCTCGCCCAGGCTCTCTGCGTCGAGGCCGGTGTACACATCACCCTTGAACGCCAGCAGTGCCTGCTTGGCATTGGCCGGGGTGAAGTCCGGGGTCCAGCTGCCGAAGCGGGCGGCGTTCAGGCCCGCGAGCTTGTCGGACAGGTGCATCAGTTCGCTGATCTGCGCAGGCGACAGCTCGCGCAGCTGCTGGATCAGTACCTGTGAGTCGTCCAGGTACTGGGGCAGGGTGAAACGTTCGGTCACAGGCTTGGTGTCGTAGTCGAGGGTCTTGGCGGGTGAAATCACCGTCAGCATCGGGTCGGCTCCTGGCATCGTTGACCCAAGATTCTACGGGCTGGGCGGTGCAAGTCCAAACTATGGCGACGATAGTCACAGACCATGGCCGGCGCAGGCGCTATAGTTCGCGTTTTGTCGATGCGGAGCCCTCCACCGTGCGCATTGCCTTTGCCTTGCTGGCCGCGCTGCTGAGCCTTGCCGTGCAAGCCGCCCCTTCACCCCAGGTAAGCCTGGATCGCAGCCTGTGGCCCGAGCAACTGAACAGCCCGGCGCTGTTCGATGTGGCTTCGCGGGCCGAGATCCTCTCGTTTGCGCAGGTACTGCATGAAAGCGAGTTGCTGGACGACGCGGCGCTGGCGGCGCGGCTAGGCTTGCGGCAGATCAACCTGCAAAAGGTGCGTCTTGTGCGCGCGCGCCTGTGGCAGCGCCTGTGGCAGGGGTATGAGCAGGCGCAGCGCAGCTGCGAGCAGGATGCCTCATTCTGCTACCCGGTAACTTCAATGGCAGATTTACGTACGCAGGCAGCAACGTTCGCGGCCGATGTCGGCACGTTCTATACAAACTGGATTGAGCCGAGCCACCAGTTCCACGTGCGTTACCTGGACGAGCAGCTGCGCAAGGCCGCCTTGCTGCCGCAGACCAGCAGCGAGGTGGAGCGGCTGTCTGCGCGGGAGCGCACTGGCGATGAACTGAACGACCGTATGTTCTTGCTGACCTTTGTCGGCGGACCAGGGCCAGAGGGTGGTAACACCGATCTGCTTGCCCACTACCTGCGCCGGCAAAAGCTTCAAGCTACATTCTTCGTGCTGGGCAACCGCTTGCAGCAACGTCGTGACGCCGGGGCGGCAAATGCCTTGCGCCAGCTCTACCGCGGGCAGTGTGTAGGCATCCAAGGCTGGGAATACCGTTCCCATGCCCAATGGACGGGCTGGCAGGACTCGCTGCGGCGTAGCCAGGCACGGGTGCAGGCTGACCTGCCGGCACAGTACGTGCCGTTGTTCCGGCCACCGTATGGGCAGCGCCGGGCCGATGGCGAGGCGTTCATGGCCCGCCAGCAACTGCGCGTGTCGTTGTGGGATATCGATGCCCTGGACGATGGCGCGCTGAGCGCAGAGGCCTCTGCGCAGCGGGTGCTGACCCTGATGCTGTTGTGGCGCAAGGGCGTGATCCAGCTCCATGACAGCCTGCCCAAGGCTCAGCCAGCGGTAGAGTGGTTGCTGCGAAATACTGCCCAGAGCGGCATCGGCTGGGCGGATTGCCGGGAATATGCTTATCGCGAACAGGGGTATGACTTCTGAGCGTAGCCCCCTCTGGCGCTGTCGCCAAGGCCTCTTCGTCAATCGGAAAAATAAAGTTCAAAAACACGTAAAAATGCTTTTTACGGTCATGGTTTTTGCGGTATGAAGAAACCAGACAGCCGATTCCTGCAGCACAGGTGGCGTCATCCAGGCCCACCTAGCCAGGTTCGCTTCCCGCCCGTAACAACGCGGATACGGGGAGAACGGTAGTCACTTTGCGGCGCAACAGACCGTGCCGTATGGCTTCGACATAAGGTGACCGAGTATGGATGACCAAGGACGCAACCCTTCCTCCAGCAAGCCAATCCTGTATGTGCTCGATACCAACGTCCTGATTCACGACCCCAACGCATTACTCAACTTCGAGGAGCACCACGTCGCCATTCCGATGACGGTGCTGGAGGAACTCGACAAGCTCAAGACCGGCAAACAGACCATCGCCGCCGAATGCCGCCAGGCCATCCGCCTGATCGACCAGACCCTCGGCGACGCCTCGCCCAACGATGTCGAGCAGGGCGTACCGATCCAGCGCAACAAGAGCGGGCCCAAGGGGTTCCTGTCCATCCTGATGACCCCGCGCAACGAGCCGAACAAGCTGCTGCCGGAAACCCTCAACGACAACATCATCATCAACCAGCTGCTCGAAGTACGGGCGCGGCGCACCGACCTGGACGTGGTGCTGGTCACCAAAGACATCAACATGCGCCTCAAGGCGCGCGCCTGTGGCATTGCGGCCGAGGATTACAGCACCGACCAGCTGGTCGACGACGTGTCCTTGTTGTCCAAGGGCTACCATTCGGTCACCGGTTCGTTCTGGGACCGCGTCAGCAAGGTCGATACCCGCCAGGAGCGCGGCCGCACCTGGCATCGGGTGCAGATGATCGACAACCTGCCTGCGGTGCACATCAACGAGTTCATTATCGATGAGCAGGGCTTTGTCGGCTGGATCAAGGGCATCCGCAACGATGAGCTGCTGTTGCTCGACCTGCACCAGGAGCCACTGCTGCACCAGGAAGCCTGGGGGCTGAAGCCTCGTGACATCCACCAGAGCCTGGCACTGTTTGCCCTGCTCGACCCGGATATCCACCTGGTCAACCTGACCGGCGCAGCCGGGTCCGGCAAAACCATTCTGGCCCTGGCCGCAGCCATCGAGCAGACCATGGTCAGCAAGCGCTACCGGCGCATCATCGCTACCCGCAGCGTGCAGGGGCTGGACCAGGAGATCGGCTTCCTGCCGGGTACCGAGGCCGAGAAGATGGAGCCGTGGCTGGGCGCCATCACCGATAACCTCGAAGCTTTGCACATGGATGACGAAAGCACCCATGGCAGCGTGGAGTACATCCTCGAGCGCGTGCCACTGCAGTTCAAGTCGCTGAACTACATCCGAGGCCGTAGCTTCCAGCAGAGCCTGATCCTGATCGACGAGTGCCAGAACCTGACGCCGCACCAGATGAAAACCATCATCACCCGTGCCGGCTCCGGGTCCAAGGTGGTCTGCCTGGGTAACCTGGCGCAGATCGACACCCCCTACCTGTCCGCGACCAGCTCGGGCCTGACCTACCTGACCGAGCGCTTCAAGGACTTCCCCCACGGCGTGCACATCACCCTGCAGGGCGTGCCCCGCTCGGTGCTGGCCGAGTACGCCGAGTCGCATCTGTAACCGTCACCGCCGGGCGGTTAGCCGCCCGGCCTTCCCTTGCAGGAGCAGCCTTGTCCTGCGAAGAGGCCATTACACGCAGGGCTATTTTCCAGTCATGCTGGCCCTTTCGCAGCACAAGGCTGCTCCTACAGGTGATGTGCATGCCTCATACCTCTGCTCAAACCTGACCCACAGGTTTACACTGCCAGTTCCCTTCACAGGAGCAGAGCAGTGCTGACACATCTTGATTCCCAGGGGCGGGCCAACATGGTCGACGTCACTGAAAAGGCCGTGACCGAGCGCGAGGCCACTGCCGAGGCGCGGGTGCGCATGTTGCCGCAGACCTTGCAGATGATCGTCGACGGGGAGCATCCCAAGGGCGACGTGTTCGCCGTGGCGCGCATTGCCGGGATCCAGGCGGCGAAGAAGACCAGCGACCTGATCCCGCTTTGCCACCCGCTGATGCTGACCAGCGTCAAGGTCGAGCTCAGTGCCGAGGGCCAGGACGCCGTGCGGATTGTCGCCCGTTGCAAGCTGGCCGGGCAGACCGGCGTGGAGATGGAGGCGCTGACCGCTGCCAGCGTTGCCGCGCTGACGATCTATGACATGTGCAAGGCTGTGGACAAGGGCATGGTCATCGAACAGGTACGCCTGCTGGAAAAGCTCGGCGGCAAAAGTGGCCATTACAAGGTGCAGGCATGATGAAGGTCAAGGTGATGTACTTCGCCCGCTACCGCGAACTGCTGGGTGTGGATGGCGAGCGTGTAGAGGGCGCGTTCAAGGTGCTGGACGATGTGCGCCAGGCCCTGGTGGGCAAGGGTGGGCACTATGCGGTGCTGGCTGAGCAGAACCTGATGTGCGCGCGCAACGAAGAGCTGTGCAAGCTCGATGAGCCACTGCAAGAGGGTGATGAAGTGGCGTTCTTCCCGCCGGTGACCGGAGGCTGAACATGGCAGTGCGAGTGCAACACGGCGCGTTCGACCCAGGGGCCGAGGTGAATGCCATGCATGCGGCCAATGTTGGCGTGGGCGCGGTGGTCGGTTTTGTTGGCTATGTGCGGGATTTCAACGATGGCCGCGAAGTGGCGGGGATGTTCCTTGAGCACTACCCGGGCATGACCGAAAAGGCGCTGGCCAAGATCGTGGTCGAGGCCGAGCAGCGCTGGCCGTTGCTCAAGGTGGAGGTTTTGCACCGCATCGGTGCGCTGGAACCGGGCGAGCCGATCGTGTTTGGTGGCGTGGCCAGCGCCCATCGGCAGGCGGCGTTCGAGGCCTGCAACTTCATCATGGACTACCTGAAGACCCGTGCGCCGTTCTGGAAGAAGGAAAATACCCAGGAAGGGCCGCGGTGGGTTGAAGGCAAGCAGAGTGACCAGGATGCGGCGGGGCGCTGGTAGATTGCTGTCTGATGGCCGGGGCTTTGCCCCGGTTCGCGGGGCAAGCCCGCTCCCACAGGTGCTTTGCTGAACCCAAGGGCAGCGGAAAATCTGTGGGAGCGGGCTTGTCCCGCGAAGAGGCCGGCACAGGTCAGTGGTGTTTGCGCGGCACCGGCTTTAGCAGCTCATCGGGCGGCATTTCGGACTTGATCTTGCGCCCAGAAGGAAAATACCCAGGAAGGGCCGCGGTGGGTTGAAGGCAAGCAGAGTGACCAGGATGCGGCGGGGCGCTGGTAGATTGCTGTCTGATGGCCGGGGCTTTGCCCCGGTTCGCGGGGCAAGCCCGCTCCCACAGGTTCTTTGCTGAACCCAAGGGCAGCGGAAAATCTGTGGGAGCGGGCTTGTCCCGCGAAGAGGCCGGCACAGGTCAGTGGTGTTTGCGCGTCACCGGCTTTAGCAGCTCATCGGGCGGCATTTCGCACTTGATCTTGCGCCCAGAAGGAAAACACCCAGGAAGGGCCGCGGTGGGTTGAAGGCAAGCAGAGTGACCAGGATGCGGCGGGGCGCTGGTAGATTGCTGTCTGATGGCCGGGGCTTTGCCCCGGTTCGCGGGGCAAGCCCGCTCCCACAGGTGCTTTGCTGAACCCAAGGGCAGCGGAAAATCTGTGGGAGCGGGCTTGTCCCGCGAAGAGGCCGGCACAGGTCAGTGGTGTTTGCGCGGCACCGGCTTTAGCAGTTCATCGGGCGGCATTTCGCACTTGATCTTGCGCCCCAGCAGCTCTTCGATCGCCGGCAACTGGTACGAGTCATCCTCCCCGGCAAAACTGATCGACACGCCACTGGCCCCCGCGCGGCCGGTACGGCCAATGCGGTGCACGTAGTCGTCCGGGTCTTCTGGCAGGGTGAAGTTGATCACGTGGCTGATACCATCGATATGGATGCCACGGCCGGCCACGTCGGTGGCCACCAGCACCGTGATGCGCCCTTCGCGGAAGTTTTCCAGGGTGCGGATGCGCTTGTGCTGGGGCACATCGCCCGACAGCTGGGCGGCATTGATGCCGTCGCGCACCAGTTTTTCCTCGATGCGCCGCACTTCGTCCTTGCGGTTGGCAAACACCATCACCCGTTCCCAGTTGTTCTGGGTCACCAGGTTGTACAGCAGCTTGTATTTGTCGCTACCCGCCACTGCATACACGTGCTGCTCGACCGTTTCGCTGGCCACGTTTTCCGGCTCGATCTCGACGATGGCCGGGTTGGTGGTCCACTGCTTCGCCAGGTTCATCACGTCGTCGGTGAAGGTGGCGGAGAACAGCAGGGTCTGGCGCTCGCTTTTCGGTGGTGTCTGGCGAATGATCTGGCGCACTTGTGGGATGAAACCCATGTCGAGCATGCGGTCGGCTTCGTCCAGCACCATCACCTCGACCATGTCCAGGTGCACTTCGCCGCGCTGGTTGAAGTCCAGCAGGCGGCCCGGGGTGGCCACCAGGATGTCGCAGTGGCGTGCTTCAAGGGCTTTGAGCTGCTTGTCGAAGTCCATGCCGCCAACAAAGCTCATGACGTTCAGGCCGGTGTACTTGGTCAGCGCCACGGCGTCCTTGGCGATCTGCACCACCAGCTCGCGGGTAGGGGCGATGATCAGCGCGCGTGGCTCGCCCATGTAGCGTTCCTTGGGCGGTGGCGTCTGCTGCAGTTGGGAAATGATCGAGATCAGGAACGCCGCAGTCTTGCCGGTACCTGTCTGGGCCCGGCCAATGGCGTCCTGACCACGCAGGGTATACCCCAGCACCTGCGCCTGGATCGGCGTGCAGTACGGGAAGCCCAGGTCGTGGATGGCGTGCATCAGCTCGTTGGACAGCTTGAAGTCGTGGAAGCGGGTCTTGCCTTCCTGCGGCTCGACCACGAAGTCTTCCGGTTTCCACAGGCTGGCCTGTGGCTTGGGCTTGCGCTCGCGACGCGGTTTGTCCTTGGCCGCTTTGTCGGCAGGTGGCGTAGCAGCAGCGGGTTGTTCAGCCTTTGGGGCGGGGTTGGCATGCGCTACGGCCGGTTTTGCTGCGGGCCGGGCCTCGCTGGCGGGTGCGGGCGCAGGCGGTGCCACGCTGGCAGCAGGAGCAACGGCGTGTGGCGCGGCGTCTCCCTTGCCGAATATTTTCTTGAGTGCTTTGAGCACGATCGTCTCATCAACTGATTAAGGAATGTACGCCGGGCAGTGTAATGCAAGATCCGGGCGCGGCGTAGTGGAATACTCCCACAACTACAAGAGAGCCAGCCTATTGCAGCTGTTTGCTCAACCATTCGTAGATGTCGTTCAGTTCTTCGACCACCACTTCGTGTTCCATCGGGTATTCGTGCCAGCGGGCGGCGACGCCCCAGGTGTTCAGGTACTCGAAAGCGGTGCGGCCCATGGACGGGATCACCACCGGGTCATGCACGCCATGCAGGCACAGGGCCGGGGTGCGCTGCTGGCAGGCACTCAACTGGTGCTGGTCGTTGAAGGTGGGGGCATAGGTGGACAGGGCAATCACCCCACCCAGTGCTTCTTGCCACTTTATATAGGCAGTGTGCAGCACCACCGCGCCACCTTGGGAAAAACCGGCCAGGAAGATACGGGACAGGTTGATGCCTTTGGCCTGCTCGGCCTTGATCAGGGCAACCACTTGCTCGGCCGACGCTTCCAGCTGCGCTTCGTCAATGGCGCGGGCCGGGGTCATGGCCTTGATGTCATACCAGCTGGGCATGGCATAACCGCCATTTATGGTGACTGGCCGGGTCGGGGCCTGGGGCATGATGAACCGGGTGCTGAGCAGGCGCTCCTGCATGAATTCGGCTACCGGTAGGAAGTCGTAACGGTCGGCCCCCAAACCGTGCAACCAGATCACACAGGCATCAGCGGTTTTCTGTGGTTCGAGAATCAGCGGGTTGGTCATGACTGCTCCGAAAGTGTGCGGGTCTTGTTATGGCGTGCGTGAAAAGAAGGCGCTGGAAATGATTGTCGGAAAAAGAATGTCGCAACGATACAACTTTCCCCACTTGACGAGCGCTTAAACGCTACAGCCAGAGAATCTGGTACGCGCTTTGCAATTCAATCTGCGATGCAAAGGGCAGGCCGAAACGGTAACACCCTTTGCACGCGAAGGCTGTCACAGAACAGTCCATTGCGCCAAGTGACCCAATAACAAGCCAATACGGGTCGGATACGCCTCAAAAGGGTGCGGTGCAATTCCGGCTCGATACAACAAGAGCGATTTGGAGGTTGTGAATGAAGATGTTGAAAACCACCCTGGCAGTCCTGACCGCTGCCGCCGCACTGGGCGCCGTGAGCAATGCCCAGGCAGGCGCCACCCTCGATGCGGTCAAGAAGAAGGGCTTCGTCCAGTGTGGCGTGAGCGACGGTCTTCCGGGCTTCTCGGTACCTGATGCGCAAGGCAAGATCGTCGGTATCGACGCCGATGTCTGCCGCGCCGTGGCCGCTGCCGTGTTCGGCGACGCGACCAAGGTCAAGTTCAGCCAGCTCAACGCCAAGGAACGCTTCACCGCCCTGCAGTCGGGCGAGGTCGACGTGCTGTCGCGCAACACCACCTGGACCAGCTCGCGCGATGCCGGCATGGGCCTGGTGTTTGCCGGTGTCACCTACTACGATGGGGTTGGCTTCCTGGTCAACAAGAAGCTGGGTGTATCCAGCGCCAAAGAGCTCGATGGCGCAACCATCTGTATCCAGGCCGGTACCACCACCGAGTTGAACGTGTCGGACTTCTTCCGCGCCAATAACCTGAAGTACACCCCGATCACCTTCGACACCTCGGACGAAAGCGCCAAGTCGCTGGAGTCGGGCCGTTGCGACGTGCTGACCTCGGACAAGTCGCAGCTGTTTGCCCAGCGTTCCAAGCTGGCCGCGCCGACCGACTACGTGGTACTGCCGGAAACCATCTCCAAGGAGCCACTGGGCCCGGTGGTGCGTAAAGGCGACGAGGAGTGGTTCAGCATCGTCAAGTGGACCCTGTTCGCCATGCTCAACGCCGAAGAAGCAGGCATCACCTCGAAAAATGTCGAGGCCGAAGCCAAGGGCACCAAAAACCCTGACGTCGCCCGCCTGTTGGGTGCGGATGGTGAGTACGGCAAGGACCTCAAGCTGCCCAAAGACTGGGTAGTACAGATCGTCAAGCAAGTCGGCAACTACGGTGAAGTGTTCGAGAAGAACCTGGGCCAGAGCACCGACCTGAAGATTGACCGTGGCATGAACGCCCTGTGGAACAACGGCGGCATCCAGTACGCGCCACCAGTGCGCTGATGGTTGCACCCTGCGGCGGCATCCCGCCGCTGCAGGCTGTCGAATCCCTACTGTCCGGGGCACTTCATGCAAAATCAAATCGGCGCACCCAAGGGCTTGTCCCTTAACGATCCGCGTGTGCGCGCGTGGCTGTTCCAGATCCTCACGATCGTCTTCGTGGTCGGCCTGGGCTGGTACCTGTTCCACAACACGCAAACCAACCTGCAACACCGGGGTATCACCTCGGGCTTCGACTTTCTCGACCGCAGTGCCGGCTTCGGCATCGCCCAGCACCTGATCCCCTATGTGGAATCCGACAGTTATGCGCGGGTGTTCCTCATCGGCCTGCTCAATACCCTGCTGGTCACCTTCATCGGCGTCATCCTGGCGACGGTTCTGGGCTTCATCATTGGGGTGGCTCGCCTGTCACCGAACTGGATGATCAACAAACTGGCGACCGTGTATGTGGAAACCTTCCGCAACATTCCGCCGCTGCTGCAGATCCTGTTCTGGTACTTCGCCGTGTTCCTGACCCTGCCGGGACCGCGCGGCAGCATCAACATCGACGATATGTTCTTTATCAGCAACCGTGGCCTGAACATGCCGGGCGCGTCCATGGCCGATGGCTTCTGGCCGTTCGTCGTTGCCTTGGGGGTGGCGATTGCCGCCACTGTCGTGATGGTGCGCCTGGCCAACAAGCGCTTCGACGAGACCGGCGTGCCGTTCCACAAGTTCTGGGTGGGGCTGGCGCTACTGCTCGTCATCCCGGGCCTGAGCGTGCTGTTGTTCGGCAGCCCGGTAAGCTGGGAGGTGCCGCAGCTCAAGGGCTTCAACTTCGTCGGTGGCTGGGTGCTGATCCCCGAACTGCTGGCGCTGACCTTGGCGCTGACTATCTACACGGCAGCTTTCATCGCTGAAATCGTGCGTTCTGGCATCCGTTCGGTCAGCCATGGCCAGACCGAGGCCGCGCGCTCGCTGGGCCTGCGCGAGGGCCCGACCCTGCGCAAGGTGATCATTCCCCAGGCACTGCGGGTGATCATTCCGCCGCTGACCAGCCAGTACCTGAACCTGGCGAAGAACTCGTCGCTGGCGGCCGGTATCGGCTACCCGGAGATGGTCTCGCTGTTCGCCGGCACCGTGCTCAATCAGACCGGCCAGGCTATCGAGGTGATCGCCATCACCATGAGTGTCTATCTCGCCATCAGCATCAGCATTTCGCTGCTGATGAACTGGTACAACAAGCGCATTGCGCTGATCGAGCGGTGAGGATACGCCTGTGAATGCCCATGTTTTCAAACCCGATATGCCGCCACCGGTGAAAACCGTCGGCGTGCTCGCATGGATGCGTGCCAATCTGTTCTCCAGCTGGCTCAACACGCTGTTGACCCTGTTCGCCATCTACCTGGTATGGCTGATCGTACCGCCGCTTGTTCAGTGGGCGTTGATCGACGCCAACTGGGTCGGCACCACACGCGCCGACTGCACCAAGGAGGGCGCCTGCTGGGTGTTCGTGCAGCAGCGCTTTGGCCAGTTCATGTACGGCTACTACCCGGCCGAGCTGCGCTGGCGGGTGGACCTGACGGTGTGGCTTGCCGTCATCGGCGCTGCGCCGCTGTTCATCAAGCGCTTCCCGCGCAAGGCCTTCTACGGCCTGGGCTTCCTGGTGCTGTACCCGGTACTGGCCTACACCCTGCTGCACGGTGGGTACCTGGGCCTGGAGAGCGTACCGACCAGCCAGTGGGGCGGGCTGATGCTGACCCTGGTGATCGCCACCGTGGGTATTGTCGGCGCCTTGCCACTGGGCATCCTGCTGGCCTTGGGCCGGCGTTCGAGGATGCCGGCCGTGAAGGTGGTGTGCGTGACCTTCATCGAGTTCTGGCGCGGCGTGCCATTGATCACCGTGCTGTTCATGTCGTCGGTGATGCTGCCGTTGTTCCTGCCCGAAGGCATGAGCTTCGACAAGCTGCTGCGGGCGATGATCGGCGTGATCCTGTTCCAGTCGGCGTATATCGCCGAGGTGGTGCGCGGTGGTTTGCAGGCCATCCCCAAGGGCCAGTACGAAGCTGCCGCCGCCATGGGCCTGGGCTATTGGCGTTCGATGGGCCTGGTGATTCTGCCGCAGGCGCTCAAGCTGGTGATTCCCGGCATCGTCAACACCTTCATTGCCCTGTTCAAGGACACCAGCCTGGTGATCATCATCGGCCTGTTCGACCTGCTGAACAGCGTCAAGCAAGCCGCCGCCGACCCGGCCTGGCTGGGCATGGCTACCGAGGGCTATGTGTTCGCCGCCCTGGTGTTCTGGATTTTCTGTTTCGGTATGTCCCGCTACTCCATGCACCTGGAGCGCAAGCTGGACACTGGCCACAAGCGTTAGGAGTTTCGAAATGAGTGAAGCGATCAAGCAGCCTGCCGGCCCCGAAGGCATCATCCAGATGCAGGGTGTGAACAAGTGGTACGGCCAGTTCCATGTGCTCAAGGACATCAACCTGAACGTGCGCCAGGGCGAGCGCATTGTGCTGTGCGGGCCATCCGGCTCGGGCAAGTCCACCACCATCCGTTGCCTCAACCGCCTGGAAGAGCACCAGCAGGGGCGCATCGTGGTCGATGGCGTCGAGCTGACCAACGACCTCAAGCAGATCGAGGCCATCCGCCGTGAAGTGGGCATGGTGTTCCAGCACTTCAACCTGTTCCCGCACCTGAGCATTCTGGAAAACTGCACCTTGGCGCCGATGTGGGTGCGCAAGATGCCGCGGCGCAAGGCCGAGGAAATTGCCATGCATTATTTGGAGCGCGTGCGTATTCCCGAGCAGGCGCACAAGTACCCGGGGCAATTGTCGGGTGGCCAGCAGCAGCGTGTGGCGATTGCCCGTGCGCTGTGCATGAAGCCGAAGATCATGCTGTTCGACGAGCCGACCTCGGCGCTGGACCCGGAAATGGTCAAGGAAGTGCTCGATACCATGGTGGGCCTGGCCGAAGACGGCATGACCATGCTCTGCGTGACCCACGAGATGGGTTTTGCCCGCACCGTGGCGAACCGGGTGATCTTCATGGACAAGGGGGAGATTGTGGAGCAGGCGGCGCCGGATGACTTCTTCGACCGGCCGCGCAGTGACCGGACCCGGTTGTTCCTGAGCCAGATCCTGCATTGATGCTGTTTGGGCTGCGCGGCAGCCCTTCACGGGCACGCCCGCTCCCACAGGTTTAGCGCTGGCTTTGGAGCCAGCGTAGTTCCTGTGGGAGCGGGCGTGCCCGCGAAGGGCCGCAACGCGGCCCTGGGTTTATTTCTCTTCCTGGCTGGCAGCCGGCGCCGGCGGCGGCCGCAGCCCCACCTCGGCAACCAGCTTCAACTGCTGCCCATTGCGCATCACCTCGATGGTGATCTTCTCGTTGGGTTTGATCCGCGCCACTTGGTTCATCGACTTGCGGCCATCACCGGCCGGTTCGCCGTTGATGCTCAGGATCACGTCACCCAGTTGCAACCCGGCCTTGGCCGCCGGGCCTTCGCGGAAAATACCTGCCACCACGATACCCGGGCGGTCCTTCATGCCGAACGATTCGGCCAGCTCCTGGCTCAGCGGTTGCACCTCGATGCCCAGCCAGCCACGGATCACCTGGCCGTGCTCGACGATCGACTTCATTACCTCCAGTGCCAGTTTCACCGGGATGGCGAAGCCAATGCCTTGTGAACCGCCGGACTTGGAGAAAATCGCGGTGTTGATGCCAACCAGGTTGCCATTGGCATCGACCAGCGCGCCGCCCGAGTTGCCGGGGTTGATCGCTGCGTCGGTCTGGATGAAGTCTTCGTAGTTGTTCAGGCCCAGCTGGTTACGGCCGGTAGCGCTGATGATACCCATGGTCACGGTCTGGCCAACACCAAACGGGTTGCCGATGGCCAGCGACACGTCGCCGATGTGAATGGTGTCCGAACGGCCTATGGTGATCGCCGGCAGGTTCTTCAGGTCAATCTTCAGCACCGCCAGGTCGGTTTCCGGGTCGCTGCCGATCACGCGGGCCAGGGTTTCGCGGCCATCTTTCAGGGCCACGACGATCTGGTCGGCGCCGCTGGTGACATGGTTGTTGGTCAGCAGGTAGCCCTCGGGGCTCATGATCACCGCCGAGCCCAGGCTCGACTCCCAGCGGCGCTGCTTGGGCAGGTTATCGCCGAAGAAGCGGCGGAACTGCGGGTCCTCGAACAGCGGATGTGCGCTTTTGTTCACCACCTTGGTGGTGTACAGGTTGACCACTGCAGGGGCAGCCAGTGTCACGGCGTCGGCGTACGACACCGGGCCTTGCATGATCCGCGTGGTCTGCGGTGCCTGTTGCAGGTTGACGTCCTGGCTGGGCAGGCCTACCCACTCCGGGAAGCGCTGGATGATCAGCATGGCGATCAGTACGCCGGTAAGCAGGGGCCAGCCAAAGTAACGCAAAGCCTTGAACATGAACGAATCCTGGAAAGAGCGAGGGCCAGTGGCCGCGCAGTGGGGCATGAGCGCGCGGGATCATACACCGGTTCCCCCAGTGCCGGCGACGGCCCATAATGGCCGGCATTATACGGGCGTTCCATTGGCGTTGCGCCCGAGAAAAGCGCAGTTTTCGAGGAGATTTTCATGGCCGTCGCTCTAAACACCCTGGTCGAGGAAGCCGAGCGTTACCTGGGCAGCGCGAAGATCCAGGATTATTGCCCCAATGGCCTGCAAGTAGAGGGCCGGCCGCAGGTCAGCCGTATCGTCAGTGGTGTGACCGCCAGCCAGGCGTTGCTGGATGCTGCGGTCGAGGCCCAGGCCGACCTGGTGCTGGTGCACCATGGTTACTTCTGGAAGGGTGAGAACCCGTGCATCACCGGTATCCGCCAGCGTCGTCTGAAAACCTTGCTGAACAACGACATCAGCCTGCTGGCGTTTCACCTGCCGCTGGATGTTCACCCGGAGGTGGGCAACAACGTGCAGCTGGCGCGGCAACTGGACATCACCGTCGAAGGGCCGCTGGACCCGGAGAACCCCAAGGTGGTCGGGTTGGTCGGCTCACTGGCCGAACCTGTGACTGCCCGCGATTTTGCCCGGCGGGTTCAGGAAGTGCTGGGGCGTGAGCCATTGCTGGTGGAGGGGGAGCAGATGATCCGCCGGGTCGGCTGGTGCACCGGTGGCGGGCAGGGTTACATCGACACGGCGATTACCGCCGGGGTGGACCTGTACCTGACCGGCGAGGCGTCGGAGCAGACCTATCACAGTGCGCGCGAGAATGGCGTCAGTTTCATTGCTGCCGGGCACCATGCCACCGAGCGTTACGGGGTGCAGGCACTGGGCGATTACCTGGCGCGGCGGTTTGCCGTGGAGCACCTGTTCATCGATTGCCCCAATCCCATTTGATATCAGCGTTGCCTGCTTCGCGGGCTCGCCCGCTCCCACAGGGATCGCACCAAGCCTGGGGGGCAATACCTGTGGGAGCGGGCGAGCCCGCGAAAGGGCCGGCCCTGGCAGCCCAAACCCGCAGTCATATCGTTAGACCTTTTCGATCTAGCCCGCCTCCTAAATAGAAGCAGCCGCTGTGATAAAGTGGCTCGCTCGAACACGGCCCGCAGGCCGTCCATAAGATCGTTTTTCGTGAGTAGCCATGGTCGACAAACTGACGCACTTGAAACAGCTGGAGGCGGAGAGCATCCACATTATCCGCGAGGTGGCCGCCGAGTTCGACAACCCGGTGATGCTGTACTCGATCGGCAAGGATTCCGCCGTGATGCTGCACCTGGCGCGCAAGGCCTTCTTCCCGGGCAAGCTGCCGTTCCCGGTGATGCACGTCGACACCCAGTGGAAATTCCAGGAGATGTACAGCTTCCGCGACAAGATGGTCGAGGAAATGGGCCTGGAACTGATCACCCACGTCAACCCTGAGGGTGTGGCGCAGGGCATCAACCCGTTCACCCATGGCAGCTCCAAGCACACCGACATCATGAAGACCCAGGGCCTGAAGCAGGCACTGGACAAGCATGGTTTCGACGCCGCCTTTGGTGGCGCGCGCCGCGACGAAGAGAAGTCGCGGGCCAAAGAGCGTGTGTATTCGTTCCGCGACAGCAAGCACCGCTGGGACCCGAAGAACCAGCGCCCCGAGCTGTGGAACGTGTACAACGGCAAGGTCAACAAGGGCGAGTCGATCCGCGTGTTCCCGCTGTCGAACTGGACCGAGCTGGACATCTGGCAGTACATCTACCTAGAAGGCATCCCGATCGTGCCGCTGTACTTCGCCGCCGAGCGTGAAGTCATCGAGAAGAACGGCACCCTGATCATGATCGACGACGAGCGTATCCTCGAGCACCTCTCCGAGGAAGAGAAAGCCCGTATCGTCAAGAAGAAGGTGCGTTTCCGTACCCTCGGTTGCTACCCGTTGACGGGGGCTGTCGAGTCGGAAGCCGAAACGCTGACCGACATCATTCAGGAAATGCTCCTGACGCGCACTTCCGAGCGCCAGGGCCGGGTCATCGACCACGATGGCGCCGGTTCCATGGAAGACAAGAAACGTCAGGGCTACTTCTAATTTTCAGGGTTACTCCATGTCGCACCAATCCGATTTGATCAGCGAAGACATCCTCGCTTATCTGGCTCAGCACGAGCGCAAAGAACTGCTGCGTTTCCTCACCTGTGGCAACGTGGATGACGGCAAGAGCACCCTGATAGGGCGCCTGCTGCACGACTCGAAGATGATCTACGAGGACCACCTCGAAGCCATCACCCGTGATTCGAAGAAAGTCGGCACTACCGGCGAAGAAGTCGACCTGGCACTGCTGGTCGACGGCCTGCAGGCCGAGCGCGAGCAGGGCATCACCATCGATGTCGCCTACCGCTACTTCTCCACCGCCAAACGCAAGTTCATCATCGCCGACACCCCTGGCCACGAGCAGTACACCCGCAACATGGCCACCGGTGCGTCCACCTGTGACCTGGCGATTATCCTGGTCGATGCCCGCTATGGCGTGCAGACCCAGACCCGCCGCCACAGCTACATTGCCTCGCTGCTGGGCATCAAGCACATCGTGGTCGCAGTCAACAAGATGGACCTGAAGGGCTTCGATGAAGGCGTCTTCGAGTCGATCAAGGCCGACTACCTGAAGTTTGCCGAAGCCATCAACCTGACCCCGAGCAGCCTGCACTTCGTACCAATGTCGGCGCTCAAGGGCGACAACGTGGTCAACCACAGCGAGCAATCGCCGTGGTACGCCGGCCCGACGCTGATGGAAATCCTCGAAACCGTCGAGGTTGCGGCCGACCGCAACTTCACCGACCTGCGCTTCCCGGTGCAGTACGTGAACCGCCCGAACCTGAACTTCCGCGGCTTCGCCGGCACCATCGCCAGTGGCGTGGTGCACAAGGGCGACGAAATCGTCGTGCTGCCGTCGGGCAAGAGCAGCCGCGTCAAGTCCATCGTCACCTACGAAGGTGAGCTGGAAAACGCCGGCCCAGGCCAGGCCGTGACCCTGACCATGGAAGACGAGATCGACATCTCCCGTGGCGACCTGCTGGTACATGCCGACAACGTGCCGCCAGTGACCGATCAGTTCGACGCCATGCTGGTGTGGATGGCCGAGGAGCCAATGCTCCCGGGCAAGAAGTACGACATCAAGCGCGCCACCAGCTATGTGCCGGGCTCGATTGCCAGCATCACCCACAAGGTCGATGTGAACACCCTGGAGCAGGGCGCTGCCAGCGCGCTGCAGCTGAACGAGATCGGCCGCGTGAAGGTAGCGCTGGACACCTCGATCGCCCTGGACGGCTACGACAGCAACCGCACCACCGGTGCGTTCATTGTCATCGACCGCCTGACCAACGGCACCGTCGGTGCCGGCATGATCATCGCGCCACCCGTTCTGCCACACGGCAGCACCGGCCAGCATGGCAAGCAGGCCCACGTGTCTACCGAAGAGCGCGCCCTGCGCTTCGGCCAGCAGCCAGCCACCGTGCTGTTCAGCGGCCTGTCCGGTGCTGGCAAGAGCACCCTGGCCTATGCCGTGGAGCGCAAGCTGTTCGACATGGGCCGTGCGGTGTACGTGCTGGACGGCCAGAACCTGCGCCACGACCTGAACAAGGGCCTGCCGCAAGACCGCGCCGGCCGCACCGAAAACTGGCGCCGCGCCGCCCATGTGGCGCGCCAGTTCAACGAAGCCGGCCTGCTGACCCTGGCTGCGTTCGTGGCCCCGGATGCCGAAGGCCGCGAACAGGCCAAGGCCCTGATCGGCAAAGACCGCCTGGTGACGGTGTACGTACAGGCTTCGCCGCTGGCTTGCCGCGAGCGTGACCCGCAAGGCCTGTACGCGGCCGGTGGCGAAAACATCCCGGGCGAAAGCTTCCCGTTCGATGTGCCGCTGGATGCCGACCTTGTGATCGACACCCAGGCCACCAGCGTGGATGAAGGTGTGAAACTGGTGCTGGACGTGCTGCGTCAGCGCGGCGCGATCTAAGCGCTGGCCTGCAAGAAAAAACCCGCTTCGGCGGGTTTTTTTATGCGCGTAATCCTTGGGTTGTGCGGAGCCTTTAAGACCAACCGCTTTGTTGAGAATCTGAAAGTTTGCGCGATCACTGTAGGAGCGGCTTTAGCCGCGAACACCGGCAGAGCCGGTGCCATGTACCGCCGCTGGCAAAGGTTCTTCGCTAAGCCTCTGAGCTGCATCCAGACCTGGCAGGCTAGTTAATTTTAATTCTGAACACTGCAAGACCCTTGACGCTCTCCATTCCAAGACGCGCGCCATGACCTGCTCGGCGCATCTTCCCCGATCTTCCTCGGGGTAATAGATAAGGTCAGCGCCATCAGGATGTTCAACCACTTCGATAAAGTGTTCCAGCAATCGATCCTGCCAAGCACGCGAGCCTGTCGCCTGAATCAACGCCTCAACAATCAGCCGGAACTCATCGTATGAATAGTCGGCCAGGCAGTGTTTCAGCCTGATCACCATGGCGTCTCCGATGACAGCGCGTATTGCATGGCGCTCATGATCCGCAGGTTTTCAGCGTCGTACATCAACCCACCCCACTCGGGCGGGTTCAGCTGGCCTATCTGATAAGAACGCAGACCCTTTACCGTCTCATGGAATGGCGCCCGAGGGGGCCAGCCTTTCTTGAGGCGGTTGAGTTGGGCGGGGATGAATTGCTGGCTGTAGACTGGGTCTTCTGCGATCGCCAGCCAGAAGGATTGGGAGAAATGGTCGAAGCTGTGGAATGTCCGACCTTCGAGTTTACGGATGATGAATTCTGGAAGAAGGCTGGCCATAGAGTCGTCCCTGAGTTGAAGGCAGGGAAAGTGTGCCTGGGGACGAGTTTTATTTATGTCAGAGGTAGGCTGTATGTCAGTAGGAACGTTCCCGGTGATTGGAAGGAGTTTTCTTAGGTACGCTTTTCCTACACGGGAATTTGCCTTTTTTTATTTACCGTTTCGTAGGGCAAGCTCCCGGTTGGATTCAATAAATTGTTTTAGGCGTTTCTCCAGAATATCCGGTCCGAATAGATTGAGACCCTGGGTTATCAGGGTCTCAATCTATTTAGTTGGCTTTGAAACCCACTTTGCCATTGGCCAGGCGCCAGGTTTCGACGATTTCAAGTACTTGTTCAGGCTCGCCCCGGTTGCTGCCTTGCGGTCTAAAAAACAGGTCACTCCCAGACGGATGCTCGGTAATTTTCTCAAAAAGCTCGATCAAAGGTACTAGTACGTTGTCTGGCTCATCCTCGATAGCTGTATTAATCATTTGGAGGAAAGCAAGGAACTCTTGCTTTGTGTAATCTTCAAATTTGTTTTTCAAGATTGCTTTTTCCATAGTGAATATGATTGTGAGCTTTGGGTGTCAAAATTATTAAATTGTCCATATCATATACGCCTCCCTGCTTGCTGATTGGTACAACGTGGTGAATTTCGTGAGAGCGTTTGCTCATGTACTCATCATCTCTGTCGACCCAGGGCGAATATCCGTGTTTTTTCATTCGACGGATGTCTTGGGGGCTAAACTGCTTGGACAGCTCGGGGTCATTAGCCACCGCCTTCCAAAACTGCCGTCGGAACGCGTCAAAGCTCCCGTATTCATTCCCTCTGAGAAGATCAGCAATCTGGGCAGGAATTGGAGCCCCTTCGAGGCTGGCTGCCGATGTACGCCATGTATCTGATACCTGCGCACCATTTCCGGTCGATGTACCTGCCTCGTATCGCGGGCTTTTGAACACCACCAGAATAGGCGGTAAACCCGAGTCCATGGGGAAGGTGATGATCAGTCGTTCCTGGTCCAGCAAGTCCAGCGCCGGGTAACCCTCTGTTTCGGCATTGACGGGGTTCAGGGTACTGCCGGTGTAAATGACGGTACCTTGCGGTACTTGCGGCAAGCTAGTGGAGCTTCCTGCTTCAGCACCGGGCGCCAGTGCAGGTGTCCACGTCAATATCCGCTGAGGATTGGTAAGGGCCAGACTGTAGACTTGCCGTTCCCTATCGAATTTCGCTACGCGGACCGGCACCGGCTTGCCCCCGGGTATCACGTACAGATTCAGGTCATCCGCAGTCTCGCTACCGGCCAACAGGTATGGGAGGTCGACACTGCGGGACGACAGTGCGAGGGCTTCGAGATCGGGCCCGCCTGGGGATGAGAGGTCCTGCAACGGGATGCTGGTCAGGTAGCGGCGGTCACTATTACCCAAGCTCGATGGCCAGGCCATTGCCAACGTGGCGATAAGCGCTTGGGCTGCGCCAGAAGCCGCCAAGCCAGTTACAGCTGAACGTATGGCGGTTTTCAAGCCTTCATGCGCAGTTGCAGGGTTACCGAAAGATGAGGGCCCCACAGGCACCACGAGTGGCAGTGAAGCGGCGGTGTGGCCTAATGCGAACGTAATACGTGACCGCTCGATTTCCTCCTGTATGCGTAAGGCCTCACGTTTTTGCTTTGCCTCGTTCTCCCGGCGCGCAGCGGCTTCCAAGCGCGCTGCTTTTTTTGCCTGGCGCTCAGCTCTGTCGTTCTCAACGGCCTCGCGGGCGTTGCGATCCGCCTCAAGTTTTCGGGCTTTTTGTTCGGCTCTCGCTTCTGCTTTGGCTAGCTGAGCCTGTTCTCTGGCCTGGCGCTGAGCAGCGGCTTTGTCCGCTGCCTCCTTGGCCCTGCGCTCGGCTTCGGCTTTCTGCCTGGCTTTTGTAGCCTTTCGTTCGGCAGCGGGTTTCTCGATGGCCTGCAACTGGCCAGGTACGAGTCTGTAGATAAAGCGTTCGTCCTTCGCCTTGCGTTCGGCCTGCAGTCGTGCCGCTTCCTGCGTTGCAACCAGTGCTTGTTGTCGAGCAGCTTCATCTGCTGCGGCCTGGGCCTGCTGATTTGCCGCCTGATCGCTGATGTGCCTCGTCAGCAAGTGCTCAACTGCTACTGCACGATGCGCCAGATTTTGTGTGCCCCTCGTATAAACGTCCAGGAAATGGATCGACTCGCTCAGGGCAAGCGCTTGATGGTATTCCTTCCAGCGTGGGCCGGCGCGACGCAATCTCTGCTCATCCACCAGATGCAAAAGCCCTTCGAGTTGCGGTTTTGACAGAGGAGCATTGATGCGAGGATTTCGATCTTGAAAGTGTGGGATCTGCGATTGCTTGGCGTGCCTCAGCGCGGCGGCTTTGGATAAATACGCTTGGAGCGTTTGTACCAGGGTGAGGGAGTCGTCAATGCGGGTTTGCCCGTTTAGCTCATGCTGCAAAACGTTCGGCAGGCAGTCAAAATGCACTTGCCGCTCAGTGTGAATCTGGGCTGTTCTGCGTGCTATAGCCTGCGGCAGATTCAGGGGTTGGCGGTCAATTTCTGCTTGGTCTACATGTGCTGCCAGCGCCGCCAATTCGTCAGCGAGCGCTTGATGCTTAAGGGCGTCGAGGTGCAAGCGGTATGCCCCATCCCACGACCTTTGCAGCTTGGTCGCCCACTCCACACCCAGCGCTTCACCCGTGGTCGCCGCGAAGAAGCCCGGGTCCAGAAATCGGCTCATCATTGAGTCGCCACGCTTGTAGAAAGCCGGTGCGCCAAAGTAACTGTTTGCATCGGGCAGTTTCTGTAGATAGGCATCACGGAGCTGACTGATACGTGAGGTGAGGATTTGCTGTTCTGCTGCTGCAGGTGATGAAGCGTTAGATGAATTTAGGGCTTCAGCTTTGATCTGAGATTTCAAAGCATTGATGGTTTCAGGAAGCTGGTTTAGTTCCTGGGCATACTTGTCTGAATAGTCTCTCTCGGTTACCTGAAATTCTTCCGTTAGCACTCTGCGTGTAGAAATCACTTGTGCTATATCTTTTTTGGTCGGGCTGGTTCCGCGTGGAGCACCATCGCTTAGCCCCCAACCACCTGGGCCCGGCCCGCCTCCACCCCCGCCAATGAAAGCGAGTTCACTACCTGTCGGTGCTTGCGCACTGATGTACAGCGCCTCATCGAGATAATAGGTATTGTCCTGTGCCATGTAGATTTTCCTCGTCACTACATGGGTCAGCGTTACGTATATAGAATTCGCGGTATGTCAGCTGCGGCCGGTCAATCAGTAGGAAGCTTCCTGCTGCTCGGAGAGATCTGTCTTGGAGGTGTTTTTCCGATACCGGTATTCTCATTTCTCATTTAGCGGCTTGTAGGCAAACTCGAGCAGATATCCTTTAGCGGCCTTGACCGCTGATCGGCTCTCCCACTATCAGCAACGGGCGCTTAGTCTCGTCGAAACCTTGCACGCCCCCTTTTCATAAACCTCGGCGCCTCGCACATCCGGGCGCACCGAAGCGACTACCTCGACGGTCTTGCGCTCTTCGATAACCTAGTCAAGGAAGCATTTGGCCAGGCCGGCGGTGGAGCGTTTTTAGTGCTCGGAATTTGTCTTAAATATGTTTCTCTGACACTGGTATCACCCGTTTCTCCTTCACCGCCTTGTAGGAAAAACTCGAATAGATCTCCTTCACCCCCGGCAGGCGTTGCAGCACTTCACGGGTGAATTCCCCGAACGACTCCAGGTCCCGCGCCAGGATCTCCAGCAAAAAGTCATAGCGCCCGGAGATGTTGTGGCAGGCGACGATTTCGGGAATCTCCATCAGCCGCTGCTCGAACGCCAGCGCCATGTCCTTGGTGTGCGAGTCCATCATGATGCTGACGAACGCGGTCACGCCAAACCCCAGTGACTTGGGCGAGAGGATGGCCTGGTAGCCGGTGATGTAGCCGTTGTCTTCCAGCAGTTTGACCCGACGCCAGCAGGGCGAGGTGGTTAACGCTACCTGGTCGGCGAGTTCGGCAACGGTCAGGCGGGCATTGTCCTGCAAAGCGGCGAGCAGGGCGCGGTCGGTGCGGTCGAGGCTTGAAGGCATGTTTTGCCCTCCTGGTCCGTTGATTGTTGTTTTTATTCCAGCAAGCACGCAAATGCGTGGGCTATTTTGGAAAAAATCGGGCAGCTCGGTGGCATAAGCTTATAACAAACCACAAGAGGCTGTTGCCATGCGCGACTCCCATAACAACACCGGTTTTTCCACGCGGGCCATTCACCATGGCTACGACCCGCTTTCCCACGGAGGCGCCCTGGTGCCGCCGGTGTACCAGACCGCTACCTATGCCTTCCCCACTGTTGAATACGGCGCTGCTTGCTTCGCCGGGGAAGAGGCAGGGCACTTCTACAGCCGCATCTCCAATCCCACCTTGGCCTTGCTTGAGCAACGCATGGCCTCGTTGGAGGGCGGTGAGGCGGGATTGGCGCTGGCGTCGGGTATGGGCGCCATTACCTCGACCATCTGGACCCTGTTGCGCCCCGGTGATGAACTGATCGTCGGGCGCACCCTGTATGGCTGTACCTTCGCGTTTCTGCACCATGGGATTGGCGAGTTCGGAGTCAAGATTCACCATGTCGACCTCAATGACGCCAAGGCCCTCAAAGCGGCGATCAACAGTAAAACGCGGATGATCTACTTCGAAACGCCGGCCAACCCCAATATGCAACTGGTCGACATCGCAGCGGTGGTCGAGGCTGTACATGGGAGAGACGTGCTTGTGGTAGTCGACAACACCTACTGCACGCCGTACCTGCAGCGGCCACTGGAGCTGGGGGCGGACCTGGTGGTGCATTCGGCGACCAAGTACCTCAGCGGCCATGGCGATATCACCGCCGGCCTGGTGGTGGGGCGCAAGGCGTTGGTCGACCGCATTCGCCTGGAAGGGCTGAAAGACATGACCGGGGCAGTCTTGTCGCCCCATGACGCTGCGTTATTGATGCGCGGTATCAAGACCTTGGCGCTGCGCATGGACCGGCATTGCGCCAATGCCCTGGAGGTGGCGAAGTTCCTGGCCCGGCAGCCCCAGGTGGAACTGATTCACTATCCGGGCTTGCCGTCGTTTGCCCAGTACGACCTGGCACGGCGGCAGATGCGTTTGCCGGGCGGGATGATTGCCTTTGAGCTCAAGGGCGGTATCGAGGCCGGGCGGCGCTTCATGAATGCCCTGCAGCTATTTGCGCGGGCGGTGAGCCTGGGGGATGCCGAGTCGCTGGCGCAGCACCCGGCGAGCATGACGCACTCCAGTTACACGCCCCAGGAGCGCGCCCATCACGGGATATCGGAGGGGCTGGTGAGATTGTCGGTTGGGCTGGAGGATGTGGAGGATCTGCTGCTGGATATCGAGGAGGCGCTGGGGCATCTGTAGAAGCGGCCTTGTGCCGCGAAAAGGGCGCGCAGCGGCAAGAACACGGCATCCACAAAAAAGGCCTCTTGCGAGGCCTTTTACAGGTTCAGTGGATCAACGCTTGAGTCCGTAGCTCTCGTCCAGCATGCCCGGCGAGTTCGGCGCTTTTGGCGCATAGTCGCGCGGCACTTCGGCGGTGTCTTTCGGTGGGGTCAGGCGGTCACGCGGGCCTTGCGGCGCTTCGGAATGCAGGGCAGCCAGCAGGCGCTGGCGAGTGACTTCATCAAGGGCCAGGCTGTTGGCGCCTTCAGCCAGGTGATCCTGTACGTCCTGGTAGCTCTGGGTCAGTTTCTTGACCAGCATGGCAGTGCTGTTGAAGTGGGTGACCACTTCGTTCTGGTAGCTGTCGAAGCGCTTCTGGATGTCATCCAGTTGGCGCTGGGTGTTGCTGGGTGCTGCGTTGGGCAGCAGGCGGGCAACAATGAAACCGACCGCCACGCCAATGACCAGGGCCAGGGTTGGCAACAACCAAACAAGGAGCGAGAGTTCCACGAGTCCTTCCTCTATAAACGGCTTTGCTTTACGTTAACGGCTCAGACCTGCGCTGTATACCGCGAGCGATCGCAAATCAGAACAGAATTTCACACCTAGACGAATCGACCCTTCCCGAGGTCACGGAGTAGTGCCTTGCTTGTCCGCGAAACCCCCTTGATCATCGATGGCCCCGCCGGCCAGCTGGAAGCCTTGTACCTGGACGTGGCTGACGCCCGTGGCGCGGTGCTGATCTGCCACCCCAACCCGGTCCAGGGCGGCACCATGCTCAACAAGGTGGTCTCGACCCTGCAACGCACCGCCCGTGATGCCGGTTACGCGACCCTGCGTTTCAACTACCGTGGCGTCGGCCAGAGCGCCGGCAGCCATGACATGGGGGCCGGCGAAGTGGCCGATGCCGAGGCCGCGGCAGCCTGGCTGCGTAGCTCGCACCCAGAGTTGCCGCTGGTGTTGATGGGCTTTTCGTTCGGTGGTTTCGTTGCCACCAGCCTGGCCGGGCGACTTGAAACTGCAGGCGTCGAGTTGCAGCACCTGTTCATGATCGCCCCGGCGGTCATGCGCCTGACCGCCGAATTCCCGCTGCCGCAGCGCTGCCCGGTGACCGTGGTGCAGCCGGACGCCGACGAAGTCGTCGCACCGCAGCTGGTTTACGATTGGTCCGACAGCCTGACGCGCCCCCATGAGCTGCTGAAAGTGGCAGAATGCGGACACTTCTTCCATGGCAAGCTGACCGATCTGAAGGATCTGCTGCTGCCGCGCCTTTCGAACTGAGCCAAGCCTGAATAAGCGAACACCCATGACCACGCGCATTCTTACCGGTATCACTACCACCGGCACTCCGCACCTGGGCAACTACGCCGGCGCCATTCGCCCTGCGATCCGTGCCAGCCAGCAGCCCGGTGTCGACTCGTTCTACTTCCTGGCCGACTACCACGCCCTGATCAAATGCGATGACCCGCTGCGCATCCAGCGTTCACGCCTGGAAATCGCCGCCACCTGGCTGGCCGGTGGCCTTGACCCGGACAAAGTGACTTTCTATCGCCAGTCCGACATCCCGGAAATTCCCGAACTGACCTGGCTGCTGACCTGCGTTGCCGCCAAGGGCCTGCTCAACCGCGCGCATGCCTACAAGGCCTCGGTGGACAAGAACGTCGAAAATGGGGAGGACCCGGACGCCGGCGTGACCATGGGCCTGTTCAGCTACCCGGTGCTGATGGCCGCGGACATCCTCATGTTCAACGCCAACAAGGTGCCGGTCGGCCGTGACCAGATCCAGCACGTGGAAATGGCCCGCGACATCGGCCAACGCTTCAACCACCTGTTCGGCCAGGGCCAGGACTTCTTCGCCCTGCCAGAGGCGGTGATCGAGGAAACCGTGGCCACGCTGCCAGGCCTGGACGGGCGCAAGATGTCCAAGAGCTACGACAACACCATCCCGTTGTTCACCAGCGCCAAGGACATGAAAGACGCCATCTCGCGCATCGTGACTGACTCGCGCGCGCCGGGTGAAGCGAAAGACCCGGACAACTCGCACCTGTTCACCCTGTACCAGGCCTTCTCGACGCCGGAGCAATGCGCCGGGTTCCGCGAAGAGCTGTTGCAGGGCCTGGGCTGGGGTGATGCCAAGCAGCGCCTGTTCCAGTTGCTGGATGGCCAACTGGCGGAAAAACGCGAGTACTACCACCAACTGATCGCCCGCCCGGCGGACCTGGAAGACATCCTGCTGGCCGGTGCCGCCAAGGCCCGCAAGATTGCCACGCCGTTCCTCGAGCAACTGCGCGAAGCCGTTGGCCTGCGTTCGTTCCGCAGCAGCGTGCAGGCCACCACCGAGGTGAAGAAGAAGTCAGCCAAGAGCGCGCGCTTCGTCAGCTTCCGTGACGAAGACGGCAGCTTCCGTTTCCGCCTGTTGGCCGCTGACGGTGAGCAACTGCTGCTGTCGCGCAGCTTCGCTGACGGCAAGAGTGCTGGCGCCGTGAGCAAGCAGCTGCAGCAGGGTGGCGAGGCCGATGTACGGGTAGAAGGCCTGAGCTTCGGCCTGTGGCTCAATGGCGAGCAGGTCGCCGACGGGCCGCAGTTCGACAGCGCGCAAGCCCGTGATGCCGCCATTCAGAGCCTGCGTGATGCCCTGGCACCACAGCAGGACTGAGGCATATTGACGCAAGTCTGATTGCCATTAAGCGGGCCTGTCGCTACAGTGACGGCCCGTTTTTTGTTGCCTCGCTAACGAATTATGACTCCCTTAGAACGCTATCAAGCAGATCTGAAACGTCCCGACTTCTTCCATGACGCGGCGCAGGAAACTGCGGTGCGTCACTTGCAGCGCCTGTACGACGACCTGGTACAAGCGCAGAACAACAAGCCGGGCATGTTCGGCAAACTGTTCGGCAAGAAGGAGCAGACCCCGGTCAAGGGCCTGTATTTCTGGGGTGGGGTAGGGCGAGGCAAGACCTACCTGGTCGATACCTTCTACGAAGCGCTGCCGTTCAAGCAGAAGATGCGTACGCACTTCCACCGCTTCATGAAGCGTGTGCACGAGGAAATGAAAACCCTCAAGGGCGAGAAGAACCCGCTGACCATCATCGCCAAGCGCTTCAGCGAAGAAGCCCGGGTGATCTGTTTCGACGAATTCTTCGTGTCGGACATTACCGATGCGATGATCCTCGGCACTCTGATGGAAGAGCTGTTCAAAAATGGTGTGTCGCTGGTGGCCACTTCCAACATCGTGCCAGACGGCCTTTACAAGGACGGCCTGCAGCGTGCGCGCTTCTTGCCGGCCATCGCCATGATCAAGCAGTACACCGACGTGGTGAACGTGGATAGCGGGGTCGACTACCGCCTGCGCCACCTGGAGCAGGCCGAACTGTTCCACTTCCCACTCAATGACGCGGCGCACCAGAGCATGCGCGCCAGCTTCAAGGCGCTCACCCCTGAGTGCACGCAGGCGATCGAGAACGACGTGCTGATGATCGAGAACCGTCCGATCAATGCCCTGCGCACCTGTGACGATGTCGCCTGGTTCGACTTCCGCGCCCTTTGCGATGGGCCGCGCAGCCAGAACGACTACATCGAACTGGGCAAGATCTTCCACGCCGTGCTGCTGAGCAATGTGGAGCAGATGGGTGTTGCCACCGACGACATCGCCCGCCGCTTCATCAACATGGTGGACGAATTCTACGACCGCAACGTCAAGCTGATCATCTCGGCCGAGGTGGAGCTGAAAGACCTGTACACCGGCGGGCGCCTGAGCTTCGAGTTCCAGCGTACCCTGAGCCGGTTGCTGGAGATGCAGTCGCACGAATTCCTGTCGCGCGCACACAAGCCGTAAGATTTTTGGGGCCGCTTTGCGGCCCATTCGCGACGCAAGGCCGCTGCCACATTGATCGGCGCACGCTGGGCATTTGTGGGAGCGGCCTTGTGCCGCGAATGGGCTGCAAAGCAGCCCCGCAAGGCCTCAAGCCTCTTGCATGAACTGCTGCCGATACTGGTTCGGCGACAGCTCGGTGTGCTGGCGGAACAGCCGCGCAAAGAAACTGGCATCGTCATAACCGACCTCGTAGCTGATGGTCTTGATGCTCTTGCGTGTGCTCGACAGTAACCCCTTGGCGGTCTCGATCCGCAGCCGTTGCAGGTAGTGCAGCGGCTTGTCACCCGTTGCGCCCTGGAAGCGGCGCATGAAATTGCGGATGCTCATGCCGTGGTTGCGGGCAACGTCCTCGAAGCGGAACTTGTCGGCGAAGTGCTCCTCCAGCCAATGCTGAATCTGCAGGATGATCAGGTCCTGGTGCAGCTTCTGCCCGCCAAAGCCCATGCGCCCCGGGGTGTAGTTGCGCTGCACTTCGTAAAGAATGTCGCGCGACACGGCGCGGGCCACGTTGGCACCGCAGAAGCGCTCGATCAGGTAGATGTACAGGTCGCAGGCCGACGTGGCCCCGCCGGCGCAATAGATATTGTCGGCGTCGGTCAGGTGCTTGTCCTGATTCAACCGGATCTTCGGGAAGCGCTCGGCAAAGCTGTTGAAGAAGCGCCAGTAGGTAGTCGCCTCCTTGCCATCGAGCAGGCCGGACTCGGCCAGCCAGAACACGCCACTGGCCTCGGCGCACAGCACCGCGCCGCGGGCATGCTGTTCACGCAGCCATGGGAGCACCTGTGGATAACGTTGCAGCAGGTTGTCGAAGTCGTCCCAGTAGGCCGGGAGAATGATGACGTCGGCGTCGTCCAGGCCACCGTCGACCGGAAGCTGCACATTGCTGAAGCTGTCCACCGGCTGGCCGTCGGGGCTCACCAGGCAGATCTCGAACATGGGCTGCAAGCCCAGGCCTAGCTGCTTGCTGTAACGCAGGCTGGCGAGGTGAAAGAAATCCTTGGCCTGCATCAAGGTCGAAGCAAACACCTTGTCAATGGCCAGGATGCTGACGCGCCGCAGCGACGCGGAGGGTTGGGTAAACATCATTGTCATTGTTCTTATAGGGTAGAGTGGTCAATCACCGGCTGGATCGTCTTATTTTTTGGCGATTGTGTCTACCCCGTGTAGCGGCGGGGCTGCAATGCAGCCCCTTTCAGCTCAAGGCGCCGGGTTCGGCTGCGCCTGGTGTATGGCTTCGATCGCTGCCAGCAACTCATCGCTCAGGCTCAGCTCAAGGCTCGCCAGGTTGCTGTCCAGCTGTTGCAGGCTGGTCGCGCCAATGATGTTGCTGGTCACGAACGGTTGCCGGGTGACGAACGCCAGGGCCATCTGCGCCGGGTCCAGGCCGTGCTCGCGGGCCAGCTGCACATAGCGGCTGCAGGCTGCGACGGTCTGCGGGTTGGAGTATCGGGCAAAGCGGCTGAACAGGGTCAGGCGCGCGTTGTCCGGCCGTGCGCCGTTCTCGTACTTGCCCGAGAGCATGCCGAAGGCCAGCGGCGAATAGGCCAGCAGGCCGCACTGCTCACGGATTGCCACCTCTGCCAGGCCCACCTCGAAGCTGCGGTTGAGCAGGTTGTACGGGTTCTGGATCGACACCGCCCGCGGCCAGCCCCGGCTATCGGCCAGTTGCAAGAATTTCATGGTGCCCCACGGCGTTTCGTTGGACAGGCCGATGTGACGGATCTTGCCCGCCCGTACCTGCTCGTCGAGTACCTCGAGGGTTTCTTCCAGCGGGGTGAAGTGGTCCTGTGGCAGGTGCTGGTAGCCCAGCTTGCCGAAGAAGTTGGTGCTGCGTTCCGGCCAGTGCAGCTGGTACAGGTCGATACGGTCGGTCTGCAGGCGCTTCAGGCTCTCCTCCAGCGCCGCCACGATGTGCTGGCGGTTGTGCTTGAGCTGGCCGTCGCGAATGTGGCTGATGCCGTTGCCGGGGCCTGCCACCTTGCTGGCCAGCACCCAGTCGTCGCGATCACCGTTGTCGCGGAACCAGTTGCCGATGATGCGCTCGGTAGCCGCGTAGGTTTCCGGGCGCGGCGGCACCGGATACATCTCGGCGGTGTCGATGAAGTTGATCCCGGCGGCCTTGGCCCGGGCAATCTGTTCGAAGGCTTCGGCCTGAACGTTCTGTTCGCCCCAGGTCATGGTGCCCAGGCACAGGGCGCTGACATTGAGGTCGGTACGGCCGAGCTGACGGTATTCCATCGGTTAGACACTCCTTGGCAATAGATGCCCATCAAAGCAGGTTGAAATTTTTCTCGCAATCTGGATAATTCAGCCCCTCTCCGCGTGGCGGAAGTGATGCACCATCACGCAGGAAGAACCCCGTCGAACATTGGCGTGCCCGACCCGAGCCCCCAAAAGCGTCTGTGTTCGGCTGCGCGCTTGCCCTTGGCAAGCTGTGCACTATCCAGTAAGATTCGCCGTCTATTTTTCGCTGGGCGGCCTCTGAGGCTTTAGAGAATGAAAACTTTTACTGCTAAACCGGAAACAGTAAAGCGCGAGTGGTTCGTAGTCGACGCCGCTGGCCAGACCCTGGGTCGTCTGGCTACCGAAATCGCTAGCCGTCTGCGTGGCAAACACAAACCAGAATACACCCCTCACGTTGACACCGGCGACTACATCGTCGTTATCAACGCCGAGCAGGTTCGTGTGACAGGTGCCAAGTCTTCCGACAAAATGTACTACTCCCACTCCGGCTTCCCGGGCGGTATCAAGGAAATCAACTTCGAGAAGTTGATCGCCAAGGCCCCTGAGCGTGTTATCGAAACCGCGGTCAAAGGCATGCTGCCTAAGAACCCGCTGGGTCGCGACATGTACCGCAAGCTGAAAGTGTACGCGGGTGCTGCTCACCCACACACTGCTCAGCAGCCTCAAGAACTGAAGATCTAACGGGATAGTTCATTATGTCGGCGACTCAAAATTACGGCACTGGCCGTCGCAAGACCGCAACCGCTCGCGTATTCCTGCGTCCGGGTACTGGTAACATTTCCATCAACAACCGTTCTCTGGACGTGTTCTTCGGTCGCGAAACCGCTCGCATGGTTGTTCGCCAGCCACTCGAGCTGACCGAAACCGTTGAGAAATTCGACATCTACGTCACCGTTTCCGGTGGTGGTGTCAGCGGTCAAGCCGGTGCGATCCGTCACGGTATCACCCGCGCTCTGATGGAATACGACGAAACCCTGCGTGGCGCTCTGCGTCGTGCTGGCTACGTCACCCGCGACGCTCGTGAAGTTGAGCGTAAGAAAGTGGGTCTGCGTAAAGCGCGTAAGCGTCCTCAGTACTCCAAGCGTTAATACCGCTTCGGCAGTCGAAAAAAGCCCGGTTCCTTGGAACCGGGCTTTTTTTTTGGCTTGAACTAACCTGTCAGCATGTCAGTGGCCGCTTGTCGCATAGACGCAGATCAAGCAAAGCGCGGGTTGTGGCCCTTGCTTGGGTAATCACCTTGTCAGTGTGTGGTTTTGTTTCTTACCATGGCTGCCAAATTTTAGTGCCATTGACACAACCTAAGTACGAGCCTGGTTCAACAGGCCAAGCAAGCTGATGGGAGAGGACTGAATGAGCAATGACGGCGTCAACGCAGGCCGGCGCCGCTTCCTCGTAGCCGCGACATCCGTGGTCGGGGCAGCGGGAGCAGTGGGGGCTGCGGTACCGTTCGTGGGGTCATGGTTTCCCAGTGCCAAGGCGAAAGCCGCGGGTGCACCGGTGAAGGTCAATATTGCCAAGGTCGAGGCCGGGCAGCAGATGGTGGCTGAGTGGCGTGGCCAGCCGGTGTTCATCGTGCGCCGAACGGAAGAAATCCTTGGCAACCTGAAAAAAATTACGGGTGACCTGTCTGATCCAGAGTCCAAGGCTTCGGTGCAGCCGACCTACGTCGACCCTGAGGTTCGCTCGATCAAGCCGGAAATCCTCATTCTCGTCGGCCTGTGCACGCACCTGGGCTGCTCGCCCACCTTCCGCCCGGAAGTTGCGCCTGCTGACCTTGGTCCGAAATGGGTGGGTGGCTATTTCTGCCCGTGCCACGGCTCCCACTACGACCTGGCCGGCCGTGTCTACAAGTCGCAGCCGGCACCTCTCAACCTGCCAGTGCCGCCGCACTCTTACGAGTCGGACGATATCATCGTCATCGGCGTCGACCAGGAGAACGCATGATGAGCAAGTTCATGGACTGGATTGATGCTCGCTTCCCCGCCACAAAAATGTGGGAAGACCACCTGAGCAAGTATTACGCGCCCAAGAACTTCAACTTCCTGTACTTCTTCGGCTCCCTGGCATTGCTGGTACTGGTCAACCAGATCGTCACCGGTGTGTGGCTGACCATGAGCTTCACGCCCTCGGCGGAAGAGGCGTTCGCTTCGGTCGAGTACATCATGCGTGACGTGGAATACGGCTGGATCCTGCGCTACCTGCACTCCACCGGTGCGTCGGCGTTCTTCATCGTGGTCTACCTGCACATGTTCCGCGGCCTGCTCTACGGCTCCTACCAGAAGCCACGCGAGCTGGTCTGGCTGTTTGGCATGCTGATCTACCTTGCGCTGATGGCGGAAGCCTTCATGGGTTACCTGCTGCCGTGGGGCCAGATGTCGTACTGGGGTGCCCAGGTAATCATCTCCCTGTTCGGCGCCATCCCGGTGATCGGTGACGACCTCACCCAGTGGATCCGCGGTGACTACCTGATTTCGGGCATCACCCTGAACCGCTTCTTCGCCCTGCATGTGGTCGCCCTGCCCATCGTGATTCTCGGCCTGGTGGTGCTGCACATTCTTGCTCTGCACGAAGTGGGTTCGAACAACCCCGATGGTGTCGACATCAAGAAGAAAAAGGACGAAAACGGCATTCCGCTGGACGGTATCCCGTTCCACCCTTACTACACCGTCAAGGATATCGTTGGCGTGGTGGTGTTCCTCTTCGTGTTCTGCGCTGTGGTGTTCTTCTTCCCGGAGATGGGTGGTTACTTCCTGGAAAAACCGAACTTCGAGCAGGCCAACGCCTTCAAGACGCCCGAGCACATCGCGCCGGTGTGGTACTTCACACCGTTCTACGCGATCTTGCGCGCGGTGCCTGACAAGCTGATGGGCGTGATCGCCATGGGGGCGGCCATCGCTGTGCTGTTCGTGCTGCCCTGGCTTGACCGCAGCCCGGTACGTTCCATGCGTTACAAGGGCTGGATCAGCAAGCTCTTCCTGCTGGTGTTCTGCGTGGCCTTCGTCATCCTCGGCGTGCTGGGCGTGCTGGCGCCGACACCTGGGCGTACCTTGCTGTCGCAGGTGTGCACGGTGTTGTACTTCGCCTACTTCCTGCTGATGCCGTTCTACACAAGGCTCGAGAAGACCAAACCGGTTCCGGAAAGGGTGACTGGCTGATGAAAAAGTTGATTGCAGTATTTTTGCTGGCAGTGATGCCTGCCTTTTCCTTCGCTGCCGAACATGGCTTGGAGCTGGACAAGGTCGATATCGACCTGACCGACAAGGCGGCCATGCAGGACGGTGCGCGCACCTTTGCCAACTATTGCATGGGTTGCCACAGTGCCAAGTTCCAGCGTTACGAGCGGG
This sequence comes from Pseudomonas sp. Irchel 3F3, assembly GCF_900187545.1. NCBI lineage: Bacteria > Pseudomonadati > Pseudomonadota > Gammaproteobacteria > Pseudomonadales > Pseudomonadaceae > Pseudomonas > Pseudomonas sp. Irchel 3F3. The sequence continues at coordinate 307,388 of NZ_FYDS01000005.1, read as the reverse complement.
TGGCTGATGACCTGGGCATCCCTCACGAGCTGATGCTCGAGAAGCTGGTGTTCACCGGCGCCAAAATCGGTGACCACATGCAGATCGGCATGAAGCCCAGCGACGCAAAGACCTGGTTCGGCGCTGCGCCACCCGACCTGACCCTGGTCGCCCGTGTGCGGGGTACCGACTGGCTGTACAGCTACCTGCGCAGCTTCTACGAAGACCCGTCGCGCCCTTACGGGGTGAACAACAAGGTGTTCCCGAACGTGGGCATGCCTAACGTGCTGGTTGGCCTGCAGGGTAACCAGGTGGTTGGCTGCAAGCAGGTGCAGACCGTGGTCGATGGCAAGAAGCAATTTGACCCGTTGACCGGCAGCCCGATCACCCATGAAGCCTGTGACCAGCTGACCATTACGCCGAATTCCGGTACCCTGACGACCGAGCAGTTCGACGAGAAGGTCAAGAACCTGGTGACCTTCCTGGCCTATTCGGCCAACCCGGTCAAACTGGAAAGCCAGCGCATTGGTACCTACGTGTTGCTGTACCTGGCTTTCTTCTTCGTATTCGCCTACTTGCTCAAGCGTGAATACTGGAAGGACGTGCACTGATCACGCAGTAGTTTCTGGTTGTTGAACGCGCCCGGGGCGCCCTGGCAGTTTTGCCAGGGTACCCCGGGCGCGTTTTCATTTACAGTTGCACAAGCATCCCGTGCGAGGAGCCGCTACATGGGCGCAACCAACAGGTTAGCCTGCTATTCCGATCCCGCTGATCATTATTCTCATCGGGTACGCCTTGTGCTGGCCGAGAAGGGTGTCAGCGTCCAGGTCATCGATGTCGACCCCAGTCGCCTGCCGGCCAGGCTGGCCGAGGTGAACCCTTACGGCAGTGTGCCGACCCTGGTCGACCGTGACCTGGCGTTGTATGAGTCGACCGTGGTGATGGAATACCTCGAGGAGCGTTACCCGCACCCACCGCTGATGCCGGTGTACCCGGTTGCGCGGGGTAACAGCCGTTTGCTGATGCACCGCATCCAGCGCGACTGGTGTGCCTTGGCCGACACCGTGCTGGACGCGCGCAGCACCGAGGCCGCCCGTGCCGAGGCACGCAAGGCCCTGCGCGAAAGCCTGACCGGTGTTTCACCATTGTTCGGTGAGTACGCCTGTTTCATGAGTGAGGAGCAAAGCCTGGTCGATTGCTGTCTATTGCCCATACTCTGGCGTTTGCCGGTGTTGGGTATCGAATTGCCGCGGCAAGCCAAGCCGCTGCTGGATTACATGGAGCGGCAGTTCGCTCGCGAGCCTTTCCTGGCGAGCCTGTCCTCTGTAGAACGTGAAATGCGCAAGCTTTAAGGAGCTGTTGATGAACTCCAGTCGCCCCTATCTGGTTCGAGCACTGTATGAGTGGATCGTCGACAACGATTGCACGCCCCACATGCTGGTCAATGCCGAATACCCGAAAGTCCAGGTGCCGGATGGTTTCGCCAGTGATGGTCAGATCGTCTTGAATATCTCGCCAAGTGCCGTGCGCAGCATGCACATGGATAACGACGCAGTCAGCTTCGAGGGCCGCTTCAGTGGCGTGGCCCATTCGCTGTTCGTGCCGGTTGGCGCCATCCTGGGCATCTATGCCCGTGAAAATGGCCAAGGCATGGTCTTCGAGCTGGAGTCGCCGATGGATGGCGACGAGCTGGAAGAGGATGATGTGCAGCCGGACGACGATGGCCCGCCGGAAGGGGGTGGCCAGCCGCCGCGCCCAAGTGGTCGGCCAAGCCTGAAAGTGGTCAAGTAACAAAAAAGGCGATCCAACTGGATCGCCTTTTTCTTTGCCGCCAACTTCGGGTTACAGGTCGCTGATAGTGCGTACCTGGTCCTTGTTGATGCGGGTGCGCTTGCCATCGAGTTGCTGGAACTCGTAGAAGCCTGCATCGCGGTCGTACTTCGGTGCGTCGACAGCCTGGATTTCACGGCCATCGTTGAGGGTGATCAGGCTTGGCGTGGAGCAGCCGGCCAGGGTGGCGAAGGTGCCGATCAGCAGGGCAGGCAGCAGAAGCTTTTTCATGCGGTGTTTCCTGGGTTTCTGAAAGGTGGGGCATTGTTGTTGCTTGTACTGGCCCTTTCGCGGGTAAAACCGCTCCCACAGGAATGCACAAGGCTTGAAAGCTGTGAGATCCCTGTGGGCGCGGGTTCACCCGCGAAGAGGCCGGTGCAGGCAGCAATGAATCAGTCGATGTACTCGAACAGCTTGACGATCTTCTGCACACCCGACACGCTCTGTACCACGGCGGTGGCCGAATTGGCCTCCTGTTGGGTCACCAGGCCGAGCAGATAGACGATACCGTTTTCGGTAATCACCTTGATGCGCGAGCTTGGCACGGCGCTGTCACCCAGCATCTGGGTCTTGATCTTGGTGGTCAGCCAGGCGTCGTTGTTGCGTGCCAGGATGGAGGAGGGTTGCATCACCTGCAGTTCGTTGTGCACTTTCTTGACGCGCTGTACCTGGCTGGCGGTTTGCTCGGCGAGGCTCTTGAGGTCGGCGCGTGGGGTCTGGCCGGCCAGCAGGACGATGCCGTTGTAGCTGCTGACAACAATGTGCGAGCCCTTGTCCAGGTCAGGGCTGGCCTTGGAAATGTTCACCGAGGCCTTGGTTTCGATCAGCGAGTCGTCGATCTTGCTGCCAATGGTGCGCGTACCGCGATCGTCTTCGATCGGCGAATTGCGCGTAGAAGTAAGTACCGAGCTGCAACCGGTGACGCTCAGGCACAGAGTCAGGGCCATCAGGCCGAGGCGCATAGGGGTCATTCTTCACTCCCGAACAGTTGGCTGTCGATCAGATCGCACAGGCAGTGGATCGCCAGCAGGTGGACTTCCTGGATGCGTGCGGTAACCGTCGAAGGTACGCGGATTTCCACGTCTTCGGGCAGCAGCAGCGAAGCCATGCCGCCGCCGTCGCGGCCGGTCAATGCTACGACAATCATTTCGCGGTCATGTGCGGCCTGGATCGCCTGGATGACGTTGGCCGAATTGCCGCTGGTGGAGATTGCCAGCAGAACGTCGCCGGGCTGGCCCAGGGCGCGAATCTGCTTGGAAAAGACTTCGTTGTAGCTGTAGTCGTTGGCGATCGAGGTCAGGGTCGAGCTGTCGGTGGTCAGCGCGATGGCTGGCAGGCTCGGGCGCTCGCGCTCGAAACGGTTGAGCAGTTCCGACGAAAAGTGCTGGGCATCACCGGCCGAGCCGCCGTTGCCACAGGCGAGCATCTTGCCCTCGTTGAGCAGCGCATTGACCATGACCAGGCTGGCCTGCTCGATGTGCGGTGCCAGGATGTCCATTGCCTGTTGCTTGGTATCGATGCTGGCCTGGAACAGCCGGCGAATTCGGGATTGCATGTCCATCTGGTGACCTTAAGTGGGGCGGTGGCCTTTGCGACGCGCAACAACGACCAGCCCGCGAAACATAGAGCAAAAAAAACGAAGTGGGTTCAGCATTCGAAGGCGTTTTTCAGCCATTGAAGCGGCCTGCCTGCATGGTGGCTGCCCTGCAGGGCGACTACGTCGAAGCGGCAGGGGTGGTTGCCCCAGTGGGGCGCCTTCTGCAGGTACCGGCTGGCGGCGAGCACCAACCGTTTCTGCTTGCGCCCGTCGATGCTGGCGAGGGCGCCACCGAAGCACGCGTGCAACCGGTAGCGGACTTCGACGAATACTACTGTATCGGCGTCAAGCATGACCAGATCAAGCTCACCGCCTTTGCATCGCCAGTTACGCGCCAGCAGCTGCAGGCCCTGCCCTTGAAGGTACTCAAGGGCTTGGGTTTCTGCTGCTTGCCCGGCGCTTGTGGGCGACGCTGTTGGCATCAGCGCGCGGTGTCAGGCAGGCGCTTGACCTGGCCGCCGGCAAACTCGGCCCATGGCAGCTGGCGCTCGATACGCTGGTTGGCGTTGATGCTCAGGCTGCCCGAAAGGCCCTGGACACGGTTGTCCGGCAGCGCTTTCAGCTGGCCCAGGCGCGGCGCCAGGCTGTAGGCATCGACGCCCATGGCATACAGGCGGCCAAGGCTGCCAGCGGCCTGCGGCCACTGCTGTACCACTTGCTGGCGCAGGCTGTTGCTGGTGTCGAGCAGCCACGGCGTTTCGCAGAAGCGGATGCCGTTCATGTCATTGTACTGGTTGACGTCGCCGCTGGCGCTGTACAGGTTCGAGGTGGCATAGACCGGGACGTCACCGGCGTACTGGAAGTTCAGGGTCGGCTTGATCTGCTGGGCCTGTTGCGGGGTCGAGGCCAGGAAGATGAAATCGATATCCTGGCGGCGCGACGGTTGTGCGGCGATGCTGCCGCCTACCGTGCTTTGCAGGCTCTTGGCGCGGCCTTCGCTCTGGCGCAGCTGGAACAGGTCGGCGATCTGTTGGGCGAGGGCAACCGGCTGGGCAATGCGCTCGGCAGCGAGCAGGGTGCCGCCATTGCCTTCCCAGTCCTGGCGGAAGGCGGCCAGCACGCGGTCACCCCATTCGCCACTCGGCACCAGGGCCACGGCGCGGACCATGCCGTCGGCGCGAGCGCGGCGGGCGACTTCGCGTGCTTCATCTTCGGCAGCCAGGCCGAACTGGAACAGTTGCGGCGGGGCCTTCTGGCCGGCGTCGGCGTAGTTCAGGGCCAGTGTGGTGATCGGCAGTTGCGGTTTGGCGGCCAGTTGTTTGACCAGTGGCTTTTCAAGCGGGCCGATGACCAGTTGCACGCCGGCGGCCTGGGCCTGGCGATAGAAATCGTCTAGCGAGCCGATGCGCGAGCTGTCGAACACTTGCACCGCAGGCGCTGGCTGGCCAGCTTGCTGGGCCTGGAAGTGGGCGGCCATGAAACCGTCACGCAGGGCGCGGGCAACACCGGCAAGCGGGCCTTCCTGGGGCAGCAGCAGGGCGATCTTGGTCAGTGGCTGGCTGGCCAGCTCCTTGAGCTTGGTCAGCGCCAGCGGCAGTTGCTGGGCGGCAGGGTGGCCTGGGTGCTGTTTGACCCAGGTATCGATGGCCGCTTGCTGCTGCTCCAGGGTGCCGGCGCTCTTCACGGCGAAGGCGAGGCTGGTCCAGCCGGCCAGGGTCTGGTCGTTGGCTGGCTGCTGCAGTTGCTCTGCCGGCAACGAGGCGACCAGTGCCCAGATGGCGTCATTGTTGGCGCTGGCAGCCTGGCCGCTGAGCAGCGGGGCCAGCAGCACGCGCTGTTGCGCGGCAGCCAGGGTCTGGCCGTCGGCTTCAAGGGCGGCGGCGTGCACATTGTAAGTGCGCGCTTGCTGCTCCGCCGGCAGCTCGGCTACACGTTGCAGGCTGGGGTGAGCCAGGGCAGTCAGGGCCGCCTTGGGCTGGTTTCGGCTCATGGCCAGCTCGGCCGCGAGGGTGCTGGCGAACACTTGCTGGGCCGGCTTGAGTGTGTCCAGCGGGACTTGCTCAAGAATGCGTGCGGCGCGTGGGAAGTCCTTCTGCTTGTAGGCCAGGTCGGCCGCGCTCAGGCGCAGCAGGGCGGCATCTTCCGCTGACTTGCTGGAAGCGGCTTTTTCGAGCAGTTGCTCGATGCTGGCATCCGGGGTGCGTGGCAGTTCGCCCAGGCTGGATGAGGGCGAGCTGGCGCAGGCTGCCAGCAGGGCAGCGAGGCAGAGGGCTGTGAGCAGCCGCAGGCAAGCGATCATGTAAAGGTCCTGTTACTCGATCAAGTTGGCCGGCAATTGTACCCAAGCACTGGCCGGGGCGCGATGTTGCTGTGCTGATCCTTCACTATAGGTGGCCTGCCGCCGATCGCTGGCGAAGTTCTTTGCGCCCTGTTGCAGGCGCTCGGGCTACAATGGCGCCTTTGATCCGAATGACAGGTGTGCGCAGTGACTGATGTGGCAGGGGCTTCGAAATCCACGGTGGGGACGCTGTATGTGGTGGCAACCCCCATCGGCAACCTCGACGACATGAGCGCCCGGGCGCTGAAGGTGCTGGCGGATGTGGCGCTGATCGCCGCCGAAGACACCCGCCATTCGATCCGCCTGCTGCAACACTTTGGCATCGACACACCGCTGGCGGCCTGTCATGAACACAATGAGCGTGATGAGGGCGGGCGTTTTCTCACCAAGCTGCTGGCTGGCGAGAACGTGGCACTGGTTTCCGATGCCGGCACGCCGCTGATTTCCGACCCGGGCTACCACTTGGTACGCCAGGCGCGGGCTGCGGGGGTGAGCGTGGTGCCGGTGCCGGGCGCCTGCGCCTTGATCGCCGCACTGTCGGCGGCCGGCCTGCCGTCGGACCGCTTCATCTTCGAAGGCTTCCTGCCGGCCAAGCAGGCCGGGCGCCGGGCGCGCCTCGAGCAGGTGAAGGAAGAGCCGCGTACGCTGATTTTCTATGAGGCCCCGCACCGTATCCTCGAATGCCTCGAAGACATGGAGCTGGTTTTTGGTGGCGAACGCCCGGCACTGCTGGCGCGCGAGCTGACCAAGACCTTCGAGACCCTGAAGGGCCTGCCGCTGGCCGAGCTGCGCGCGTTCGTTGCCGGCGACAGCAACCAGCAGCGCGGTGAGTGCGTGGTACTGGTTGGCGGCTGGAGCGCGCCGGAGGGCGAGCAGGCCATCAGTACCGAGGCCCAGCGAGTACTCGACCTGCTGTTGGCCGAGCTGCCACTGAAGCGGGCTGCGGCGCTGGCGGCGGAAATTACCGGTGTGCGCAAGAACCTGTTGTATCAACTTGCGCTGGAAAAGCAGAAAACCGAATAGTGGCAGTTTGATATAATTGCCGGTATTGCTTGTTCTTGTGCGCGCGTGCCGGTAACCTTGGCGGCGGAGAGTCGATCGGACAGTCGCTGCCTGTTTTTGTTCCGCAACTTTTTGTTGTGTGAGCAGCAGGGGGAGGAAAGTCCGGGCTCCATAGGGCAGAGTGCCAGGTAACGCCTGGGAGGCGCGAGCCTACGGAAAGTGCCACAGAAAATAACCGCCTAAGCACTTCGGTGCCGGTAAGGGTGAAAAGGTGCGGTAAGAGCGCACCGCACGTCTGGCAACAGTTCGTGGCTAGGTAAACCCCACTCGGAGCAAGACCAAATAGGGTTCCATCAGGCGTGGCCCGCGTCGGAACCGGGTAGGTTGCTAGAGGCGTCCAGTGATGGCCGTCGTAGAGGAATGACTGTCCTCGACAAAACCCGGCTTACAGATCGACTCTCCACCTTTTCCTCCCCTGCTTGATTCGATAGCAGATCCTCTCTGGTAATACCGAAAAAATCTTACTCTTGATAAATCACTTTAAGTTCGAACTCCATTTGCTTGCGTGGGTTTGATTTTTCTCGTGTTTTCTCTTCCTCGGTAGTGCTTCCACATTCCCTTATCGCGCTAAATCTCGGTCCTGTAAGGCTTTTCCTTATGAACGCGCCTTGACGGTGCTGCGGGCGGATTCCTATAGTGTGCGCAAGTGGCAGAAAGTGGGATGAAGTGGGTTTTCTGGCACAAAAAAGCTAACATTGTGGGGAATCACAGCCGTGTTCCGCGGAGCCAACGCCGTCAGCCTCGATGCCAAGGGACGTCTCGCCATGCCGAGTCGGTACCGTGACGAGCTGGATTCGCGTTGCAATGGCCAGCTGATCGTGACCATTGACGCCGTTGACCCCTGCTTGTGCGTATACCCCCTCGATGAGTGGGAACAGATAGAGGCCAAGTTGCGAGCCTTGCCATCGTTGCGTGAGGAAAACCGCCGTCTGCAGCGTTTGCTGATCGGTAATGCGGTTGACCTGGAGCTCGATGGCAGTGGGCGTTTCCTGGTGCCGCCCCGCCTGCGTGAGTACGCCAAGCTCGACAAGAAGGCGATGCTGGTGGGGCAACTGAACAAATTCCAGCTGTGGGATGAAGATGCCTGGAACACGGTTTCGGCAGCCGACCTTGCAGCTATTCAACAACCGGGCGCCATGCCCGACGAATTGCGTGACCTGATCCTGTGACCATAGATAGCGGCTTCAACCACATTACCGTCCTGCTCGACGAAGCTGTCGAGGCATTGGCCCTGCGCGCCGACGGTTGCTATCTGGACGGCACCTTCGGCCGTGGCGGACACAGCCGGCTGATTCTCAGCAAGCTCGGGCCGCAAGGGCGGCTGCTGGGCTTCGACAAAGATCCACAGGCGATTGCCACGGGGCAAGCGCTGGCGGCCGAAGACGGCCGCTTTGTCATTGTGCAGCGCAGCTTTGCCGAGCTGGGTGCAGAAGTGGCCGAACGCGGCCTGCACGGAAAGGTCAGCGGTGTACTGCTGGACCTGGGCGTGTCCTCGCCGCAACTGGATGACCCAGAGCGTGGCTTCAGTTTCCTCAATGATGGCCCGCTGGACATGCGCATGAACCCGGATCAGGGCATCAGTGCCGCCGAGTTCATCGCCACTGCGCCTGTGGAAGAAATTGCCCGTGTCTTCAAAGAGTACGGTGAAGAGCGTTTCTCCGGCCGCATGGCGCGTGCCGTGGTCGAGCGCCGCGAAAAGGAGCCGTTCACCCGCACTGCCGACCTGGCGGAAGTGCTGAAGGTTGCCAACCCGGCCTGGGAAAAAGGCAAGAACCCGGCTACCCGTGCCTTCCAGGGGCTGCGGATCCATGTCAACAACGAGCTGGGTGACCTGGAGGCTGGCCTGGAGGCCGCGCTGGATGCACTCGAGGTCGGTGGCCGCCTGGCAGTGATCAGTTTCCACTCCCTTGAGGACCGTATCGTCAAGCTGTTCATGCGCAAGCTGGTCAAGGGCGAGGCCGACAACCTGCCACGCAACCTGCCGGTACAGCACAAAGTCTTCGAGCCGAAAATCAAGCTCATCGGCAAGGCCCAGTTCGCCTCCGAAGCCGAGCTCAAGGCCAACCCACGCTCGCGTAGCGCCGTGATGCGTGTGGCGGAGAAACTGCGGTGAGCAGGCTCTTTGCCAAGCCTTTGCCAGGCGGAAGCTTCCTGATGCTTCTGCTGTTTATCGGCGTGCTGGTTTCGGCCGTCGCCGTGTCCTACAGCGCGCACTGGAACCGTCAGTTGCTCAATACCCTTTACGGCGAGTTGAATGAGCGTGACAAGGCCCAGGCCGAGTGGGGCCGGCTGATTCTGGAACAGAGCACCTGGACCGCCGCCAGCCGTATCGAAAACCTGGCTTCCGAGCAGTTGAAAATGCGCGTGCCTGCGGCTGACGAAGTGCGGATGGTGGCGCCATGATGAAGCTCGAAGGCGCACTCTACCCGTGGCGCTTCCGCGTGGTGATCGGCTTGCTGGCAATCATGGTCGGCGCTATCTGCTGGCGCATCATCGACCTGCAAGTGGTCGACCGTGACTTCCTCAAGGGGCAGGGCGATGCGCGCAGTTTGCGTCACATCCCTATCCCTGCGCACCGTGGCCTGATCACCGACCGCAACGGTGAGCCATTGGCTGTGAGTACCCCGGTCACCACCCTGTGGGCCAACCCCAAGGAAATGCAGGCGTCCAAAGACCGCTGGCCACAGCTGGCCGCAGCGCTGGGGCAAAACCCGCAGCAACTGGTCGAGCGCCTGACCCAGCAGGCCAGCAAAGAGTTCATCTACCTGGTCCGCGGCCTGACCCCGGAGCAGGGCCAGCACGTGCTCGACCTGAAAGTGCCTGGTGTGTACGGCCTGGAAGAATTCCGCCGCTTCTATCCGGCCGGCGATGTCACCGCGCACATGGTCGGCTTCACCGACCTCGACGACCACGGTCGCGAAGGGGTGGAACTGGCCTATGACGAGTGGCTGGCCGGCGTGCCCGGCAAGCGGCAGGTGATCAAGGACCGGCGTGGCCGGCTTATCAAGGACATCCAGGTAACCAAGAACGCCAAGGCCGGCAAGACCTTGGCGTTGTCGATAGACCTGCGCCTGCAGTACCTGGCTACCCGCGAGCTGCGCAACGCCATTGCCGAGCAGGACGCCAAGGCCGGCAGCCTGGTGATCATGGACGTCAAGACTGGTGAAGTCCTGGCCATGGTCAACCAGCCAACCTACAACCCGAACAACCGCCGCAGCATGTTCCCGGCAGCGATGCGCAACCGGGCAATCATCGACGTGTTCGAGCCCGGTTCCACGGTCAAGCCGATTTCCATGAGTGCGGCACTGCAAAGCGGCCGCTGGAAGCCGACCGACAAGGTCGAGGTTTACCCGGGCAGCTTGCAGATCGGCCGCTACACCATCAAGGACGTGTCGCGCAGCGAGGGCCCGATCCTCGACCTGACCGGCATCCTGATCAACTCCAGTAACGTCGGCATGAGCAAGATCGCCTTCGACATTGGTGGCGAGGCCATCTACCGCGTCATGTCCCAGGTCGGCCTGGGCCAGTACACCGGCCTTGGCTTCCCGGGTGAGCGTGTCGGCAACCTGCCCAACCACCGCGAGTGGCGCAAGGCTGAAACCGCGACCCTTTCCTATGGCTATGGCCTGTCGGTGACCGCCCTGCAGCTGGTGCATGCCTACGCGGCGCTGGCCAACGACGGCAAGATGGTGCCGCTGTCGATCATCAAGGTCGACAAGGCTCCGGAAGCTGTGCAAGCCATTCCGAAGGAAACCGCCGAAACCGTTCAGGGCATGCTGCAGCAGGTGATTGAAGCACCGCGTGGTGTGTTCCGTGCCCAGGTGCCGTTCTATCACGTGGCCGGCAAGTCCGGCACAGCGCGTAAAGCCACGGTGGGGTCCAAGGGGTACACCGAAAACGCCTACCGTTCGCTGTTCGCCGGCTTCGGGCCAATGAGCGACCCGCGCTACGCCATCGTCGTGGTCATCGACGAGCCGGGCAAGGGTGGTTACTTCGGTGGCCTGGTTTCGGCGCCGGTATTCAGCAAGGTCATGTCCGGCACCCTGCGTTTGATGAACGTACCGCCAGACAACCTGCCGCCACCGGCACCCGCCGAACAGTCGCAAGTCAATGCAGCAGCCGCCAAGGGAGGGCGTGGATGATGACAATGCCATTGAGCAAGCTTTTCGCTCACGCCAGCCGTGACCCGCTGATTCGTGAACTGACCCTGGACAGCCGCAATGTACGCCCCGGCGATCTGTTCCTGGCCGTGCCGGGCGCCAAGGTTGATGGCCGCGAACATATCGCCGATGCCTTGGCCCGTGGCGCTGCCGCCGTGGCCTATGAAGAGCAGGGCGCCAACGTGCTGCCGCTGACCGATGTGCCGCTGATTCCGGTCAAGGGCCTGATCGCCCAACTCTCGGACATCGCCGGGCGCTTCTATGGTGAGCCCAGCCGCCAGCTGAACCTGGTGGGTGTGACCGGTACCAACGGCAAGACCAGCGTTACTCAATTGGTGGCCCAGGCGCTTGATGTGCTCGGCCAGCGCTGCGGCCTTATTGGCACTTTGGGGACCGGCTTTTACGGTGAACTGCAAAGTGGTCGCCTGACCACGCCAGACCCGATTGCCGTACAGTCCACCCTTTACGACCTGAAAAAGCAGGGCGCCAAGGCCGTGGCCATGGAGGTTTCCTCTCACGCCCTGGAGCAAGGGCGTGTCGCTGCGTTGGCGTTCGACATCGCGGTCATGACCAACCTGTCCCGTGATCACCTGGATTACCACGGCAGCATGCAGGCGTATGAGGCGGCCAAGGCCAAGCTGTTCGCCTGGCCAAACCTGCGTTGCCAGGTGGTCAACCTGGATGACGACTTTGGTCGTCGCCTGGCCGAAGACTTTGCTCGCCGCCCGAGTGTCGACCTGGTCGAGACCCGGCTGCTCAGCTATAGCCTGGAAAACCCCGACGCCTCGCTGTTCTGCCGCGAGGCCGTGTTCAGTGACGATGGCGTGCGAGCCACGCTGGTGACTGCTCAGGGTGAGCGCACCCTGCGCAGCCAGCTGCTGGGCCGCTTCAACCTGAGCAACATGCTGGCCGCCGTGGCAACCCTGCTGGCGCTGGATTACGCGCTGGACGAAATCCTTGAGGTCACCCCGCGCCTGCAAGGGCCTGTGGGCCGCATGCAGCGCCTGGGTGGCGGTCAAAAACCACTGGTGGTGGTCGACTACGCGCACACCCCGGATGCCCTGGAAAAAGTGCTTGAAGCCCTGCGCCCGCATGCCCACGGCCAACTGTTGTGCCTGTTTGGCTGCGGCGGCGACCGTGATCGCGGCAAGCGCCCATTGATGGCTGAAGTGGCCGAGCGCCTGGCCGACCGTGTGCTGGTCACCGACGACAACCCGCGCACGGAAGACCCGCTGCGCATCTTCGACGACATCCGTCCCGGCTTCACCAAGCCTGAAGACGTCGAGTTCGTCGCCGGCCGTGGCGAAGCCATTGCGCACCTGATCGCCTCAGCCGCTGCCAACGACGTGATCGTGCTGGCGGGCAAGGGGCATGAGGATTATCAGGAGATCAATGGCGAGCGCCATGGCTTCTCCGACCTGACCGAAGCCGAGAAGGCCCTTGCAGCCTGGGAGGCTCCACATGCTTAAGCCGATGACACTCAGCCAGCTGACCACAGCACTGAGTGGTCAACAAGTCGGTACCGACGCCACTTTCACCGGTGTCAGCATCGACAGCCGCAGTGTCAGCGCCGGGCAGCTGTTCGTCGCCTTGGCCGGCCCGCGTTTCGATGGCCATGACTACCTGGCTGATGTCAAAGCCAAAGGCGCAGTCGCCGCCCTGGTCGAGCGTGAGGTGGCCGGTGTCGACCTGCCGCAGTTGCGGGTCAAGGATTGCCGGGTAGCGCTTGGTCAGCTCGGCGCCCTGAATCGCGCCGCGTTCGACAAGCCCGTGGTGGCGATTACCGGTTCCAGTGGCAAGACCACGGTCAAGGAGATGCTTGCCAGCATCCTGCGCACCCGCGGCCTGGTGCATGCCACCCGCGGCAACCTGAACAACGACCTTGGCGCGCCGCTGACCCTGCTGGAAATCGCTCCGGAGCACAGCGCTGCAGTGATCGAGCTGGGTGCGTCGCGCATCGGTGAAATCCGCTACACCGTCGGCCTGACCAACCCTCAGGTGGTCATCATCAATAACGCAGGTACCGCCCACGTTGGCGAATTCGGTGGGCCCGAGAAGATCGTCGAAGCCAAAGGCGAAATTCTCGAAGGCCTGGGTGAGGGCGGTGTCGCCATCCTCAACCTGGCCGACAAGGCGTTCGAAATCTGGCGCAAACGTGCCGGCAACCACCGCATCTTCACGTTTGCACTGGATAACCCGCAGGCCGATTTCCACGCCAGCGACATTGGTCGCGACGCGCGTGGCTGCCCGTCGTTCACCCTGCACGGGCCTGATGGCAGCGTGCAGGTACAGCTGAACCTTCTGGGTACCCATAACGTCAGCAACGCCCTGGCTGCCGCCGCTGCCGCCCATGCCGTTGGTCTGAGCCTGAACGGCATTGCCGCCGGCCTGGCTGCCGTGCAGCCGGTCAAGGGCCGCACCGTGGCGCAGGTCGCGCCGAACGGTGTGCGGGTGATCGACGACAGTTACAACGCAAATCCCACCTCCATGTGCGCGGCCATTGATATACTCGCCGGCTTTTCCGGACGCACCGTCCTGGTGCTTGGGGATATCGGCGAATTGGGGCAATGGGCGCAAGAAGGCCACCGTCAGGTGGGTGACTACGCGCGTGGCAAGGTCGACGCCCTGTACGCAGTGGGTTCCAACATGATGCATGCGGTCACGGCGTTCGGCGCCAATGGCCATCATTTCGCTACTCAAGCTGAGCTGATCGACGCTGTTCGCGCTGAAAATGCCAGCGACACCACTATCTTGATCAAGGGCTCGCGCAGCGCTGCGATGGAAAACGTCGTGGCGGCATTGTGCGGTGCCAGCGGGGAGAAACATTAATGCTGCTGCTGTTGGCCGAGTATCTGCAACAGTTCCACAAAGGCTTCGCGGTCTTCCAGTACCTGTCCCTGCGCGGGATTCTTGGTGTACTGACCGCGTTGTCCCTGGCGCTGTGGCTGGGGCCGTGGATGATCCGTACCCTGCAAATTCGCCAGATCGGCCAGGCCGTGCGTAACGACGGCCCGCAATCGCACCTGTCCAAGTCCGGCACCCCGACCATGGGTGGCGCACTGATCCTGTCGGCCATCGCCATCAGCACCCTGCTGTGGGCTGATCTGTCCAACCGCTACGTGTGGGTGGTGCTGATCGTGACCTTGGCATTCGGTGCGATCGGCTGGGTTGACGACTACCGCAAGGTGATCGAAAAGAACTCCCGTGGCCTGCCAAGCCGCTGGAAGTACTTCTGGCAGTCGGTGTTCGGGCTGGCTGCGGCCGTGTTCCTGTACAAGACGGCGCCGACCAGCGTCGAGACCACGCTGATCCTGCCGTTTATCAAGGATGTCACTATCCCGCTGGGCATTGGCTTCGTCGTGCTGACCTACTTCGTCATCGTCGGCTCCAGCAACGCGGTCAACCTTACCGATGGCCTAGACGGCCTGGCAATCATGCCGACGGTGATGGTGGGCGGCGCCCTGGGCATCTTCTGCTACCTGTCGGGTAACGTGAAGTTCGCCGAATACCTGCTGATCCCCTACGTGCCGGGCTCGGGTGAGCTGATCGTGTTCTGCGGCGCGCTGATCGGCGCCGGCCTGGGCTTCCTGTGGTTCAACACCTACCCGGCACAAGTCTTCATGGGTGACGTCGGCGCGCTGGCGCTGGGCGCCGCGCTGGGCACCATCGCCGTGATCGTCCGCCAGGAAATCGTGCTGTTCATCATGGGCGGCATCTTCGTGGTGGAAACCCTGTCGGTGGTGATCCAGGTCGCCTCCTTCAAGCTGACCGGCAAGCGCGTGTTCCGCATGGCGCCGATCCACCACCACTTTGAACTCAAGGGCTGGCCAGAGCCACGGGTGATCGTCCGCTTCTGGATCATCACCGTGATTCTGGTGCTGATCGGCCTTGCAACCCTGAAACTGAGGTAGATGAGCGTGTCTTTGATCGCTTCCGACCAATTCCGCATCGTTGTCGGCCTCGGCAAGAGCGGCATGTCCCTGGTTCGCTTCCTGGCGAGCCGGGGCATTGCCTTTGCGGTCGCCGATACCCGCGAGCAACCGCCGGAACTGGACACCCTGCGCCGTGATTACCCGCAGGTGGAAGTGCGCTGTGGTGAACTGGACGTGGACTTCCTGTGCCGCGCCAACGAGCTGTACGTGAGCCCCGGTCTGGCCTTGGCCACCCCGGCCCTGCAGCAGGCCGCCGCGCGTGGCGTGAAGCTGTCCGGTGATATCGAGCTGTTCGCCCACCACGCCAAGGCGCCGATCATTGCCATCAGCGGCTCCAACGCCAAGAGCACCGTTACCACCCTGGTCGGCGAAATGGCCGCCAAGGCAGGCAAACGTGTGGCTGTGGGCGGCAACCTCGGTACCCCGGCGCTGGACTTGCTGGCTGATGACGTCGAGCTGTACGTGCTGGAGCTGTCCAGTTTCCAACTGGAAACCACTGACCAGCTCAATGCTGAAGTGGCCACTGTGCTGAACATCAGCGAAGACCACATGGACCGCTACAGTGGCCTGCCGGCCTACCACCTGGCCAAACACCGGATCTTCCGCGGTGCCCGCCAGGTGGTGGTCAACCGCCAGGATGCCCTGAGCCGACCGTTGCCTGTGGAAGGCCGCCCATGCTGGACATTCGGCCTCAACCAGCCCGATTTCAAAGCCTTCGGCTTGCGTGAAGCAGACGGTGAGAAATACCTGGCGTTCGAGTTCCAGGCGCTGATGCCAGCACGCGAGCTGAAGGTGCGTGGCGCCCATAACCAAAGCAACGCCCTGGCAGCCTTGGCCCTGGGGCATGCGGCCGGCCTGCCGTTTGAGCCCATGCTCGAAGCCCTGCGTGAATTCGGTGGCCTGGCCCACCGTTGCCAGTGGGTACGTGAGCGTAATGGCGTGAACTGGTATGACGATTCCAAGGCCACCAACGTCGGTGCGGCCCTGGCAGCCATCGAGGGCCTGGGTGCCGATATCGAAGGCAAGTTGGTGCTGATCGCCGGTGGCGATGGCAAAGGTGCCGATTTCACTGCGCTACGCGAGCCAGTCAAGCGTTTCTGCCGCGCCGTGGTATTGCTTGGCCGTGATGCCGAGCGCCTGGCCGAGGCCTTGGGTGATGACGTGCCGCTGGTGCGGGTCAAGACCCTGGACGACGCCGTGCAGCAGTGTGCCGAGCTGGCCCAGGCGGGCGATGCGGTGTTGCTGTCGCCGGCGTGCGCCAGCCTCGACATGTTCAAGAACTTTGAAGAGCGCGGGCGCCTGTTTGCCCAGGCAGCGGGAGGCCTTGCATGATCTTCGGCATCTTCAAGCCCTACCCGTCGCCGCTGATCAGCGGTCGTGGCATCGACCTGGACTTCCCGATGCTCGCAGGCTGCCTGGCCTTGCTGGGCCTTGGCCTGGTGATGATCACCTCGGCCTCCTCGGAAGTGGCTGCGGTGCAGTCGGGCAACCCGCTTTACCACATGTTCCGCCACTTGGTGTATGTGTTCCTGGGCCTGGTTGCCTGTGGCGCGACCATGCTGGTGCCGATCGCCACCTGGCAGCGCATGGGCTTCATGATGCTGCTAGGCGCTTTCGGGCTGCTGGTACTGGTGCTGGTGCCGGGTATCGGCCGTGAAGTGAACGGTTCCATGCGCTGGATCGGCTTCAGCTTCTTCAACGTCCAGCCTTCGGAAATCGCCAAGGTGTTCGTGGTCGTCTACCTGGCGGGTTACCTGGTGCGCCGGCAGACCGAGGTGCGCGAAACCTGGATGGGCTTCTTCAAGCCGTTCATCGTGCTGCTGCCCATGGCGGCCCTGTTGCTGATGGAGCCGGACTTCGGTGCCACCGTGGTGATGATGGGCGCGGCGGCGGCCATGCTGTTCCTCGGCGGGGTTGGGTTGTTCCGCTTCAGCCTCATGGTGGTGTTGGCGGTACTGGCGGTGTTCGTGCTGGTACAGGCGCAGCCCTACCGGATGGCGCGGCTTATCACCTTTACCGACCCGTGGTCCGACCAGTTCGGCTCGGGCTACCAGCTGACCCAGGCACTGATCGCCTTCGGCCGCGGCGAGTGGCTGGGTGTTGGCCTGGGCAATAGCGTGCAGAAGCAGTTCTACCTGCCCGAAGCACACACCGACTTTGTGTTCTCGGTACTGGCCGAAGAACTGGGCGTGGTCGGCTCGCTGCTGACCATTGCACTGTTCGTGTTCGTGACCGTGCGTGCCCTGTACATCGGTCTGTGGGCCGAGAAGGCCAAGCAGTTCTTCGCCGCCTATGTGGCCTTCGGCCTGGCGTTCCTGTGGATCGGCCAGTTCCTGATCAACATCGGGGTGAACGTCGGCCTGCTGCCAACCAAGGGCCTGACGCTGCCGTTCCTCAGCTACGGGGGCAGCTCACTGGTGATCTGTTGCGCCTGCGTGGGCCTGTTGCTGCGTATCGAGTGGGAGAGCCGCACGCACCTGGGTAGCGAAGAACACGAGTTCAGCGAAAGCGATTTTGCCGAGGAGACCAGTCATGGCCGCTGACGGCAAAAACATATTGATCATGGCGGGCGGCACCGGGGGGCATGTATTCCCGGCCCTGGCCTGCGCCCGGGAGTTCCAGGCGCGTGGTTTTACCGTGCACTGGCTGGGCACGCCGCGTGGCATCGAAAACGAGCTGGTGCCCCAGGCTGGCCTGCCGCTGCACCTGATCCAGGTCAGCGGCCTGCGCGGCAAAGGCAAGCTGTCGTTGCTCAAGGCGCCGTTCACCCTGATCAAGGCGGTACTGCAGGCGCGACGCATCATTCGCCAGCTCAAGCCGGTATGCGTACTGGGCTTTGGCGGTTATGTGACTGGCCCCGGCGGTGTGGCCGCGCGGCTGTGCGGCGTGCCATTGGTGATCCACGAGCAGAACGCCCGTGCCGGTACCGCCAATCGGTTGCTGGTGCCACTGTCTGCGCGGGTCTGCGAAGCTTTCCCGAACACCTTCGAGGCGAGCGACAAGCGTCGTACCACCGGCAACCCGGTGCGCCCGGAGCTGTTCATGGATGCACAACGCGCGCCCCTGGCCCAGCGCCGAGCGCGCCTGCTGGTGCTCGGTGGCAGCCTGGGTGCGGAACCCTTGAACAAATTGTTGCCTAAGGCCCTGTCCGAAGTCCCTGCTGCGCTGCGGCCAGAGGTGTTCCACCAGGCCGGCAAGCAACACGCGCCAATCACCGCCGAGCGTTATCACGAGGCGGGCGTCGAGGCTCAGGTAGAGCCCTTCATCAAGGACATGGCCCAAGCCTATGGCTGGGCCGACATGGTGGTGTGCCGGGCCGGTGCCCTGACCGTTAGCGAGCTGGCGGCAGCGGGCCTGCCTTCGCTGCTGGTGCCATTGCCCCACGCCATCGACGATCACCAGACCCACAACGCCCAATATCTGGCCCGTGAAGGCGCTGCCTTCCTGATGCCACAAGCGACAACTGGCGCAGCGCAGCTCGCTGAACGCCTGAACGAGGTGCTGATGCAACCCGAGAAACTCACCGTAATGGCAGGCACCGCACGGCGCCTGGCCAAACCTGCTGCAACCAGCACCGTGGTCGATATCTGCCTGGAGGTGGCCCATGGTTGAGAGCCAGAAAGCCATGCCCCAGCCCAAGATGGGCCGTATCCGCCGTATTCACTTTGTCGGTATCGGCGGCGTGGGCATGTGCGGTATTGCCGAAGTGTTGCTGAACCTGGGCTATGAAGTGTCCGGTTCGGACCTGAAAGCGTCGCCGGTGACCGAGCGCCTGGAATCGTTCGGTGCCGAGATCTTCGTCGGCCACCGCGCCGAGAACGCCGCCACCGCTGATGTGCTGGTCGTGTCCAGTGCCATCAACCCGGCCAACCCGGAAGTGGCTACCGCCCTTGAGCGACGCATTCCGGTGGTGCCGCGTGCCGAGATGCTCGCCGAGCTGATGCGCTACCGTCACGGCGTGGCGGTTGCCGGTACCCACGGCAAGACCACTACCACCAGCCTGCTGGCCTCGGTGTTCGCTGCCGGTGGCCTGGACCCGACCTTTGTCATCGGTGGCCGCCTGACCGCTGCCGGTACCAATGCCCAGCTGGGCACCAGCCGCTACCTGATCGCCGAAGCAGACGAAAGCGATGCCAGCTTCCTGCACCTGCAGCCGATGGTGGCCGTGGTCACCAACATCGACGCCGATCACATGGCGACCTACGAAGGTGACTTCAACAAACTGAAGAAAACCTTCGTCGAGTTCCTGCACAACCTGCCGTTCTACGGCCTGGCGGTGATGTGCCTGGACGACCCGGTGGTGCGCGAAATCCTGCCGCAGGTGAAGCGCCCGACCGTGACTTATGGCTTCAGCGAAGAGGCAGACATCCGCGCCATCAACGTGCGCCAGCAGGGCATGCAGACCCACTTCACCGTGCTGCGCCGTGACTGCGAGCCGTTGGACGTGTCAGTGAACATGCCTGGCAACCACAACGTGCTCAACGCCCTGGCCACCATTGCCATTGCCACTGACGAAGGCATCACTGACGAGGCCATCATCCAGGGCCTGTCAGGCTTCCAGGGGGTCGGCCGACGCTTCCAGGTATACGGCGAACTGCCGGTCGAAGGCGGTAGCGTGATGCTGGTGGACGACTACGGCCATCACCCGACCGAAGTAGCTGCAGTGATCAAAGCCGTGCGTGGTGGCTGGCCTAGCCGCCGCCTGGTGATCGTTTACCAGCCGCACCGCTACAGCCGCACCCGCGACCTGTACGACGATTTCGTGCAGGTGCTGGGCGATGCCAACGTGCTGCTGCTGATGGAAGTCTACCCGGCCGGCGAAGAGCCAATCCCTGGAGCCGACAGCCGTCAGCTGTGCCACAGCATCCGTCAGCGCGGCAAACTGGACCCGATCTACATCGAGCGTGGCGCAGAACTCGCGCCGCTGGTCAAACCACTGCTGCGCGCTGGCGACATCCTCATCTGCCAGGGTGCCGGTGATGTCGGAGGCCTGGCCCCACAGTTGATGAAAAGCCCGCTGTTCGCAGGCGCCAAGCAGGAGAAGTCGAAATGACCAGCGCCTACGAAAAGCTGCACTCGACCCTGGACGTCAAGGCGTTCGGCCGTGTTGCCGTGCTGTATGGTGGCAAGAGCGCCGAGCGTGAAGTGTCGCTGAAGTCCGGCGCAGCGGTGATCCACGCGCTGACCACGGCCGGTGTCGACGTCGTTGCCATCGACGTGGGAGATGACCTGCTCGAGCGCCTGCAACGCGAGAAGATCGACCGTGCGTTCATCATCCTGCACGGCCGTGGCGGTGAAGACGGCAGCATGCAAGGCCTGCTGGAGTGCCTGGGCATCCCCTACACCGGCAGCGGCATCCTTGCCTCGGCGCTGGCCATGGACAAGCTGCGCACCAAGCAGGTGTGGCAGAGCCTGGGCATTCCGACCCCGCGTCACGCGGTGTTGGCGAGCGAAAGCGATTGTTTGTTGGCCAGTACGGAACTGGGCTTCCCGCTTATCGTCAAACCCGCCCATGAAGGCTCTAGTATCGGCATGGCCAAGGTGAACAGCGCCCAGGAACTGGTCGCCGCCTGGCAGGACGCCGCCAAATACGATTCCCAGGTACTGGTGGAGCAGTGGATCCACGGCCCGGAGTTCACCATCGCGGTCTTGCGCGGCCAGGTGCTGCCGCCGATCGCCCTGGGTACGCCGCACGTGTTCTACGACTACGACGCCAAGTACATCGCCAACGATACCCAGTACCGCATCCCGTGCGGCCTGGATAGCGTCAAGGAACAGGAACTGATCGACCTGACTGCACGTGCCTGTGATGCCATCGGCATCGAAGGCTGGGGGCGGCTGGACGTGATGCAGGACGAGCAGGGCCGGTTCTGGCTGCTCGAAGTCAACACCGCACCGGGCATGACTGATCATAGCCTGGTGCCAATGGCGGCCCGCGCGGCCGGCCTGGACTTCCAGCAACTGGTGCTGGCAATCCTGGCTGAAAGCGTGACGACGCGAGGTTAACAACCGTGCAAGGCGCGATGATACGTCAGCAGCAACCCGTTACCGGCCGTAGCAAGCCGGTGCCGCGTGGTGCCAGCCGGCTGGTGGCCGACGAGCCCGTATCGGCGCGCCTGCCGCGGCCAAGCCTGGGAGGCCTCAAGCGCCTGCTGTGGCCGGTGCTGCTGGTGGCGGCCGGCTTTGGTGCCTATGAGGGCGCCATTCGCCTGATGCCGTATGCCGATCGGCCGATCACCAAGATCGACGTGCAGGGCGACCTCAGCTACATCAGCCAGCAGTCGGTGCAGCAGCGCATCGCACCGTACGTGGCGGCGAGCTTCTTCAGCGTCGACCTGCCGGCGATGCGTGCGGAGCTCGAGCAGATGCCATGGATCGCTCACGCCGAAGTGCGCCGGGTGTGGCCTGACGAGGTGGTGATCCGCCTGGAAGAACAGCTGCCGGTGGCGCGCTGGGGCGACGAAGCCTTGCTCAACAACCAGGGCCAGGCCTTCACCCCGCGCGAACTGGCCAACTACGAGCACCTGCCGCAGCTGGCTGGGCCGCAGCGTGCTCAGCAACAAGTCATGCAGCAGTATCAGGTATTGAGCCAGATGCTGCGCCCCCTGGGCTTTTCCATCGCTCGCCTGGAGCTGCGCGAGCGGGGCAGCTGGTTCCTGACTACCGGTGCGAGCAGCGCCGGGCCCGGTATCGAGCTGCTGTTGGGGCGCGACCATCTGGTGGAGAAGATGCGCCGTTTCATTGCCATTTACGACAAGACACTCAAAGACCAGATCACCACTATCGCCCGCATTGATCTGCGTTATTCCAACGGACTTGCCGTTGGTTGGCGGGAACCGATTGCACCGACGACGGCCCAACCCGCCGTTGCGAAGAATTAGAGAGAGGCAGGACCATGGCAAACGCGCATAGCGGCAAAATGATCGTCGGGCTGGACATTGGCACCTCCAAGGTGGTGGCGCTGGTGGGCGAAGTGGGCGAAGACGGCACCCTGGAAATCGTCGGGATCGGCACCCATCCGTCCCGCGGCCTGAAGAAAGGCGTGGTGGTGAACATCGAGTCCACCGTGCAGTCGATCCAGCGCGCCGTCGAAGAAGCGCAGCTGATGGCCGGCTGCCGCATCCACTCGGCTTTCGTCGGGGTGGCCGGCAACCACATCCGCAGCCTGAACTCCCACGGCATCGTCGCCATCCGCGACCGCGAGGTCAGCCTGGCCGACCTGGAGCGTGTACTCGACGCTGCCCAGGCTGTGGCGATTCCGGCCGACCAGCGCGTGTTGCACACCCTGCCGCAGGACTACGTGATCGACAACCAGGAAGGCGTGCGCGAACCGCTGGGCATGTCTGGCGTGCGTCTGGAAGCCAAGGTCCACGTGGTCACTTGCGCAGTCAACGCGGCGCAGAACATCGAGAAGTGCGTACGCCGCTGCGGCCTGGAAATTGACGACATCATCCTTGAGCAGCTGGCCTCGGCCTACTCGGTGCTGACCGACGATGAAAAAGAGCTGGGTGTTTGCCTGGTGGACATCGGTGGCGGTACCACCGACATCGCCATCTTCACCGAAGGCGCCATCCGTCACACCGCGGTCATCCCGATTGCCGGCGACCAGGTGACCAACGACATCGCCATGGCCCTGCGTACCCCTACCCAGTACGCCGAAGAAATCAAGATCCGCTACGCCTGTGCCCTGGCCAAACTGGCTGGCGCCGGCGAAACCATCAAGGTGCCGAGCGTGGGCGACCGCCCACCGCGCGAGCTGTCGCGTCAGGCGTTGGCTGAAGTGGTAGAGCCACGTTACGACGAGCTCTTCACCCTGATTCAGGCCGAACTGCGCCGCAGCGGCTACGAAGACCTGGTGCCAGCCGGCATCGTACTCACCGGTGGCACCGCGAAGATGGAAGGTGCCGTGGAACTGGCCGAGGAAATCTTCCACATGCCGGTACGCCTGGGTGTACCGCACAGCGTTCGGGGGCTGAGCGACGTGGTTCGCAACCCGATCTATTCCACCGGCGTGGGCTTGCTCACTTACGGTCTGCTGAAGCAGTCCGAGGACCTGATCCTGACCGGTAACACAAACAGCAGCAACAACAGCTATGGCGATGAACCGAAGGCCCCAGTGCTTGAGCGCTTCAAGAAGTGGGTCCAGGGCAACTTCTAAGTTTCAAAGCAGTAGTGGTAGGCGCAACAACTAGAGAACTGTAAGGAGAGGGAAAATGTTCGAGCTCGTAGACAACGTCCCGCAAAGCCCGGTCATCAAGGTGATCGGCGTTGGTGGTGGTGGCGGCAACGCCGTCAACCACATGGTCAAGAGCAGCATCGAGGGCGTGGAATTCATCTGCGCCAACACCGATGCCCAGGCGCTGAAAAGCATTGGCGCGCGCACCATCCTGCAATTGGGCACTGGCGTGACCAAGGGCCTGGGTGCCGGTGCCAATCCGGAAGTGGGCCGTCAGGCTGCGCTGGAAGACCGTGAGCGCATCGCTGAGGTACTGCAGGGCACCAACATGGTGTTCATCA
Source organism: Pseudomonas sp. Irchel 3F3 (assembly GCF_900187545.1). Taxonomy (NCBI): domain Bacteria; kingdom Pseudomonadati; phylum Pseudomonadota; class Gammaproteobacteria; order Pseudomonadales; family Pseudomonadaceae; genus Pseudomonas; species Pseudomonas sp. Irchel 3F3. The sequence goes on along the minus strand of NZ_FYDS01000005.1, from coordinate 284,033 downwards.
CCACTGGCATGGGTGGCGGTACCGGTACCGGTGCAGCGCCGATCATTGCCGAAGTGGCCAAGGAAATGGGCATTCTCACCGTAGCCGTGGTGACCCGTCCGTTCCCGTTCGAAGGCCGCAAACGTATGCAGATCGCCGATGAAGGCATCCGCATGCTGGCTGAAAGCGTCGACTCGTTGATCACCATTCCCAACGAGAAACTGCTGACCATCCTGGGCAAGGATGCCAGCTTGCTGTCTGCCTTTGCCAAGGCCGACGATGTGCTGGCCGGTGCCGTTCGCGGCATCTCCGACATCATCAAACGCCCAGGCATGATCAACGTCGACTTCGCCGACGTGCGTACGGTGATGGGCGAAATGGGCATGGCAATGATGGGTACTGGCTGTGCCAGCGGCCCGAACCGCGCCCGTGAAGCCACCGAAGCGGCGATCCGCAACCCATTGCTGGAAGACGTCAACCTGCAGGGCGCCCGTGGCATCCTGGTGAACATCACCGCAGGTCCGGACCTGTCGCTGGGTGAGTACTCCGATGTGGGTAGCATCATCGAAGCCTTCGCCTCTGACCACGCCATGGTCAAGGTCGGCACCGTGATCGACCCGGACATGCGCGACGAGCTGCACGTTACCGTTGTGGCCACTGGCCTGGGCGCGCGCATCGAGAAGCCGGTCAAAGTGGTCGACAACACCCTGCAGACCGCTCAGCAGGCATACGAGGCGTCCAATCCTGCGCCGGTACGCCAGGAGCAGCCAGCGGTCAACTACCGTGACCTGGAGCGCCCGACCGTGATGCGCAATCAGGCCCATGCAGGTGCTGCTGCAGCCGCTAAACTGAACCCTCAGGATGACCTGGACTACCTTGATATCCCGGCTTTCCTGCGTCGTCAGGCTGATTAATGGAATTTATCAGGGGTATAAAGGTGATTGGTATTCATCAAAGGTTGGGTCTGTTATCATCCCCAGCCTTTGTTGATACCTGTTCGCAATTTGCGCTGAAGCGGCCAATGCCATGATTAAACAACGCACCCTGAAGAATACCATCCGTGCCACAGGTATCGGTCTGCACTCTGGGGAGAAGGTTTACCTGACCCTCAAGCCCGCACCTGTTGACACCGGCATCGTCTTCCGCCGCGCCGACCTTGACCCTGTGGTCGAGATCCCTGCGCGTGCGGCCAACGTCGGCGAGACAACCATGTCGACGACGCTGGTCAACGGTGACGTCAAGGTCGATACGGTCGAGCACCTGCTCTCCGCCATGGCGGGCCTGGGCATCGATAACGCCTACGTCGAGCTCTCCGCCTCGGAAGTGCCGATCATGGATGGCAGCGCCGGACCCTTTGTATTCCTGATTCAGTCTGCCGGCCTGGAAGAGCAGGACGCAGCCAAGAAGTTCATCCGCATCCTGCGTGAGGTAACCGTGGAAGAGGGCGACAAGCGCGCCACGTTCCTGCCTTTCGAAGGGTTCAAGGTGAGCTTCGAGATCGACTTCGATCACCCGGTGCTTCGCAACCGGACCCAGAGCGCCAGCGTCGACTTCTCCAGCACCTCGTTTGTGAAAGAAGTCAGCCGCGCGCGTACTTTCGGCTTCATGCGTGACATCGAGTACCTGCGCAAGCACAACCTTGCATTGGGTGGCAGTGTCGAGAACGCCATCGTGGTCGATGAGGACGGCGTGCTCAACGAGGACGGCCTTCGTTACGAAGACGAATTCGTAAAGCACAAGATCCTCGACGCCATTGGCGACCTTTACCTGCTGGGCAACAGCCTGATTGGCGAGTTCAAGGGCTTCAAGTCCGGCCACGCGCTGAACAACCAGCTGTTGCGCAAGCTGATTGCTGAAACCGATGCCTGGGAAGTGGTCACGTTCGAAGATGCCAGCACGGCACCGATCTCTTATATGCGCCCTGTTGCGGCCGTGTAAGTTCGAGCACTCTCTCTAGTGATTAAGGCCACCCTCGGGTGGCCTTTTTTATTCGCTGAGTTCCCCAAGCGTGCTTGGGGTTATGCGTCGTGGCTATCTCTGTCGTAGGCACTCAGGACAGCATGGGTTTTCAGCAGGATGAAATCGATGTAACTGTGGTCTGTCGAGGTGCACTCCACGCGTGTGATTGGCTTGCCGTACGGCGACCGGAAACTCACCAGAAAGTGCTTGGGTGTGCCGTCGCTCGCCAAGTTGATCGTTTTCAGCGGGTCTGGCTCAGTCGAGGTGAAGAAACTCACGGACCCCTCGTAATGAATCAGGCTCCAGGCGAACTGCATGTACCCGTACTCACCGTTCAGATCCAGTGCGATTTTATTGCTGTCGGAACTTTGGCCTTTGGAAAGTACAATTGCCTTTCCCTCAGCCATGTTTTCGACGGTTTCATTGACTTTCTCAATGCCTGTTTTAGAGCCATAATTGCTACTAAGATGGTGCAGCGTAAAATGCGGAAGTACGAGTGATTGCCCGGGTAGAATGAGCTGCTCGCCAGGTTGCTCCTCGAAATTGATATGCAGTACGTGCGGGTAAATGCGGATATCGTCGAAAGCGAAATGCACATGCGTATTGTCAGGCTCGAAACTGCCAAGTGTCAGGGTATGAGTCGGGGATGTCGCGCGGAAGTCGACAACGAAACGTTGCCAGTCCTGGTGGTTTTCAAGCTTTGAGCGATGCTGGACAGTATCGTCTATGTACCAGGTGAGGTGTGGGACGGGGTCCTTGGGGAATCGCTTGACACGCAAGCTGATAGAGTAGAGGTGTCCCTGGACCAGACCGCTTATCGTCTTCTGGATCAGCAGCACGCCATCGTGTCGGGGAAGCGGTGGGAGGTTTGGCGGCGAGTCATATTCAACATAAATGTTGCTTTGATTTGCGGTGTTGAATGTTAATGAGTGTCCGCTGCGTATTGCGTTCCAGCCGTTGTATGCCTTGTCAGTGAAAGTTGTATGTTCGCTATAGTCAGTCGTGGGCAGGGTCATGATGCAGTTCCTGGGTTAAGAACGCTCAATAAACCATCTCCAAAACCTACCGGCTACTGGTAAAATTGTCAGTCTTAAAGTGCAGGTTTTTTAGCTTGTTTTATTCTGAAGGCTTTTTTTTGCGCGAAGCATTGTTAGCCAAACGCTCCAATGCGGCGCGCAGCTTCTCGTCGGTAATGCCTTCAGCGGAACCGCGAATACTCTGCGCGGCATTGGCCGACAGCTCGGTGGTGTTTAGGCCACGCTTGGCCGGCACCAGCGGTGGCTGCACCTTGAACAGGATGCGCCTGAGGTTGCCGAACGCCTCCATGGCCTGCAATGCCGCCAGCAGGCGCTTCTGCTGGTAGCGCAGGCGGGTTGCCCAATGGCCGTCGGTCACAACCAGCAGCAAGGTGCCATCGCGCCATGACGCGACATGGCAGTGCTCGCGGGCAGCGGGTTGCAGCTGGCTTTCCAGCAGGCGTTGCAGGTGCTCCAGGCGCTCGGCCTGGTTCAGCAGCAGGCGCAGCGGGCGGACCTGGCGCAGCAGTGCGGAGGGCGGCTGGGCAGGGGAGGGTTTGTAGGCCATGGGACTGTGCATGAGGTTCAAGGTCAGCAGTTTAACACCTCTGTAGCCGGTGCCGGCCTCTTCACGGGCTTGCCCGCTATTACAGGCATTCCCCAGTGCAGGCCAGATAAGACCAATTCTCGATAGCTTTCATGTTGCCAAGCCTTGAACTCACGGAGAATGCCCCTATCTAAGACAAGCCCCTGCCAAAACGCTGTAATAGCATCGTGGAAATCCACCACTTTCCTCACCATCGTTTCCGGGTAGAATGCTCGTTCGCATGCGGCCTCAGGGCTGCACGGGCGACTCATGGGGCCGCCCTCCATCCCTACGTGTGGAAGATCCTGCCGATATGTTTGCGCCTTTGTTAAAAAAACTTTTTGGAAGCAAGAACGAGCGTGAAGTGAAACGCATGCTCAAGACGGTGAGTATCGTCAATGCCTTCGAAGAGAAGATGGTGGCCCTCTCCGACGAGCAACTGCGGGGCAAGACCGCAGAGTTCAAGGAGCGCCTGGCCAAAGGCGAGACACTGGACCAATTGCTGCCTGAAGCTTTCGCCGTGGCCCGAGAGGCCGGCAAGCGTGTGATGGGCATGCGCCACTTCGATGTGCAGCTCATCGGTGGCATGACCCTGCACGAGGGCATGATCGCAGAAATGCGCACCGGTGAAGGCAAGACCTTGGTCGGTACCCTGGCCGTGTACCTGAACGCACTGTCCGGCAAGGGCGTGCACGTGGTCACCGTCAACGACTACCTGGCCCGCCGTGACGCCAACTGGATGCGTCCGCTGTACGAGTTCCTCGGCCTGTCGGTCGGTATCGTCTCGGCCTTCCAGCCGCCAGAAGAAAAGCGTGCCGCCTATGCGTCCGACATTACCTACGGCACCAACAACGAATTCGGGTTTGACTACCTGCGCGACAACATGGCGTTCAGCCAGGAAGAGAAGTTCCAGCGTGAGCTGAACTTCGCCGTGATCGACGAAGTCGACTCCATCCTCATCGACGAAGCACGCACCCCGCTGATCATCTCCGGCCAGGCTGAGGACAGCTCCAAGCTGTACATCGAGATCAACCGCCTGATCCCGCGCCTGACCCAGCATATCGAAGAAGTGGAAGGCCAGGTCACCCAGGAAGGCCACTTCACCATCGACGAGAAGAGCCGCCAGGTCGAGCTCAACGAAGCCGGTCACCAGTTCATCGAAGAAATGCTCACCCAGGCCGGCCTGCTGGCCGAGGGCGAGAGCCTGTACTCAGCGCACAACCTGGGCCTGCTGACCCACGTTTACGCTGGCCTGCGCGCGCACAAGCTGTTCCACCGCAACGTCGAGTACATCGTCCAGGACGGCCAGGTCCTGCTGATTGACGAGCACACCGGCCGCACCATGCCGGGCCGTCGCCTGTCCGAGGGCCTGCACCAGGCCATCGAGGCAAAAGAAAACCTGAATATCCAGGCCGAGAGCCAGACCCTGGCTTCGACCACCTTCCAGAACTACTTCCGCCTGTACACCAAGCTGTCCGGCATGACCGGTACCGCCGACACCGAAGCGTTCGAGTTCCAGTCCATCTACGGCCTCAACGTGATGGTGATCCCGCCGAACAAGCCGCTGGCACGTAAGGACTTCAACGACCTGGTGTACCTGACCGCCGACGAGAAATACGCCGCGATCATTGCCGACATCAAGGAAAGCATGACCCAGGGCCGCCCGGTGTTGGTGGGTACTGCGACCATCGAAACCTCCGAGCACATGTCGAACCTGTTGCTCAAGGAAGGTATCGAGCACAAGGTCCTGAACGCCAAGTACCACGAGAAGGAAGCCGAGATCATCGCGCAGGCTGGTGCCCCAGGCGCACTGACCATCGCCACCAACATGGCCGGCCGTGGTACCGACATCCTGTTGGGTGGTAACTGGGAAGCCGAAGTGGCCACCCTTGAAAACCCGACCGCCGAACAGATCGCCCAGATCAAGTCCGACTGGCAGAAGCGTCACCAGCAAGTGATCGAGTCGGGCGGCTTGCACGTGATCGCCTCCGAGCGCCATGAGTCGCGCCGTATCGACAACCAGCTGCGTGGCCGTTCGGGCCGTCAGGGTGACCCGGGCTCCAGCCGCTTCTACCTGTCGCTGGAAGACAGCCTGATGCGCATCTTCGCCTCTGACCGGGTGAAGAACTTCATGAAGGCACTGGGCATGCAGTCGGGCGAGGCCATCGAACACCGCATGGTCACCAACGCGATCGAGAAAGCCCAGCGCAAGGTTGAAGGCCGCAACTTCGACATCCGTAAGCAATTGCTCGAATACGACGACGTGGCCAACGAACAGCGCAAGGTGATCTACCACATGCGCAACAGCCTGCTGGCCGCCGAGAACATCGGCGACACCATCGTCGAATTCCGCAAGGAAGTGCTGGACGCTACCATCAGCCAGCACATCCCGCCGCAGTCGCTGCCAGAGCAGTGGGATGTGGCCGGTCTGGAAGCCTCGCTGGCCAGCGATTTCGCCATGAAACTGCCGATCCAGCAGTGGCTCGATGAGGACGATCACCTCTACGAGGAAACCCTGCGCGAGAAGCTGCTGAACGAGATCACCACTGCCTACACCGAGAAGGAAGACCAGGCCGGTATCGAAGCCCTGCGTACCTTCGAGAAGCAGATCCTGCTGCGCGTGCTGGACGACCTGTGGAAAGACCACCTGTCGACCATGGACCACCTGCGCCACGGTATTCACCTGCGTGGCTATGCGCAGAAGAACCCGAAGCAGGAGTACAAGCGCGAGTCGTTCAGCCTGTTCCAGGAGCTGCTCGAGTCGATCAAGCGCGACACCATCCGCGTGCTGTCGCACGTTCAGGTTCGCCGCGAAGATCCGATCGAGGAGGAAGCACGCCTTCGCCGCGAGGCCGAGGAACTGGCCAGCCGCATGCAGTTCCAGCATGCCCCTGCCCCAGGGTTGGAAAGCGAGCAACTGAGCGAGGAGGGCGCCGAAGTGGCGGTGGCCGCAGCGCCAGTGCGTAACGACCAGAAACTGGGCCGCAACGAGCCGTGCTGGTGTGGTTCGGGCAAGAAGTTCAAGCATTGCCACGGGCAGATCGAGTGATCTGATTCATTGCTGTAACGTGACAAACTGGGGCCGCTTTGCGGCCCATTCGCGGCACAAGGCCGCTCCTGCAGGGACCGCGCCCGACCGGAAGGCTGCGATGCCCTTGTGGGAGCGGCCTTGTGCCGCGAATGGGGCGCGAAGCGGCCCCGCTCTTCCATCATCACTTCACCGTTTTTCTAGGAGCGCTCTAATGGCTGTTGGTCTTGGTCCTTTGCCCACCCTGCACCCGGTACCGGGTTTTGAACTCGGCATCGCTTCTGCCGGCATCAAGCGCCCGGGGCGCAAGGATGTGGTGGTCATGCGCTGTGCCGAAGGCTCCAGCGTGGCTGGTGTGTTTACCCTCAACGCCTTCTGCGCAGCACCGGTGATCCTGGCCAAGCAGCGTGTACAGGGCACCGTGCGCTACCTGCTGACCAACACCGGTAACGCCAACGCAGGCACGGGCGCGCCAGGCTTGGCCGCAGCCGAACGTACCTGCGCCAAGCTGGCCGAGCTGGCTGGCGTGCCGGCCGAGTCTGTACTGCCGTTTTCCACCGGCGTGATCGGCGAGCCACTGCCGGTCGAGAAGATCGAAGGTGCACTGCAGGCTGCCCTCGACAACTTGTCGGAAAACCACTGGGCGGAAGCTGCCACCGGCATCATGACCACCGATACCCTGCCTAAGGGTGCCAGCCGCCAGTTCCAGCACGATGGCGTGACCGTTACCGTCACCGGCATCAGCAAGGGTGCAGGCATGATCCGCCCGAACATGGCCACCATGCTCGGCTACATCGCTACCGACGCCAAGGTTGCCCCGGCGGTACTCAAGGACCTGATGCTGGACGGCGCCAACAAGTCGTTCAACCGCATTACCATCGATGGCGACACCTCGACAAACGATTGCTGCATGTTGATTGCCACCGGCAAGGCCAACCTGCCAGAGGTCACCGAAGCCAGCGGCGCGCTGTTCGAAGCCCTGAAAAAGGCGGTGTTCGAAGTGTGCATGGAAGTGGCCCAGGCCATCGTCCGTGACGGCGAAGGCGCCACCAAGTTCGTGACCGTGCAGGTCAACGGTGGTGGCAACCACCAGGAATGCCTGGATGTCGGCTATGCCGTGGCCCACTCGCCATTGATCAAGACCGCCCTGTTCGCCTCCGACCCGAACTGGGGCCGCATCCTGGCCGCCGTTGGCCGTGCTGGCGTGCCTGAGCTGGATGTAAGCCTGATCGACGTGTACCTGGACAGCGTGTGCATCGCCAGCAAAGGTGGCCGCGACCCGAGCTACACCGAAGCACAGGGTTCGGCAGTGATGGCCCAGGAAGAGATCACCATCCGTATCGAACTGGGCCGTGGCCAGTGCAGCGAAACCATCTGGACCACCGACCTGTCCCACGAGTACGTGAAGATCAACGCTGAATACCGTACTTGATCTACTGATCCGAAGGCCTCTTCGCGGGCAAGCCCGCTCCCACAGGTTTTGCAAGGCCTGTAGGAGCGGTGCGGTCCTTGTAGGAGCGGGCTTGCCCGCGAAAGGCTGCGCAGCAGCCTGCGGGTTTTGCAATACAAACCTGATGGAGCCGAACCATGAGCTATCACCTGATCATCGGCGACAAGCTGTATTCCTCCTGGTCGCTGCGTGGCGCCCTGGCCCTCGAGCTGGCTGGCGTGCCCTACGAAGAAACCGTGATCAAGCTGAACCAGCCTGATACTCGTCAGCGTATCCTTGCATTTTCCTCCACTGGCAAGGTGCCGTTGCTCAAGAGCGAGCACGGTGTGATCGCCGATTCTCTGGCCATCGCCGAATACCTCAACGAACAGCACCCCGACGCTCAACTGTGGCCTGCTGACGCAGCCGCCCGCGCCCAGGCCCGTTCGGCTTGCGCGCAGATGCACAGCGGTTTCTTTGCCCTGCGCGGGGCCATGCCGTTCGACTTGTCGCGTGACCAGGCCCTCGACACTGTGCCGCTGGACGTGCAGGTCGACATCGACCGTATCGTCGCGCTGTGGTCCGAATGCCGCGTGGTGGCCAAGGACAGCGGCCCGTTCCTGTTCGGCAAGCCGACCCTGGCCGACGCCTTCTTCGCCCCGGTGGCCGTGCGCCTGCGCAGCTACCGCGTGGAGGTGCCGGCAGAGGCGGCAGCCTATATCGAAACCATTTATCAGTGGCCAGCCTTCCAGGCGTGGCAGCAGGCCGGCCTGGCGGAGCGTGAAGGGTGAAACGGATACATGTTGTAGCGGCGGTCATTCGAGGTACTGACGGCCGCATTCTGATTGCACGCAGAGCCGATACCCAGCACCAGGGCGGCCTGTGGGAGTTTCCCGGCGGCAAGGTGGAAGAGGGCGAAGGCGTTGAAGCGGCCCTGGCCCGTGAGCTGCGCGAAGAGTTGGGCATCGAGGTGACCCGTTCGCGTGCACTGATCAAGGTCAGCCATGACTACCCGGACAAACAGGTGCTGCTGGACGTGCGCGAGGTCGAAGCGTTCACGGGCGCACCTCATGGCGCAGAAGGGCAGCCGCTGGAGTGGGTGGCCCCGCGGGATCTGTCGCACTATGAATTTCCTGAAGCCAACAAGCCCATCGTTGCTGCGGCGCGGCTGCCGGATCAGTACCTGATTACCCCGGATGGCCTGGAAGTGCCACAGATGCTCAAGGGCATCCAGAAGGCGGTGGCCAACGGTACTCGCCTGATCCAGCTGCGGGCGCCGGACATGTACGACCCCAAGTATCGCGATGTCGCGGTGGATGCAGTCGGGCTGTGTGCAGGCAAGGCACAGCTGATGCTCAAGGGGCCGCTGGAGTGGCTGGGTGACTTCCCTGCGGCCGGCTGGCACCTGACGGCCGCGCAACTGCGCAAGTACGCGGCCAAGGGCCGGCCATTTCCCAATGAGCGCTGGCTGGCAGCGTCCTGCCATAGCGCCGAGGAGCTGGCGCTGGCGGAGCAGATGGGCGTGGACTTTGTCACCTTGTCGCCGGTGCAGGCGACCCAGACCCACCCTGAGGCAGTGCCGCTAGGGTGGGATGAGGCGCAGCGGTTGATAGCCGGGTTCAACAAACCGGTCTACCTGCTGGGTGGGGTAGGGCCTGATCAGCGCGAGCAAGCCTGGGAAGCCGGGGCACAGGGTGTTGCCGGGATCCGGGCGTTCTGGCCCGAGAGGTGAGTTGCCTGTAACAGGGGCGGCTGCGCCGCCCATTCGCGGGGCAAGCCCGCTCCCACAGGTAATGCGCCGAACCTCAGGGCAGTGAGGTACCTGTGGGAGCGGGCTTGTCCCGCGAATGGGCTGAAAGCAGCCCCAGAAATATCAGCCTTTGGGTTTCTCGGCAGGCTGCCACAAAACCTCATCCACCCCCTGGCGCCGCCCGATGATCCGCGCCGCCACGAACAACAGATCGGAAAGCCGGTTGATATACGCCAACCCAACGCCTTCCAGTGGCTCCACGGCATTCAACTGCTGACAACGTCGCTCTGCACTGCGCGCCAGGCTGCGGCACACATGCGCTTGCGCCACCAGCGCCGAACCACTGGGTAAAATGAAGTTCTTCAACGGCCCCAGCTCTTCGTTCCACACATCGATGGCTGCTTCCAGGCGTTCCACCTCCGCCAGGGTCAATGCCTGGTAGCTCGGCATCGCCAGCTCACCGCCCAGGTCGAACAAGCGGTGCTGACACGGCATCAGCACGGCGCTCACCTCGTCCAGGCCTTGCTCGTCCAGCCCCGCAAGCAGCAAGCCCAACTGGCTGTTCAGGCTGTCCACCTCGCCAATTGCCTCGATCCGCGGGTGGTCTTTGGGCACCCGGCGTCCGTCGCCCAGGCCGGTTTCGCCCGTGTCGCCGGTGCGTGTGTAGATCTTCGACAGGCGGTAGCCCATGTCACTTCTCCGTGTTGGCCGGTGTCGCCGGCTGGCCAAGGGGCAGGCGCAGGGTAAAGCAGGTGCCCTGGCCGGGCGTGGACTGCACTTCCATCTGCCCCTTGTGGTTGTTGGTGATGATGAAATACGAAACCGACAGGCCCAGGCCGGTGCCTTGGCCGATTTCCTTGGTGGTGAAGAACGGCTCGAAGGTGCGTTTGCGCACCGCCTCGGGCATGCCGACGCCATTGTCCTCGACCTGGATTTCCGCCCATGGCGGGTTCAGCCGGGTGCGCAGGGTGATGCGCCCGGGCTCGCTGGGCTGTGGCCGCACGTGGATGGCCTGAGCCGCATTTTTCAGCAGGTTGAGCAGTACCTGTTCCAGTTCGTTGGCGGTGCATGGCACAGGGCCCAACTCCGGGTCGAATTGGCGCACGATGGCCTGGCCCTTGAAGTCGAAGCCGATGGCCAGGTCAAAGTCATTGCCAGCAATTTCCACCGCCTGGTCGATCAGTGCCGGCAGGTCGCACGGCGCCAACTGGCGGTTGCTGCGGCGGCTGAAGCTGAGCATGTGGGTAACGATCTTCGCTGCCCTGGCACCGGCCTGCTGAATGCCATCGAGCAACTGTGGCACCTCACGGCTGTCCAGGTAGCGGTTGACCGTGGCCAGGTCGATGCCCAGCTCTTCGGCCTGCTCCTGGTTGCGCGGCAGCTCGGACGACAGGCGTCGGCGAATGTTTTGCACGTTGTGCAGGATGGCGCCCAGCGGGTTGTTGATCTCGTGGGCCATGCCCGCCGCCAGTCCACCGACCGAGAGCATCTTTTCGGATTGCACCATCATCTCTTCCAGCGACAGGCGCTGGGTAATGTCATCGATACGGATCACCACGCCGCGCCCACCGCCGCCGGTCAGGGGGTAGAAGGTCAAAGCGTAGTGGCGCAGGTCATCGCCTTTGGGCCAGGTGACCCGCTCGATTTTCGCGACGCGGTGCTTTTCCACGGTTTCCTTCAACTGTGGCAAGAACGGCTTGAGCGGCTCGAAGGCAATGAATACTGGCTGGTTCAGCGCTTCGTCCAGTGGCGTACCGGAAAGCACCGTGGCTTCGTGGTTCCACTGGGTCACGTAGAGCTGTTCGTCGAGGGCGATCAGCGCCGAGGGCATCGAGTCGATGATGCTGTTGAGGTAGTTCTGGAAGCCTGTGAGTTTTTTCTCGATCTTGCTGCGCACCTGCACTTCCAACTCAAGTTTGCGGTTGGTATGGCGGGTTTCCTCGGCCAGGCCCTGGGCCTGGTCGTAGGCGCTCTGGAATTCGTCTCGTGCGCGTTTTAGCTGCTGCTCGCGGCCTTCGATGCGCGAGAGCATGGTGTTGAAGGCTTCGGCCAGGCTGCCGATTTCGTCGTCGTTGCCGCGCTTGGCCCGCAAGGCGTAGCTCTCTTCGCGGGTGACCTGGCGGCTGAGCTCTTCGAGCTGGTTGATCGGCTGGGTGATCAGGCGTTTTATCTGCCGGGCGACCACAATCCACAGCAGGATGCTGAACACCAGTATGCCCAGGCTGGCGCTCAGTGTGCCGGTGTAGAACGCCATGGGCAGCTCGCTGCTGGCCACCAGCAGCAGGTGTGCAGGCGGGTTGGCGTCGCGCGGTATGCGGATCAGCTGGGTGCTGCGAAACTCCATCAGGCGCCAGCCGTCTATGTTGCGAAAACGCTTGGGCAGGGCCAGCGGCTCGCCATGCTGCAGTTGTGCCAGCATACGCCCGTCGCCGCCGTAGACAGCGGCGGCGCGTAGCGGCGTGTAGCTGTCCAGTTCCTTGAGCAGGGCACTGGCGGTTTCCGGGGTGTCGCCAGCGCGGGCCGCCAGCTGCGGGTTGGCCACCAGCCGGCCGATGGTCTGCAGTGCCTGCGGCGCCATGCTTTCCTGGGTGATCCAGTAGGCGGCGCTAATGAAGGTGAGGTTGGCCACCAGCAGGATGGTCACCAGCAATACCAGCAGGGCCGCCAGCAGCTTCTGCCCGACCGGGAGGTTTTCCAGGCGTTGGCGCAAGGTCATGGGCTAGGCAATGTCCGTATCCGGTTGAAAGGGGCGCGTCAGTCGCAGGGCAAGCCACGCATGCGCAAGTTATCGACCAGGCGCTGCAGCAAGTGTTCAAGCTGTGGCAGTTGCAGGCCGTGGCGCCCGGCCGCCCGACAGGCATGGCCGAGCAGGTAGTGCACCTCGGTGCGTCGGCCCGCGCGCACATCCTGATACATGGAAGAGTAGTTGGCTGCGGTGGCAAGGATCACCCGCTGCACTTCTTCGCTGAGCTCATCTGCCGCTTGCGGCTGGCCGCAGCGCCGCAGCAACTGGACCAGTTCGGCGCACAGCGCATCGACTTCAGCCAGGTGCCCAAGCAACCCGCCGTTCTGGCATTCGTGTAGCACGGTCAGCGGGTTGATGGCGCAGTTGAGCGCCAGCTTGCGCCACAGGCGGGTGAGGATATCGACCGTCCACTCGGCAGGTATGCCGGCTTGGTGCAGGTCATCGAACCAGGCGGGTGTTGTCGGGTTGCGTGGGTCGCCCAGCCAGTTGAAACCGTGGCCGGCAAAGCGCACCTGCCAGCCCCCCTCGCGAAAGGCCCCTTCAGTGCTGGAGGCGAAGATGCAGCGTGCGTGGGGCACCAGGTCGGCCACTTCGTCCTGGCTGCCCAGGCCGTTTTGCAGCAACAGTACTTCGGCCCCCTCGGCCAGACGCGCTGCCACACTGGCGATCGCCGGGGCTGCGTCGTAGGCCTTGCAGGCCACCAGCAGGCGGTGGATGGGGCCCTGTGCCTGCGCGGTTTCGGCAGGGATGGCGTAGTGCTGGGAGTGGTCCTGTTCGACCAGTGTCAGGCCGCCAGCCTGCTGATAAGCCTGCAGCCGTTGCCCGTCACGCAGGATCAGGCGCACTGCCTTGCCTGTGCGCGCCAGGCGGCAGGCCCATAGGCTGCCCAGGCTACCGGCGCCGAGAATATGCCAGGTGCTGCTCATATGCGTTTCGCAACCCGTTATAATGAGTCCGCATTTTAACCGTCAAACCCAGCGCGCTCCATCTTCAGCCTGAGCGCGCTTTTATTTTGGGAGAACAACCATGCCTTCGTTCGACGTGGTATCGGAACTGGACAAGCACGAAGTGCAGAACGCCGTTGATAACGCCATCAAGGAACTTGATCGCCGTTACGACCTGAAAGGCAAGGGCACCTTTGAGTTCAAGGACAAAGATCAGACCGTGATGCTCACCGCCGAGGAAGAATTCCAGCTCGAAGCGATGCTGGAAATCCTGCGCCTTGCATTGGTCAAGCGCAAGATCGACGTGAAGTGCCTGGAAACCAAGGACCCGTACCCTTCCGGCAAGGAAAAGAAGCAGGAAGCCAAATTCCGCGAAGGCATCGACAAAGACCTGGCGAAGAAGATCGTTGCCACCATCAAGGATGGCAAGCTGAAAGTGCAAGCCGCCATCCAGGGTGAGCAGGTGCGGGTCACCGGCAAGAAGCGTGACGACCTGCAGGAAGCCATTGCGCTGCTGCGCACCAAGGAATTCGACATGCCGCTGCAGTTCAACAACTTCCGCGATTGATGCGGTTGCGGGCCGGAACCCCGATGGCGCAATGATGTCCATGGGGGCCGGGGCTGTGTGAATGCGCGCAGCCTGTTCTACCGTGTACTTGCCGCTCGGCATCAGGAGATGAATATGGATTTGAACGCTGAAGTCGATCAGCTCGTCCGCCAATCCCAGACCTGGATCCCCTTGATCATGGAGTACGGCAGCCGTGTGCTGCTGGCACTGCTGACCCTGGCGGTGGGCTGGTGGATCATCAACAAAGTCAGCGCACGCCTCGGCAAGCTGGTGGGCTTGCGCAACGCCGACCTGGCGCTGCAGGGTTTCATCAGCACCCTGGCGAACATCGTGCTGAAGGTGCTGCTGTTGGTCAGCGTGGCCTCGATGATTGGCATCGAGACCACCTCGTTCGTGGCCGCTATCGGTGCTGCGGGCCTGGCTATCGGCCTGGCCTTGCAGGGCAGCCTGGCGAACTTTGCCGGTGGTGTGCTGATCCTGATGTTCCGCCCCTTCCGCATCGGTGACTGGATCGAGGCGCAGGGCGTTGCCGGGACAGTCGACAGCATCCAGATCTTCCACACCGTGTTGCGTACCGGTGACAACAAGACTGTGATCATGCCTAACGGCAGCCTGTCCAACGGCATCATTACCAACACCAACCGCCAGCCTACCCGCAAGGTGGTATTCGATGTGGGTGTGGACTACGAGGCCGACCTGCAGAAGGCCCGCAACGTGCTGCTGGAGCTGGCAAAGGACCCGCGTGTTCTGCCCGACCCGGCACCGCAGGCGGTAGTGGCGACGCTGGGCGACAGCTCGATTACCGTCTCGCTGCGCTTGTGGACCAAGACGTCCGATTACTGGGACGTGATGTTCATGCTCAACGAGCAGGCGCGTGACCGCCTGAAAGCCGAGGGGATCGACATTCCGTTTCCGCAGCGGGTGATTCGTGTGGTGCAGGAAACGGCCACGCAGTAGTACCGCGTTGTCATCAAAGGGGCCGCTGCGTGCCCCTTTCGCGGGGTTGCCCGCTCTCACAGGGATTGCTTGACCTCTGTGCAAGCGGGCAAGCCCCGAAGCGGCCCCGGTTTTACACTTGTTCACAGCAATTGCTCGACTTTTCTGGCATATACCCTGGCCCCACCTGCCACACCCGATATGCCATCATGAAACCACTGCTGTACATCACCCCGCTGCGCGCCTTGTTGTTCGGCCTGACCCTGGCCTTGTTCGAGCTGCTGACTTATTTGGCCAGCGACGCCGTCATGCCGGCCATGCCGGTGGTGGTGGGCGACCTGAACGCCAGCCCCGACTACATCCCCCATGCCCTGAACCTCTATCTGTTGGGGGGCGTGGTGCTGCAATGGCTGATCGGTCCACTGGCCGACCGTTATGGCCGGCGTCCGCTGCTTCTGGTTGGCTGCGCGTTTTTCGGCCTGGCCTGTCTGGCCACCTTCTGGGTTCACGACATTGGCCTGTTCAACCTGCTGCGCCTGTTGCAGGGCATCGGCCTCGGCTTTGTCGTCACAGTCAGCTACCCGGCCCTGAACGAAGCCTTCAGCGAGGCTGACGCTGTGCGCATGATGGCCTTGCTGGCCAACATCGCCTTGCTGTCACCCCTGCTTGGGCCATTGGTGGGAACCCTGCTGCTGCAGTGGCTGGACTGGCGCTGGCTGTTCGTGGCCTTTGCCATTGGCGCGGTGCTGGTGTGGGGGCTGTTGTACCGCCTGATGCCGGAGACTCTCGGTGTGGAACGCCGCGACGGCTCGCGCCTGGCGTTCACGCCGATTCACCTGCTGCCACTGCTGGCGGGCTACGGTCAGTTGCTGACGAACCGGCGCTTTGTCGCTGGCAGCGCTGCGTTGGGCCTGGTCGGTTTGCCGCTGATTGGCTGGATCGGCCTGTCGCCGGTGCTGCTCATCCACGATGAGGGGCTGAGCACGATGGAATATGCGTTGTGGCAGCTGCCGGTGTTTGGCGGGCTGATCCTCGGTAACCTGATCATCAACCGCATCGCCGATCGCTACCCACTCCCGGCCCTGGTGCGTGGCGCGCTATGGCCTTACCTGGCCGGCTTGTGCCTGATGGTGCTGGCGACCTGGTCCTGGCCGAGCGTTACCAGTGTGGTGGCGGGCATGTCGCTGTACGCGCTGGGGCTGGGTGTGGCCAACGCTGTGCTGTACCGCATGACATTGTTCTCCAGCGAACAGAGCAAAGGCCTGGTCTCGGCCATGCTGGGGATGATCACCATTGCCCTGCTGGGGTTGGGCGGTGCGGTGCTGGCGATGATCGGCGCCGGGGCCAGCTTGTTGCACTTTGCCATGGCGGCGGGTGTGGCGGGGGCTCTGGCGTTGTGGCCGTTGTGGTTTGTCGTCGGTGGGCGGCCTGGGGAAGGGGCTGTTGCTCAGTAAATTCAGTTGGCTGTACCGGCCCTTTCGCGGGTAAACCCGCTCCCACAGGTACGGCACCGTCTTTGAGCGCTGTGCAGTACCTGTGGGAGCGGGTTTACCCGCGAAAGGGCCGGTACAGGGATAGAGTTCTTTCAGGGCCGCTCAGCGGCTGAACCTTCCTCTGCCACCGGCTTGCCTCGCCCGGCTTCCTGGCGCCACTGGAGGGCGATCAGAATCAGCGTAGGCACACCCAGCAATGCGGTGATCAGGAAGAAGTCGTGGTAGCCGAACTTCTCCACCATAACCCCTGAATACCCGCCGATCAGCCGCGGCAACAGCAGCATGATCGAGCTAAGCAGCGCGTACTGCGTCGCCGAGAACTTCAGGTTGGTCAGGCTCGACAGGTAGGCAACAAAGGCCGAGGTGGCCATGCCGGAGCTGAAGTTGTCCAGCGAGATGGTCACCACCAGCATTTCCAGGTTCGGCCCCATGTCGGCCAGCATCAGGAACAGGATGTTGGTGCCGGCCGAGGCTATACCGCCGATGAACAGGATCGGCATGATGCCAAAACGCACGATCAGCAGGCCGCCAACCCCGGCGCCGACCAAGGTCATGATCAGGCCGAAGATCTTGCTGACACTGGCGATCTGGTCCTTGGTGAAGCCCATGTCGATGTAGAACACGTTGGCCATCACGCCCATCACGGTATCCGACATGCGATACGTGGCGATCAGACCAAGCAGCAGCAGGGCCTGCCAGCGATAGCGGGTGATGAAGTCGTTGACCGGGGTCAGCACCGGGGCCAGGCCCCGGCGGCCCAGGCTGGACAGGCACGCCCAGCTCAGCAGCACATAGAGGATCAGGCGCAGGAAAGCGCGGTCTTCCAGCAACAGGTCGAGCGGCGTGGCATCACCGGAAATGACGCTGGACCAGCCGGTATTGAACATCTGGGTAAAGCTGGCGGGTACCGACACCAGCAGGATGATCAGTACGAACACCGACGCCAGCTGGTGCATCAGCCCATAGCGCGCTGCCGACAATTGGGTACGCATGGGCACTGGCGGCTCGCGCATGACCAGCGTGGTGAACAGGGCGGGCAGCATCATCACCCCGAACATCACATACGTGCCGGCCCAGGCCTTGTGCAAATAACTGAAACCCGTGGAGCCGAACCATTCGGCGAAGAACAGTGCGCCTGCCGTGGCGAGCAATGCGGCCACCCGGTAACCGGCCATGTAGCTGGCGGCGAGTGCGGCCTGGCGTTGGTCGTCGGCGATTTCCAGGCGATAGGCGTCGACGGCGATATCTTGTGTGGCAGAGGCGAACGCTACCAGCACCGCCATGGCAATCAACCACGACAGGTGTTGTTGCGGGTCGCACAGGCTCATGCCAACCAGCCCGACCACCACCAGCGCTTGCGACAGCAGCAACCACGAGCGCCGGCGCCCCAGGCCGCCGAGTAGCGGCAGGCGCCATTGGTCCAGCAGCGGCGACCACACCCATTTGAAGGCGTAGGCCAAGCCGATCAGGCTGGCGTAACCAATGGTTTCGCGGGCAACGCCGGCTTCACGCAACCACACGGACAGGGTCGAGAACACCAGCATGTAGGGCAGGCCAGCGGCGAAACCGAGCAGCAAAAGTACCAAGGTTGACGGGCTGGCATAGGCAGCAAGCGCAGCGCGCCAGGTTTTACGGGGCATGGGCCAACATCTGCCTCAAGTTTACGAAAACAAAGCGCGCACTCTAACCGCTGTGCTCCATTGGGCGCCAGCCATGGCGCGACATATCCACACGATTGTTGGTTACATTCACACCCTCTGCGCGTAATCGCGCCCGCTGTTCATCCCCTGATGGCGTACCCAATGCCAGGCTC
Source organism: Pseudomonas sp. Irchel 3F3 (assembly GCF_900187545.1). NCBI lineage: Bacteria > Pseudomonadati > Pseudomonadota > Gammaproteobacteria > Pseudomonadales > Pseudomonadaceae > Pseudomonas > Pseudomonas sp. Irchel 3F3. The sequence goes on along the minus strand of NZ_FYDS01000005.1, from coordinate 265,786 downwards.
AGCCGGCCACCTGCGCCGAGTACCCGGTGCCAGGGCAGCCGGGTGTCTGCCGGCAGCTGCCCAAGGGTGCGCCCGACCCAACGTGCCGCGCGGCCAAGCCCCGCCAGCTCGGCCAGTTGGCCGTAGCTCACCACCTTGCCGGGCGGCACTTGGCCGAGTACCGAGTACAACACCGTTCGTCGGCCCTCGGCACTCCCCAGTGCGTGCTCATATCCATCAGACATCACGCCCCCCTTGGGCTGCAGATGAAACTGGACCGGTGGTCCGGCAAATGAGAGTTGAACTCAACGCCATGTGCTCGGTCTGTCCTTGCTCTGGCCGTCGGTATCTGGATAATGCCCGGCTTTTTTGTCAAATCGAACCCATAGCCCGCTTATGTATTCTAGATCGTTGTTGTGCCTGCTAGCTGCCTCCTTGTGCGCCTCTCCGGTGTTGGCCGACACCGTATGGATGAAGAACGGTGACCGGCTCAGTGGCAAGATCAAAGTCTTCGACGGCGGCAAGCTGCTGCTGGAAACCCCGTACGGTGGGTCCATTGCGCTGGACTGGAAACAAGTCCAGACCTTGGAAAGCGACCAGGAGATGCTGGTCAAGCAAGACGCCTACACCGGTGAAAAAGCCAAGTCGCTGAAAGCCGCAGAGCCCGGCAAGGTGACCTTGGCCAACGGCGAGGCGCCGAAGACTGTGGAACTGGCCAGCATCGAGCAGATCATGAAGCCCAAACCGCTGGTCGAGGACTTCGTGTGGAAAGGCAACGTCGATGTGGCGCTGGACTACAAGCGCGCCGAGAACGACACCGACGATTACGACGTAGGCTTCAAGACCACCGCTCGCCATGGCCGCTGGCGGCACAATGCCGAAGGCGAATACAACCGCGAGACCAAGGACGACGTCACCACTACCGACAACTGGAGCGCCGAGTACGCACTGGACCGCTTCATTACCGAGAAGTGGTTCTGGCAGGGGCGTGCGGAATACAAGCGTGACCGCATCGAAGACCTGGCCCGTCAGCGCACTGTCGGTACCGGCCCGGGTTACCAGTTCTGGGACGATGAACTGGGGGCGTTCTCGCTGGGTTCACTGATCAACCGCACCGACTTCGAGTACCAGGACGGCGGCAAGGACAACTTCTATTCCGCAGCGGTAAAGTGGGACTACACCCGCTACCTGATCGGCAAGAACGTGCAGCTGTTTACCAACGGCGAGTTCGCCAAGCCGCTGGGTGGCGTGGCCGACTACTCGCTGGATGCCGAAGTTGGCCTGCGCTACAAGGTCACCGAGTGGGCCTCGCTGAACCTCAAGGCTGAAAAGGACATTATCACCGGCACGCGTGAAAGTGACCTGGACAAGACCCGCTATACCGCTGGCTTCGGCGTTACCTGGTAAATCGCCGGGGGCTGCACAGCAGCCCCATTGGCAGCATTGGGTGATAATGCTTATCTTGTCCCCCTCCCAGTCCGCCAGGAGCTGCCCTCAAGTGAGTACCAACGCCATCCGCCCAGCCCGGGAACTGCTGCTCAAGGAGTACCGCGGCGTGCTCTCGACCCATTCCAAGTCAATGCCGGGCTACCCGTTCGGCTCGGTCGTGCCGTATTGCCTTGACGCCGACGGTAACCCGTTGATCCTGATCAGCCGCATCGCCCAGCACACCCACAACCTGCAGAAAGACCCCAAGTGCTCGCTGCTGGTGGGTGAGCGCGAGGCCGAGGATGTGCAGGCAGTAGGGCGCCTGACCGTGATGGCCGAGGCGCACAAGCTGGTCGACGAGGCCACTGTGGAAGCGGCTGCCGAGCGCTACTACCGCTATTTCCCGGACGCGGCCAACTACCACAAGGCCCACGACTTCGACTTCTGGGTATTGCAGCCCGTGCGTCACCGCTACATTGGCGGCTTTGGCGCGATCCACTGGCTCGACCAGGTGACCTTGCCCAACCCGTTCGCCGGCAAAGCCGAGGCGAGCATGGTCGAGCACATGAACAGCGATCATGCCAACGCCATCGCCCACTATGTAGCGCTGACCGACCTGCCACAGCATGTGCCGGCGCAGATGGCCGGGGTGGACAGCGAGGGCATGCACCTGCGCATTGGCCAGGCGGTGCACTGGTTGCCTTTTCCCAGTATTTGCAATACGCCGACACAAGTCCGCGAAGCCCTTGTTTTGCTGGCGCGCGCTGACCAGTGGCCCACTGCGGCGCAGGTCGAGGGTTGAAAAACCGAGCATCTGCATCCATCTGTAGGTCTTACAGGAAGGTTGTCTTCCAACGAGGATTGCTTTGATGCGTGCTTTTCTACTGTTGTTTCTGCTGTTTCCCGTGCTGGAGCTGTTCGTGTTCGTGAAGGTCAGTGCCGCGATCGGGTTCTTCCCGGCGCTGCTGCTGATCATCGCCGGCTCCGCCTTGGGCGTGCTGGTGATGCGGGTGGCCGGGCTGGCCACCGCATTGCGTGCCCGTGAGAGCCTGCAGCGCGGTGAACTGCCCGCCGAAGACATGTTCCAGGGCATGATGCTGGCCGTCGGTGGCGGCCTGCTGCTGTTGCCAGGCTTCATCAGCGACGTGCTCGGCCTGGTGTGCCTCCTGCCGTTCACCCGTCATCTGGCTGCGCGCAAGATGCGCGAGCGTGCCGAGGCCCAGGCCATGCGCCAGCGAGCGTTCCAGGACGACCCGTTCCAGGCGCAGCCGCGTGAGGGCGGCCATCGCCCGAACGTGATCGAAGGCGAGTACGAGCGCCGCGACAAGTAGAACGCACCGGGGCCGCAAAAGCGGCCCCGGTCTTTTTCGGCCTGATGAAAAATTTTGTGTACCTAGCCTTGTAATTGATTATGGCGGCCTCATGTATGTGGTCACCGCAAGGTTTCTGGTGGCAACACCAGACATTACACAAGTGGTTCGCCCAACGCGGGCCACTTCCCGGCAACGCCGGACAGCATCAACCCGCCGGTGTCGATACCGGCCGATGAAAACCACAATTTGGGAGAGATCGACAATGAAGCTTCGTCCTCTGCATGACCGCGTAGTCATCCGTCGCAGCGAAGAAGAATCGAAAACCGCTGGCGGTATCGTCCTGCCGGGTTCGGCCGCTGAAAAACCAAACCGCGGCGAAGTTGTAGCCGTCGGCACCGGTCGCATCCTGGACAACGGCGAAGTTCGCGCGCTGGCCGTGAAAGTGGGTGACAAAGTGGTCTTCGGCCCTTACTCGGGCAGCAACACCGTGAAAGTCGATGGCGAAGACCTGCTGGTCATGGCCGAGAACGAAATCCTCGCCGTTGTCGAAGGCTGATTTCCCCGACTTCCCGTTACTCCAAAGAATTTCAAGGATTAAACGATCATGGCTGCTAAAGACGTAAAGTTTGGCGATTCCGCTCGTAAGAAAATGCTGGTTGGTGTCAACGTACTGGCTGACGCTGTAAAAGCGACCCTGGGCCCGAAAGGCCGTAACGTGGTACTGGCCAAGAGCTTCGGCGCGCCAACCATCACCAAGGACGGCGTTTCCGTCGCCAAAGAAATCGAGCTGAAAGACGCCTTCGAAAACATGGGCGCCCAGCTGGTCAAGGAAGTTGCTTCCAAGGCCAACGACGCTGCCGGTGACGGCACCACCACCGCTACCGTTCTGGCTCAGGCCATCGTCAACGAAGGCCTGAAAGCCGTCGCTGCCGGCATGAACCCGATGGACCTGAAGCGCGGCATCGACAAGGCGACCGCCGCCGTTGTTGCCGAGCTGAAAAACCTGTCCAAGCCATGCGCCGACTCCAAGGCCATCGCTCAGGTAGGCACCATCTCCGCCAACTCTGACGACTCCATCGGCAACATCATTGCCGAAGCCATGGAAAAAGTCGGTAAAGAAGGCGTGATCACCGTTGAAGAAGGCTCGGGCCTGGATAACGAACTGTCTGTTGTAGAAGGCATGCAGTTCGACCGCGGCTACCTGTCGCCGTACTTCGTCAACAAGCCGGACACCATGGTTGCCGAGCTGGAAGGCCCACTGCTGCTGCTGGTCGACAAGAAGATCTCCAACATCCGTGAGCTGCTGCCAGTTCTGGAAGCCGTTGCCAAGGCCGGCCGCCCTCTGCTGATCGTTGCCGAGGACGTTGAAGGTGAAGCGCTGGCTACCCTGGTAGTCAACAACATGCGCGGCATCGTCAAGGTTGCTGCTGTCAAGGCTCCGGGCTTCGGCGACCGTCGCAAGGCCATGCTGCAGGACATCGCTGTCCTGACCGGCGGCCAGGTCATCTCCGAAGAAATCGGCCTGTCCCTGGAAACCGCTACCCTGGAGCACCTGGGTAACGCCAAGCGCGTCATCCTGTCCAAGGAAAACACCACCATCATCGACGGCGCTGGCGTTGAAGATGACATCCAGGCGCGCGTCAAGCAGATCCGTGCCCAGATCGAAGAGACTTCCTCGGACTACGACCGTGAGAAGCTGCAAGAGCGTCTGGCCAAGCTGGCTGGCGGTGTTGCCGTGATCAAGGTCGGTGCCGGCACCGAAGTTGAAATGAAAGAGAAGAAAGCCCGCGTTGAAGACGCCCTGCACGCTACCCGTGCAGCCGTTGAAGAAGGCGTGGTGCCTGGCGGTGGTGTTGCCCTGGTTCGCGCCCTGAACGCAATCGTTGACCTGAAAGGCGACAACGAAGACCAGAACGTCGGTATCGCCCTGCTGCGTCGCGCTGTTGAAGCGCCGCTGCGCCAGATCACTGCCAACGCCGGCGACGAGCCAAGCGTTGTCGCTGACAAGGTCAAGCAAGGTTCCGGCAACTACGGTTACAACGCTGCTACCGGCGAATACGGCGACATGATCGAGATGGGTATCCTGGACCCGGCCAAGGTCACCCGTTCGGCCCTGCAAGCTGCTGCTTCGATCGGCGGTCTGATGATCACCACCGAAGCCATGATTGCTGACGCTCCGAGCGAAGCCCCAGCTGGCGGCGGCATGCCAGATATGGGCGGCATGGGTGGCATGGGCGGCATGATGTAAGCCAGCCTTACCCCCTGCACCATTAAAAAGCCCCGGTTCGTGAGAACCGGGGCTTTTTATTTTCCTGTGAGGGCCTCTTCGCAGCCTTGTGCTGTGAATGGGCCGCAAAGCGGCCCCTCTGTCAGGCGACGCTAGGTTCGACAGATGGCGCCTCCACCACGCCCCGCCGATACAGAACCAGGTAATACGACCCTAACCCGATCAACCAGCAGAACACGGCCGTCCACACGTTGTGCGACAAAAAGTGCGCCCCCTGCATCATCCGCCCCACACCCAGCACTGATCCGGCTATCAGCGCCACTACGAACGCCACCCGTGCCAACCGCGGCTTTCGATCACGCAGCATGAAGAACAGACCAAACAGGCAGAACCCGGTAGCTGCATGCCCACCCGGCCAGCACAGCCCAGGCTTGTCGGTGGCCGGACGCGGCTCCAGCAGCTTGCTGTAGGTTTCCGTGCCGCCAAACTGGGTCAGGCTCCACGGGCACTGCACCTGGGTCACCTTTTTCAGCGGCGTGACAAAGGCTGTGGACAGGCCCAGGGCCAGCACCAGGCAGCCCAGTTCGCGGCGCCAGCCGAACAGGCGCTTCCAGAAGAAACTGGCGGCAAACGTCAGCAGCGACAACACACCCAGCAAGATCACCAGTTGCTTGACCCGGTCGTGCAGGATGGTTTCCAGCAGATAACTGTGGCGGCCAATGAACTGCCCGGCAGCGGGATCGAAGAACAGGTTGGCCACATCCATGTCGACTGAAGTCAGCTCCAGCAGGATCAAGGCCAGCGCAGTCGCCAAGGGTATGCCGAGGTACAGCCAGTAATTGATCGGGCGAGGGCGGGTTCGTTGCTGCATGACGGCTCCAGGGCACGAAAAAGATCGGGCATTGTCGGCCGCCCGCTATCCTGTGTCCGTGAAGGATCAGTGAAAAAACCGTCAAGTGCGGTGAATTTTGCTTGGGGCTGGCACCATGCAGGCATTGGCCTTAAGCTGCGCCTGCCGCGCACCACAGCGAGAAGCGCCGCACAGGAGAAACCGATGCGCATTCTTTTGGTTGAAGACAACCGCGATATCCTGGCCAACCTGGCCGATTATCTGGGCATGAAGGGCTATACCGTCGACTGCGCCCAGGACGGCCTGTCCGGCCTGCACCTGGCGGCCACCGAACACTACGACCTGATCGTGCTGGACATCATGCTGCCCGGCATCGATGGCTACACCCTCTGCAAGCGCTTGCGTGAGGACGCCCGCCGCGACACGCCGGTGATCATGCTTACCGCCCGCGACCAGCTGGACGACCGCCTGCAAGGCTTCCGCTCCGGTGCCGACGACTACCTGCTCAAGCCGTTCGCCCTGTCGGAGCTGGCGGCCCGCATCGAAGCGGTGCTGCGCCGTGCCCAGGGCGGTGGGCGCCGCACGCTGCAGGTGTCCGACCTCAGCTACGACCTCGACACCCTGGAGGTTACCCGTCAGGGGCGCTTGCTCAAGCTCAACCCGGTCGGTCTCAAGCTGCTGGCAGTGCTGATGCAGAAAAGCCCGCACGTACTGCGCCGCGAAGTGCTGGAAGAGGCTTTGTGGGGCGACGACTGCCCTGACAGCGACAGCCTGCGCAGCCATGTACACCAGCTGCGCCAGGTGATCGACAAACCGTTTGAAAAACCGTTGCTGCATACCGTCCATGGCGTCGGCTATCGCCTCGCCGAGGGTCGCGATGGAGTTTAAGCAAAGCCTTGCCCAGCGCATCATCATCGCCTTTGCCTTGATGAGCGCGCTGGTGGCCGGGGCGTTCGCCTTCGGCATCGTTGCCACTGTGCACCTGGTCGAAGAGCGGTTGATTTCCTCGGTATTGGGCGGTGACCTGCAGCGCCTGCTGCGCATGGACAGCGTCAGCGACTGGAGCCACCGGCCACGCCCCGATCAGCTGTTCTACTTCAGCGGCGGGCGTGACGACTTCGAGCTGCCCAAAGATCTGCGCCACCTCGACCGGGGCTTTCACGAGGTGTTTCGCGACCAGCTGTCGTACCACGCCATGGTCGAGATCGTCGATGGCCGCCGTTATGTGCTGCTGCAGGACCAGAGCGACTTCGAAGAACGCGAGCGCGTGCTGTTCGCGGTGGTGGTGGTGGGCTTCGTGCTCAGCCTGGTGCTGGCCGTTATCCTCGGCTGGCTGGTGGCGCGCCGGGTGATGGCGCCGGTGATCCGCCTGGCTCGCCAGGTACGCCACCGTGACCAGCTGCTGGGCCTGGCCCCGCCGCTGGCACCGGACTATGCCGCGGACGAAGTTGGCCAGTTGGCAGTGGCTTTCGATGACACCCTGGGCCGCCTGCGCGACGCACTGACCCGCGAACGGCTGTTCACCAGTGACGTCAGCCACGAACTGCGTACGCCTTTGATGGTGTTGGCCACGTCCTGCGAACTGCTGATGGAGAACCCCAACCTCGACGCCCGCGCGCGTAGCCAGGTGGAGCGCGTGGCGCGGGCCACCGAAGAAATGCGCGAACTGGTCAAGACCTTCCTGATGCTGGCGCGGGCGCAGCGTGACGAGGGGGCGGTGGCTTCGCAGGCGACCCTTCGCGAAGTGGCCGACGAGCTTATCGGCGTGTGGCGCGATACCATCGAGCAGAAGGGCCTTACCCTGTACTTCGATGGCCGCGTCAGCGCAAGCCCGGTGCTGTACAACGCCACTTTCCTGCAGTCAGTGATGGGTAACCTGTTGCGTAATGCTGCGCACTACACCGACAGCGGCTACATCCGCCTGAGCCTGGAAGCCAACGGTTTCAGTGTGGAGGACAGCGGTGTGGGCATTCCCGAAGAGCAGCGCGAGGCCATGTTCAAGCCGTTCGTACGCGGCGATGAGCGGCGCGGTGAGGGCCTGGGGCTGGGGCTTTCGCTGGTACAGCGGATCTGTGATGACCAAGGCTGGCGTGTCACCCTGACATCCACCTTGCCGCATGGTTGCCGTTTCCAGGTAGACCTGAGCAGTACCACGGGCAAAGGCGACCTGAACGCCATGGCCGAGTAATGGCTTGTAACAGGTCGAAGGGAGGGCAACATTTTTTTCACATTGGCGTGACCTGATTCCAACGCTTGCTTGCCTAAGGTGAGCGGCACTGGAGTCAGGAGATGCCCAATGCGTAGCCCCATCAAGCTTGAATTTTCCGAGAAGTACGACAAAGACCATGCGCGTGAGTACTTTCTCAAGCACCAGGACGGCCTGGCGCGACGCCTTTCCCACAAGCGAGATGAGCAACTGGCGCGCCGCGCCCTGGCATTGGCAGGTGAGCCTGGCCTGGTACTGGACCTGCCGTGCGGTGCGGGCCGCTTCTGGCCGCTGTTGGCAGAAAAGCCCAACAGGGTGATTATTGGTGCCGACAATTCCGAAGCGATGATCGAGACAGCGTGCGCCGCGCAACCGCCAGAAGTGGTGGCGCGGGTACGTCCTTTGCAGACGTCAGCGTTTGCCATTGACCTGCCGGATAACGCGGTGGACAGCATTTTCTGCATGCGCCTGTTCCATCACATTGGCGAATCTGCCCACCGAAAGACCATTCTTTCGGAATTTCAGCGGGTTAGCCGTGATAGTGTGATCCTTTCACTGTGGGTGGATGGCAATTTCAAGGCCTGGCGCCGGAAAAAACTGGAACACCGCCGCAGTGCCAAGGCCGAGCAGGACAATTACCAGAACCGTTTCGTGTTACCTGCCGAAACGGTTGAAGAAGAATTCAGGGCCGCCGGCTTCAGAATCCAGGAACGCCTCGACTTCCTGCCGTTCTATGCCATGTGGCGGGTCTATGTATTGCGTAAGGGGTAGTGTTTGATGGCTGTAGCCCAGAACGGGGAGTCGCGGTTCGATTTTTACTGGCGCCAACAGGGCGAGTGGGTCGAGGAGCCTAACCAGCGCCGCGGCGGCGAGAGTGGTGTGCAACGCCTCAACGATGCCAGCGGCAAGCTGCTGTATGCCAAGCGCCAGGTCGGGCATATCTATCGCAGCCTGCTGCACCCTTTCGGCCGGCCGACCGTATTGCGTGAACTCGATGCGTTGAACAGTTTCGAGCAACTGGGTGTGCGTGTACCCCGCATTGTCTTCTGTGGCGCCGAACGCGATGCCGACCACCAGTGGCGTGCGCTGCTGGTGAGCGAAGCGCTGGATGGTTTTGTCGAGCTAGACACCTGGCATGCCGAAGGTGCCCGCGAGCGCTACCCGCAGGTGGTGCATGAGCGCATGCTCAAGGACCTGGCGGATAACCTGGCGCGTATGCACCTGGGGCACTGGCAGCACGGCTGCCTGTATGGCAAGCACGTATTCATCAAGGTGATTGGCGAAGGCGAGCAAGCGCGCGTCGAAGTGGCGCTGCTGGACCTTGAGAAGTGCAGGCGGCGCATCAGTTGTCAGCGTGCGGCTGGCAACGACCTGCGCCAACTGCGCCGCCATTCGTCGCTCAATGACGCGGAATGGCAGACGCTGCTCTACTTTTACAAGATGGCGTTTGGCAGCGCTGTCAAAGGGTTAGGGTAATGAAACTAGAAATCGCTCGAGCTTTGTTCCTGGTAGCTGGCCTGGCGGTCACCACCGTGGCGGTGGCTGCCTGGGAAGAGCCCAGGCCGACCGTGTTCAGCAAGGCTGAAATGGCCGACCAGTGCGCGTTGCCGCGGGAAGCGAAACAGCAGCAGCAGGCACAGGTTGCGCCGGACCAGGACCTTTTGCTGTTCCTGTTTGGTTTGCGTCAGGGGTTACGGCCATTTGGTTGAACCCTGCGGTAGCTAGAAATGCCAGAGGCCTCGCGATTGCGGGGCCTCTGGCATTTTTGTGTCGGGCTTTCCGGCCTCTTCTGCAGATGTTAGCAGTGCTGCAGGCTATTGCCTTTGAGGCGCGTGAGCAGCAGGAAACCGCCAAGGGCGCTGCTCAAGAACAGAATCCCCAGGCTCAATGGAAGCAGCTGTTCAGCTGACGCAATCACAGTGCCTGCGAAACCACCCCCGGCAAATAGCACTGTTGTGTTGAGCGACGCTGCTGCCCCTGCCTGCTGCGGATAGCGGGCTAATGCTTGCGTAGCCGCAGCGGGGCGTACCAACGTCGTTCCTGCTGTACATAAAATCATCGGTATCATGAGGCCTATTACTGTCAGCCCTGCCACCCACTGCCAAATCAATAGGGCCGCACCTGCGGAGCCTATCAGTAGAAATCCCGCGCAGATCTGAGCTTGTGCGCTGATGCGATTGTTCAAGAAAGTCGCGATGGCACCACCAACGACATACGCCAGCCCGTAGGCGATGAATACAACGGAAAACTGATACGGTGTAAGGCCTAGCTGCTCCATCAGTACCAGTGGTGCAACGACGATGAAGGAAAAATGGCAGGCGAACGCTAAAGTGGCCTGTAGGGAATAGGTTACATAGAAGGCGTCGCGCAACATCACAATATAACTTTGAACACCTGAATTACCCGCGCATAAAACAGGTGTTTCGTTCAGCAGAACCCATGCAAGCACGATGACTGAGATGGCTATTCCAATAAATACAGTAAAGCTGCCTGTCCAGCCGATTGATTGTTGGATAGCTGCACCGGCGACGGGCGAGATGGATATGAATAAACCACTTGCACTCGTCAACAAGATGCGCATGGTGTTGCGCTGCTTTCCACTATACAGGTCCTGTACAAGTGCTTGGCCAAGAACCAAGCTGCCACAGCCGGCGGCTTGCAACAACCGAAATGCCAAAAAAATCTCATAGTCAGTTGAAATTAGGCAGCCAATAGCCCCAGCAATGGATACCCCCAAACCAACGATTAATAGCCTTTTACGCCCAGTTCGGTCAGACAGAGGGCCAATAAATATTTGCGCCACAGCTACGCCAAACGCGAATAAGCTTACAGAGTAAGCTATTTGCTTTGGTTCTACTTGAAAGGCTTCTGAAAGCGCAGGGAACGAAGGAAGGATGACGTCCAGAGGAAAAACGCCTAATAGACATAAAAGAATCAAAAGCAATGGGCGAAGAATGGTGATTTTAAAGTTTTTGGCCTGACTCATAGAGAGACGATTCCCGCTGCCCTGAACTGTAACGTATAGCCTGAATTTTTCAATGCATCGGTGCGTTTAATTGCCAACATCGTGATTTTGGATATTGCGGATATCCGAAGCATGCAATTGTCTTTTAGAGGGTCAATAACCACCTTGCCGGTAGAGGGATGGTTTTTGAAAATTATTGATTTATCCATGTGTGCGTCGCGTCATTGCGACGTTTTTGATAATAGCGTTAAGCCCAAGATGTACAAGCCGAAGAGGGTGGCGAAACTTCTGATCAAGGTGTAGGATTTTTTACCGAAGCCATTTCCAGGAGTGTTTGAATTTTGCTGGAAGACGTCTGGCTCGCGGGTAGCCTGCCATTCTGAGTCTAATAGTTACCGGGCAGAGTGGATGAGACAGTTGTTCAGTCTTTCACTGGCGAGCAGGAAGATCAGCCGTGAATCTGAATGATGTGGGAGCTTGTGAGCGGTAATTATTAGATTGTGTTGCGTAGCAGTGATTTTCTATCGGCCTTCTGTACCCATACTGCCTCTTCGCGGGCTTGCCCGCTCCCACAGGTACTGCACCCATGTCAGGCCCGATGCCCTGTCTGCGGGAGCGGGCAAGCCCGCGAAGAGGCCGGTCAGGCTGTTGCAGGTTCCTTGGCATTCGTCTTGTGCGCCAACAAGGTGTAGATACAAGGCAGCACGAACAAGGTAAACAGTGTGCCAATCGACATCCCGGTGGCGATCACCGTCCCGATGTCAAAACGGCTGACCGCCCCGGCGCCGGTCGCCAGAATCAGCGGCACCATGCCGAACACCATCGCCGCCGTAGTCATCAGCACCGGCCGCAGGCGAATGGCCGCCGCTTCTTCGATGGCCTCGCGCACGCTTAGGCCGCGCTCCTCACGCAGCTGGTTGGCGAACTCGACGATGAGAATGCCGTGCTTGCTGATCAGCCCGATCAAGGTCACCAGCCCCACCTGGGTGTAGATGTTCATGCTCGATATACCCAGGAACAGCGGCAGCAGCGCCCCGCAGATGGATAACGGCACCGTCACCAGGATTACCAGCGGGTCGCGGAAGCTTTCGAATTGCGCTGCCAGCACCAGGAAGATGATCGCCAGTGCCAGGCCGAAGGTCACCCACAGCGCGCTGCCTTCCTGCACGTATTGGCGGGCCACGCCGGCATAGTCGAAGGCGAAGCCTTCGGGGGCCTCTTCGCGGGCGATGTCCTGCACGGTCTTCAGCGCTTCGCCCAGGCTGACCATGGGCACGCCCTGGATGATCGCCGAGTTCAACTGCTGAAACTGGTTGAGCTGGCGCGGGCGGGCGCGGTCGGTGAGGGTGATCAGGGTCGAGAGTGGCAGCAGTTTGCCCTGGTCGTTCTTCACGTAGTAGTTGTTCAGCCAGCCGGGGTTGTCGCGGTATGGCCGCTCGACCTGGGCAATTACCTTGTAGCTGCGTCCTTCCAGCGTGAAGCGGTTGATTTCCGCCTCGCCCAGCAAGGTGGCCAGTGTGCCGCCCAACGTGTCCATCGACACCCCCATCTGCGCCGCCTTGGCCCGGTCGATGTCGACCACCACTTCAGGCTTGTCGAAGGCCAGGTCGATGTCGAGGAAGGCGAACTTGCCAGATGCCTGGGCGCGCGTCTTGATGCGCTGGGCCACCTCCAGCAGCGCCGGGTAGTCGCCAGCGGTATTGATCACGAACTGGAACGGCAGGCCCTCGCCAGTGCCGGGCAACGAGGGCAGGTTGAAGCCGAAAATCTGCAGGCCGCCGACTTCCTCAAGTTTGGCCTGCACCAGCGGCAGCAGCTCCATCTGTGTACGTTCGCGCTCGTTCCAAGGCTTGAGCAAAAAACCACCAATGCCGCTCTGCACACCATTGAAACCATTGATCTGGAACGACGAGTAATACTCGGGGAAGGTTTTGAACAGGGGTGTGAACTGGTCGGTGTAGGCATTGAGGTAATCGAGGTTGGCCGGCTGCGGCGAGCTGCTGATCATGAAGATCACCCCCTGGTCCTCGTTGGGTGCCAGTTCGTTCTGGGTGAACTTGAGCAGCACCGGGATCAGGCACAGCACGATCACGGCAAACACCAGCACCACCGGCCGACTGTCGAGGGTGGCGTGCAGCAGGCGCTGGTAGCGTACCTTCAGGCGTTCGAACAGCTGGTCAAGGCGATGGGCCAGGCCGCTGGGGTTCTGCTCCCGGCGCAGCAGCAGGGCGCACATCATCGGTGAAAGGGTCAGGGCCACGATGCCGGAAATGATCACCGCCCCGGCCAGGGTCAGGGCGAACTCCTTGAACAAGGCCCCTGTAAGCCCGGTGAGGAAGCCGATCGGCGCATAGACGGCAGCCAGGGTGATGGTCATCGACACCACTGGCATGGCAATTTCCCGGGCGCCCTCAAGTGCCGCGTCGAACGGCGACTTGCCTTCCTCCATGTGCCGGTGGATGTTCTCCACCACGACAATGGCATCGTCCACCACCAGGCCGATGGCCAACACCATGGCCAGCAGGGTCAGCAGGTTGAGCGAGTAGCCCATCATTTGCATGAAGAACAGCACGCCGATCATCGACAGGGGAATGGTCACCACCGGGATCAGTACCGAGCGCAGGGCGCCGAGGAACAGGAACACCACCACGATGACGATCAGCACCGCTTCACCGAGGGTTTTGACCACTTCGTCGATGGAGGCCTGGATGAACAGGGTGGCGTCGTAGGCGATCGACACCTTGAGCGCCGAGGGCAGCTGGCTTTCCAGCTCGGGCATGATGCGCCGAACTTCCTTGATCACATCCAGCGGGTTGGCTGCCGGGGTGGCCTTGATGCCGATATACACCGACGGAGTACCGTCGAACGAACTGACCGTGTCGTAGTTTTCTGCCCCCATCTCGACCCGCGCCACATCGCCAAGCAGCACACGGCTGTCACCGCTGGTCTTGACCGGCAAGGCGGCGAATGCCTCGGCCGATTTCAGCTCGGTACTGGCGTTGATACTGGTGACCACGTACTCGCCCTTCACCTCACCGGCGGCAGACAGGAAGTTGTAGCGGCGTACCGCATTGGTCACGTCAGTGGCAGACAGGCCGAAGCCGGCCAGCTTCACCGGGTCGATCCAGATCCGCATGGCAAACACCTGGTTGCCGAGAATCTCCGCCTCGGCCATGCCTGGCAACGTGGCCAGCTTGGGCTGGATGACCCGCGACAGGTAGTCGGTGATCTGCGGGTTGCTCATTTCCTTGCTGTAGAAGCTGACGTACATCAGCGCCGAGGCATCGGCGGCTTCCTTGCTGAGCACCGGGTCTTCGGAGTCCTGAGGGAGTTTGTTGCGCACTTCGTTGGCCTTGGCCAGCAGCTCGGTGAACAACCGGTCGCTGTCGGCGCCGATACGCGCGTAGATGGAAATGATCGAGAAGTTCTGCCGGCTCACCGAAGTCATGTAGTCGATGCCTTCGGCGCTGGCCAGGCTTTGCTGCAGCGGCTGGGTGATGTAGCCCTGGATGGTCTCGGCGTTGGCCCCGGGGTAGGCGGTGGTCACCGTGATCAGGGCGTTTTCCATTTGTGGGTACTGGCGGATCTGCAGCTTGTTCCAGGCCTGGAAGCCCAGCAGCAGGATCAGCAGGCTGACCACGCTGGCCAGCACCGGGCGACGGATGAACGGATCGGTAAACGCCATGCCAGCCTCCTGTCAGTCCTTGCCCGGGACGCCCTGTTCGGGCTTGAGGGCTTGGTCCTGGCCGATGCGGATCGCGGCGCCCGGGGTGAGCTTCAGTTGCCCGGCGGTGACCACCTGTTCGCCGGCCTGCAGGCCCTTGCTGACCACCACCACACCGTCGCGGCGCTCGCCGGTTTGAACCGTGCGTTGTTCGGCGACCAGCCGGGGTTGGCCCTTGTCGTCGGTTTCGGGCTGGCCATCCTTGTCCTTCTTTGGCGTGGCGACGTACACCGAGTTGCCATACAGGGTGTAGGTGATCGCGCTTTCCGGCACCACCACTTGTGATTGAGGGTTGGGCAACAAGATCAGCAGGTTGGCGAACATGCCTGGCAGCAGCTTGCCGTCGGGGTTGGCCAGGACGGCACGGACCAGCAGGTTGCGTGTGGTTTCTTCCACCTTGGGGTTGATGGCGCTGAGGCTGGCGGGGAAGGTCTGGCCCGGGTAGGCGGCCACCTGTAACAGCACTTGCTGGCCCAGGCTCAGCTTCGGCAGGGCCTGTTCCGGTACGTTGAAGTCGACGTACAGGCTGGACGTATCCTGCAGGGTGGCGATCATCGTGCCGGCGGCGAGGTATTGGCCGATGTCTACCTGGCGGATGCCGATGGTGCCGCTGAACGGGGCGTTGATGCTCTTCTTGATCTTCTGCGCCTTGAGCTGCTCGACCACCGCCTGGTTTCGGCGGTACTGGGAGCTTAGGCGATCAAACTCGCCACGGGAGATGGCCGAGTCACCGACCAGCTGGCTGCCCCGGCCAAAATCGACCTTGGCCAGGCCCAGGTCAGCCTGGGCGGTGCCGAGCAGGGCCGTTTCCTGGTCGTCGTTGAGTTGCAGCAGCAGTTGCCCGGCCTTGACCTGCTGGCCCGAGTCGAAGTGCAGGGATTTGACGATCCCTTCTACCTCCAGGCTCAGTTCCACACCCTGCAGGGCCTTGAGGCTGCCGACGGCGGGCAGGCGCTCCTGCCACTGGCGCTGTTCGGCCAAGGCTGCCGCTACGGTGATGGGCGGCTTGGGGGCAGTGAACATCTGGATCTGCTGGTAGATGGAGAAAGCCTTGTAGCCCCCCAAGGCCAGCACGATCAGCAGAACCACGGCCAACATGATCAGCATGCGGCGGCGCAGCATAGGTCCGGTTCCCTGGATACGGTTGTTATTAGCCTGGACACGACAACGGGCGATCCTGCCCACGTGTGGATGGGGGAAGTATTGACTGTTTTTTGATTGAAGGGGAGTGAATTGTCTGCACCGGCCCTATCGCCGGCAAGCCAGCTCCCACAGGTACACCGTAGGTTTCAGGACCTGTGGTGTACCTGTGGGAGCTGGCTTGCCGGCGATAGGGCCGGTGCAGGCAGCGGATCAATCAGACAAGATGCAGGTGATTGTCCCAGAAACCGGACGGCAGGTTCATCGGCTGCCCGACCAGCTCGGCCTTACGGCAATCGTAGAAGCGGCAACGGCCCTGCCCGGAGGTGACGACAAAGCCGTCTTTCACCGCGCCAACCCCCGCGCAATCGGGCATGGGCGCGTCCAGCCGCACCGCGCCGCTGTCCAGGTCCCAGACGAACAGGCGGTTGGCCCTTGGCGCAGTCAGCGCCACCAGTCGCAGTTCGCTGTGGATGGCGACACTGGCAGTGTACTGGGCCATGGCCTGCAACTGGCGTTCCGGCACCGGGAAGGCCTTGAACGGCTCGCCCGGGCGTTTGATCGCCAACAGCTCGGCAGTTTCGTCGGCATCGCCCATGAACTGCTGGCAGGCAGCAATGGTGCCATCGCTGCCCACCGCCAGGTGGCGCACGCTGTTCATCTGCTGGGCCAAGGTTTCCTTGCTCAGCAGGGTACCGTCGCGCTGCATCAGCACCAGGCTTGGCTGCATGGCGTCGAGGTTCATCTCTACCCGGCTTTCGGCTTCGGTACGGATACCGCCATTGGCCACGATCAGTGTTTCACCATCGGGCAGCCAGGCGACCTCATGCGGGCCAATGCCGTGGGTCGGGATCTCGCCGGTGTGCACCAGGCGTTCGCCCTCGAAACGGTATACGCCAAGCACGCCGCGCCCCGGGTCGGTGGTGTCGTTCTCGGTGGCATACAGCCATTCGCCGCCCTTGTGTACCACCGCGTGGCCGTAGAAGTGCCGGTTAGGCTGCGAAACCACCGTTTGCAGCAGGCGCCCGTCGCGCAAGTCGACCAGGTAGCTTTCGGTACCGGGGCGGCGGGCGACGAACAAGGCGATCGGCTGCTCGGGGTGGTGGACGATGGCATGGCAACGCTGGGCGACCTGGGTGCTGAACACCTGGGTGCCGTCCAGGCGAAAACCGACGGCATAGTGCTTGCCGTCGCCATCGTCACGCGCCGAGAGCAGCAAAGGTTCGCTGCCTTTGTTGCGGAACAGGCTCCAGCCGCCCAAGGTGAGGGCGCTGAGCAATACGCTACCGAGTTTGAGTGCCTGGCGTCGCAGCATGATCAGTCACCGTCGTTGGCATTGAAGCCCAGCTGGATGTTCAGCGCCTTGGCCAGCTCGCCTTCGTGCAGGCGATGGACGGCGTTGAGGCTGTCGTAGAGCTGGTTGAGGGTTTGCTGGCCTGCGTCGTCGGCCAGCAGCTCACCGAGCGTTTTCTGGTTGTCGGCCAGCAGTTTGAGCGAGGTAGCGTAGGCGGCGTCGATCTTGTCTGCCAGCGCTTTCTGACCGCTGGGCAGGAGGCCGCGCAGGCCCTGGTTGTCGACCCCGACCCAAACGGTTTCGGCGGCCTTGAGGGTGGCCTCCAGGCTCTTCAGCGAATTGTGGCTGCGCCAGGCTTCGGCTTGCAGCGGCTGCGGGATGCCCTTGCTCTGGCGACCCATCGGCGCACCCAGCTTCTTCTTCAGGGTATCCAGGGCGGTGACCTGGGAGCGCAGCAGGTCTGCGATTGCCTCGTGAGAGTCTGCGTAGCGCTGGTTCGGGAACTTGGTCATCTGCGAAAGCATGCCGTCGGTGCTGTTCCAGCCCTTGAGGATCTCCTCGGCCAGGACCTTCTGGTGTTCACCGATGGCCACCAGCAGCGGGCAGTAGCGGGCTTTCTGCTCGGCAGTGGCGATGTCCGGCTTGCTGTCGAACAGGATGTACTCGTAGGCTGACAAGCCACGTACCACCACGCTGGCCTTGCCCAGAGTCGCGGCATCGACCGGCTTGTCGCCATTGACGAGCTGTTCGACCTGGCGGCCGACCAGGTTCTTCTTGTCGGGCCAGAACTGCACCTGCCAGGCGCGGTTGCCTTCGGCCAACGGGCCGACCAGCAGCGGCTGCAGCTCGGCCCAGGCCTTCTGCGCGTTGAGGAAGTCGGCGCGGGCCTTGGCCAGGTCTTCCTTGCCTTCGCAGTAGGCCAGGGCGCTGGCGGCCAGCGTGCGGTCGGCTTCGACCCAGCGGCTGTAGGTGGGCAGGATCACTTGCTTGGCGATGGCGGCGGAGGTCACGGCTTGCGGGTCCTGCGGCGAGCAGGCGCCGAGGGCGAGTGCGGCGAGGCTGGTGAACAACAGTTTGGGTCGGAACATGCCCGGCTCCTTAGCGCGTTTTAAAGTGAGTTCAGGAACGCCAGCAACGCAGTGCGTTGCTCGGCATTGAAAGTGAGTACGAAGTTGCGTGCCGCCTCGGCTTCACCACCATGCCAGAGCACGGCTTCAAGCAGGTTGCGGGCGCGGCCGTCATGCAGGAACTGGCTGTGGCCTGCCACTGTTTCGCTCAGCCCGATGCCCCACAGTGGCGCGGTACGCCAGTCTTGGCCGTTGGCGGCGAATTCAGTGCGTTCGTCGGCCAGGCCTGGGCCCATGTCATGCAGCAACAGGTCGCTGTAGGGGCGGATGACCTGGTTGGCCAGTTCTGGTTCGGTAGTCTCGGCAGCCGTGGTGAACTGCGGTGTGTGGCAACCCTGGCAGCCAGCCTGGTAGAACAGGTTCTTGCCCGCCAGCACCTGCGGCGCGCCCACATCGCGGCGGGCCGGCACGGCCAGGTTGCGGGTGTAGAAGGTCACCAGGCGCAGGATGTTGTCGCTGACTTCTTTCTCGCCGTTGGCGCCGTCGCCGTTGGGTGCGGCCAGGCAGTCGGCCTGGGCCGGGGTGCAATCATCGTGTGGCTGCAGGGTGCTGGTCAGGCCCATGTCACCGGCAAAGGCATGCACGTTCTGCTGGTTGACGTTGGGCTGACCGGCTTTCCAGCCGAAGCGGCCGATCACGGTCTTGCCCTGGGCATCGTCCCACACCCGGTTGGCCCGCCCGCGGATGCCATCGTGGTTGCGGTCGTCCGGGTCTTCATTGGCCAGCAGGTCGGCTTCGGGAATGGCTTCGAGCAGGCCCAGGCCGATCATGGGCGGGGCGACCCGCGCCGAAAACCGCGTGTCGGGGTGCATCACGCCATAGCCGAGCTGGGTGATCTGCAGGGCAGGTTTGCGCAGTTCGACCTGGTGGCCGTCCTTGAACGACACGGTTTGCTGTGTATAGCTGACCCGCACCTTGCCTTCAGGCGCCACGCCGGGGATGGCCATGTCCTGCAGCTGGGTGCCGTACACCGGCTCCGGTACCACGCCGAGGCGCTCGATCACTTTGGCCAGGTAGGGCTGGTCGGGGATCGACAGGCGTACCAGCATGCCCACCGCGTTGCTGTCACCCGGCGCTGGCGGGTGGCCACGGCCATCGCGAACATGGCAGTTCTGGCAGGCATTGGTGTTGAACAGCGGGCCCAGCCCGTCGCGGGCGGTGGTGGTGGACGGCGCGATGACCCAGGGGTTGCGGAAGAAACTGTTGCCCACGGCGAAGTCCACGCGGCGCTCGGGCGAGAGGTTGGCCGAAGGCAGGGAATAGGCGTTGCGGTCAGCGCGCTGCACGGTCGCCTTGCCGGCCGACAATGCTTCGCCAGGCTCGGCCTGGGTGAAACGCGGGGCGTCGTCACAGGCGGCGAGGGCAAAGGCCAGCAGCAGAGGAGAGAGTCGGAACAGCGACGAGGACATCAAGGATCCTGGGCGTGAGCGAAAAACCGGCGTGCAAGCTTAGCAGGCCCAGGATCATTGAATAAGAGCAATTTGCGTTTGCTTGATGAAATCGTCGCTGCCGAGGGGGCTCAGGCCATCAACAGTTTGAACTCTCTGTTGACCAGGCTGATGATCAGGTTCTTGCTACCGCCATCACGGTTGTCGCCTGGGACCTCGATGACTTCCTCGCTGGCGTACTCCATGGATGAGGCGGTGAGGCACTTGATTGCATCCTTGTGCGCGGGCTGCCAGTAATCCTGAAATACCCAGATGTTGGTCTCGGCATTCGGGCCGAGGATCAAGCGCAAGGCCTTGTGGTTTTCACTCGATTTGCCGATCCAGGGCACGGCGAGCGAGCCATTCCATGCTTGCTGGGCGCCTATTGCCAGGCTCTGGCTGCGGTTTTCACCGTCGATCAGGGTCAGGGTATAGGGCGTGTTGTTGGCGATGGAGTGCAGGTAGGTGAGGCTGGCCATTTGGCGTTTCCTTCTAGTGTTGGATTTCCGGGCGTGGCAACGGGGCCGTCGGGGTGCGGTAGACGTAGGCTGCGAGCAGGGTGATCTCGTTGAAAGGCGGCGCGAGTTCAGCGGGCACGAAGCGGCCCATTGGCTGCAGCCCCTGGGCGAAGGCAACGGCCTCGAACATTTTGCGGTCGGTTTCGTTGGGGTCGTACAGGTAAACCTTGCCGGGGCGTGCAACAACCCGGCAGATTTCCTCGGCCACATGGTGGGTGATCGGAGCGCCCATCAGCGTTACGTGAGGGACTGCGTGATCGTCGAGGGGAAAATCCGGAGCATCGTATTCGTATACGACAATCAGGTTGGGAATATGCCTACCCGTAAACGGCCCGTTGGAGATGAGCTGGCCCGCCTTGTTCAGGTTGTAGGCATGGGTGAATCCGGTAACAAGGTTCCTCCCATTTACACGCTGGACGATTCGGCCTTCGCCCCAGACATCAAGAATCTGCAGCACTTTGCCTCCTGTTTGGGTTGCTTGAAGGGCTACAGGATGGGCACTTGCGTGTACCTCAGGCAGCAGGAAGCGCTTTACCAGGCCTACAAATGAAAACGCCCGGCACTAGGCCGGGCGTTTGCGATGAGGCGCTACAGCAGGATCAGAACTCGTGGTCCGCAGTGTCCGGGTTCAGATTGGCAATGCCCAGCTTGCCAGCGGCCTGTTCAATCGAGCCGGTCTGTTTGACCAGGGCCGCGATGGCATCACGCACGATCTGGTTGCCGGCAGCATTGTCAGCTGCAATCAACTGGTCGTAGTGCTCGCCTTTAAGGGCGTGGTCGACCATCACCTGGATCTTGGCTTCAGTGGCTTCCAGGTCGGCCTTGAGGGTGGCGTCGGCAGCAGGATCGGCTTTGGCCACCAGCGACGACAGGCTCGGGCCGCTGACCTTGGTGCCGTCCGGGCGGGTGTACTCGCCCAGGTAGACATTGCGGATGCCCTTGGCGTCGTAGAAGTGCGAGTAGTGAGTGTTGTCGCTGAAGCAGTCCTGCTCGTCTTCCGGCGAGTTGGCTTCCAGCGAAACCTTCATGCGCTCACCCGCCAGTTCACCCAGCGACAGGCTCCCCATGCCGAACAGCATCTTGCGCAGGCCGTCGTTGACAGGCTCGGCTTCCAGCTTGGCGCGGTAGTTGTCGGCCACGTTCGGTGCCCAGTTGCCGACCATCTCTTCGAGGTCGGTGACCAGCAGGTCGGTGACCGCTTTCAGGTAGGTACGGCGGCGGTCGTTGTGGCCACCGGTAGCGCCTTGGCCTTCCAGGTAGTCGGACGCCGGGCGGTTGCCAGCGCCTGGACCGGTACCGTTCAGGTCCTGGCCCCAGAGCAGGAACTCGATGGCGTGATAGCCGGTGGCAACGTTGGCCTCGGAGCCAGCCAGCTCGTTCAGGCTGGCCAGTTTTTCAGGGGTAATGTCCTTGACGTCGACCTTCTCTTCGCCCACCTGGATCTCGGTGTTGGCGATGATGTTGGCACCAGCAGCCGGGTTGCCCAGGGCGTGCTCGTAGCTCTTGTCGACGTAGTCGATCAGGCCTTCGTCCAGCGGCCAGGCGTTCACCTGGCCTTCCCAGTCGTCGATGATGGTGTTACCGAAGCGGAAGGCCTCGGTCTGCAGGTACGGTACGCGCGCGGCGACCCAGGCTTGCTTGGCGGCTTTCAGGGTTTCGTCGTTGGGCTTGGCCAGGAACGCATCGACTGCGCTCTGCAGGGTCTTGGCGGTGCTCAGCGAGTCGCTGTACACGGCGTAGACCATTTCGGCGTAGTGCTTGACCACGGCTTTGCCGGCGGCTTCGTCAACAGCCCCAGGCGCAGCAGCGGTGGTGCTGGCGGCGGCAGGTGCCTGAGCTTGCGGCGCGGCGGCTTTGTCGTCCTTGCCTTCACCGCAACCGGCGAGAGCGATGGCAATGGCCAGCAGACTGGCGGAGGCCAGAGGCATTCGAATCATTGTTGGTTTTCCTGCGTCGTGTGGTTGGACCAAGGGGTGGGCCGTGCGCCGTGGCACGCGAAAGCGCAACATCATGCGAAAGATTTGCATTTGCTGTAAAGGGGCGGGCGCGCAATTCATGTAAATGCGGGTCACAGCCTGTAACCAGGCCTGCCAGCTCAGAGCATCGAAACCTGATTGCGCTGCGCCTGCTTGAGGAAGTGGGTCAGTTCACGGGCTGACAGCGGCTTGCTGTAGTGATAGCCCTGGCCCTCGTGGCAGCCTTGGGCAATGATGTAGGTTTCCTGTTCGGCGGTTTCCACGCCTTCGGCGATCACCTGCATGCCCAGGCTCTTGCCCAGCTGGATGATGGCGCGAACGATGGTGGCGTCGTCATCGTCGTCCAGCAGGTCCTGGACGAAGCTCTTGTCGATCTTGATCTTGTCCAGCGGCAGCGATTTCAGGTAGCTGAGCGACGAATAGCCGGTGCCGAAGTCGTCGATAGCAATCAGCGCCCCGGAGCGGCGCAGGCTCAGCAGGTGCTGGGCGGCAGTGCTGATGTCTTCCATCAGGCCGGTTTCGGTGACTTCCAGCTCCAGGCTGCGTGGCGGCAGACGGTAGGCCTGCAGCAGGTTGTTGACCACCCGTGGCAGTTCACTGTGGTGCAGCTGCACGGTGGACAGGTTGACCGCCATGCGCAGCTCGCTGAAGCCCTGGTCGTGCCATTCGCGCAGTTGCCGGCAAGCCTGGTCCAGTACCCATTCGCCAATGCTGATGATGCTGCCGTTCTGTTCGGCCAGCGGAATGAACTGGTCCGGTGGCACCATGCCCAGCTCTGGATGCTGCCAGCGCAGCAGCGCCTCGACGCCGACCACACGGTGGTCGCGGTAGCTGATCTGTGGTTGGTACACAAGGTACAGCTGGTTGCGCGGAAGGGCTTCGCGCAGGTCCTTTTCCAGCTCGCGGCGGCGGCGCATCTCGCTGTCGACGCTGGCAATGTAGAACTGGTAGCGGTTGCGCGAACGGGCCTTGGCCAGGGTCATGGTCTGTTCGGCTTTCTGCAGCAGCTTCTCGGTGCTGTCGCCGTCTTCGGGGAACAGGGTGATGCCGATGGTGGCGCGCAGACGGATCTGCTGGTGGTGGTCGAGGTCGAACGGCACTTCCAGGTCGTCGAGGATGCTCTGCGCCAGTTCGGCCGCCTCGTAGGGCTGCTCGATATTGGCCTGTACCAGGGCAAACTGGTCACCACCCAGCCGCGCCAGGGCGCCCAGGCGGCCGCTGTGGGCGCGCAGGCGGTCGGCCAAGGCCAGTAGCAGTTGGTCACCAACCTGGTAGCTGAACTGTTCGTTGATGCCCTTGAAATCGTCCAGGCCCACGCACAACACTGCCACACGGTGTTGCAGGCGACCGCCATCGACGAGGATCTTGTCCAGTTGCTGCTGCAGTTGCTGGCGGTTGGGCAGGCCTGTGAGGAAATCGTACTGGGCCATGCGCTGCAGGCTGTTTTCGGCTTCATGGCGTAGGTGAGTGTTGCGCTCGATCGACGCCAGCAACTGGTTGGCCGTGTTGACCCAGAGACCCAGTTCGTTCTTCTCGTGGCCTTTGAGCAGCGGGATCTGGTGCTGGCTCGGGCGGTCGGGGTTGATCTGGGTGAGGTGCTCGATGATCTTGGACAGCGGTTTGGTCAGCAGCCAGTGGTAGACCAGGTACAACACCAGGCCCATGGCCAAGGCCCGCAGTACGCCGGAAATGAAGATGATCACCGCGTTGATCAGGAAGTCTTCGCCGTAGGACGAGGTGTCGAGGGTAATGCTCAGGTCGCCGTAGTATTCGCTATAGGGGCCGCGGCCAACCAGTTGCGTGGTGTAGGTGCGTTCCTGGCCGAGGATCGGGTCGGTCAGCCAGCGCATGGGCATGTCCTGCAGCGGGCGGGACTTTTCGGCCAGCATGGTTTCGTTGGGGTGGCCGATGGACGCCATGCGCACCGATTCGTCCTGGAACAGGCCTTCCATCACCTGCATGCCCATTTCGCGGTCGAGGCTGTATACCGCCTGGGTGGAGGGGTCGCGGAACATGTCGAGGATACGCTGGGCATCGTTGTTCACGGCCTGGCGGGTCTTGTAGGTGTCGTAGACAATTTGCGCACAGCTGAGCACGACGCCAACCGCCAACGCCGACAGCAGCACGACCCTGAGCAACTTGACCGACAAGCTGTTCCGCAATTCCAGCTTCAATGGGGTTTCCTTAATCCATGCGCATGGCATCATTTTGCCATCAACGATGACGATACACTATCGGCCGATCATGAGCAGTGTATCGGTTGCCTGACCCCGCAACTTGAGTGCGCTGCGTCAATCTTCCAGAGGTTTGATGTTAGCGCGCTATGCAGGCTGAGCAAGCAAAACCGTGCAGGCCTCTTCGCGTCTGATTCAGGCACAAAAAAACCCGGCACATGGCCGGGTTTTTTGATCAAGGCTGGATGACTCAGGCCTTGAAGGTCTTGCCTTCGAACTGCTCGGCAACGAAGGCCCAGTTGACCAGGTTCCAGAACGCCTCGACGTACTTCGGACGCAGGTTGCGGTAGTCGATGTAGTAGGCGTGTTCCCAGACGTCGCAGGTCAGCAGCGGGGTGTCGCCGCTGGTCAGCGGGCAGCCGGCGCCGATGGTGCTGGCCAGGGCCAGGGAACCGTCAGCTTTCTTCACCAGCCAGCCCCAGCCGGAACCGAAGGTGCCAACCGAAGTCTTGGTGAACTCTTCCTTGAACTTGTCGAAGGAACCGAAAGCGGTGTTGATGGCCTCAGCCAGGGCACCGGTAGGCTGGCCGCCGCCGTTTGGCGACAGGCAGTTCCAGTAGAAGGTGTGGTTCCAGACCTGAGCGGCGTTGTTGAAGATGCCGCCCGAAGAGCTCTTGACGATCTCTTCCAGGGTCTTGCCTTCGAATTCGGTGCCTGGGACCAGGTTGTTCAGGTTCACGACATAGGTGTTGTGGTGCTTGTCGTGGTGAAACTCCAGGGTTTCCTTGGAGATGTGCGGCTGCAGGGCATCGTGGGCGTACGGCAGCGGCGGCAATTCAAAAGCCATGGTGGATCTCCTGATTCAGGTCTAGTTCGCGGTTTGCGCAGGGCCGATCACGGGCGGCCCTATGAGCGTCGGCGAGTTTGTACTCTTTGCGACGCAAGGGGCCGATCATAGCACCAGCCCCGGCGCATAACCACGCAACAAAGATAGGGAATAGAGGTTCCAGAGCGGTTACACGATACCGACCGGTGGTGTCTGTTCAGGAAAAGATCAGTTGCGCCGCCACTGCGAACATCATCACCGCCACCATGAGGTCGAGCATGCGCCAGGTCGCCGGCCGTGCCAGCCACGGTGCCAGCCAGGCCGCGCCAATCGCCAGGGTCGAGAACCACAGCAGCGAGGCACTGGCCGCCCCGGCCACATAGGCGCCAGGCTGAGTCTGCTGGGCGCCCAGCGAACCGATCAGCAACACCGTATCGAGGTAGACGTGCGGGTTCAGCAGCGTCACCGCCAGGGCACTGAGCAGCACGGCACGGCGCGAGCGTACGCCCTGGCCCTGCTGATGCTTCAGGCTCTGGCTGGAACAGGCGCTGCGCAGCGCCTTGGCGCCGTACCAGACCAGGAACACGGCGCCGCCCCAACGCGCCACCGCCAGCAAGGTCGGGTTGTGGGCCAGCACCGTGGCCAGGCCGAATACCCCGGCAGCCACCAGGAGGGCATCGCAGACGATGCACAATGCTGCTACCGGCAAGTGGTGCTCACGGCGCAGGCTCTGGGCGAGGACGAAGGCGTTCTGTGCGCCAATGGCCATGATAAGGCCGAAGGCCACCAGCATGCCGTTGAGATAGCTTTGCCACATGGCGTGCTCTCCATAAAAGGAACCTTAAAGATGCTGGCCATTGTGGTGGCTTGCGCTGTATAAGAAAAACAAATAAAGCTGATCCGTCATTAGGAAAATCGATGTTCGACTACAAGTTGCTGGCCGCCCTGGCGGCGGTGATCGAACAGGGTGGTTTCGAGCGTGCCGCGCAAGTGCTGGGCTTGTCGCAGTCGGCCATCTCCCAGCGCATCAAGCTGCTCGAAGCGCGCGTCGGGCAGCCCGTGCTGGTGCGTGCCGCGCCGCCCAGCCCAACCGAAGTCGGCCGTCAGTTGCTCAACCATGTGCAGCAGGTGCGCCTGCTGGAACGTGACTTGCAGCGCCAGGTGCCGGCGCTGGACGAGGAGGGCATGCCGGAACGCCTGCGCATTGCGCTCAACGCCGATAGCCTGGCCACCTGGTGGGCCGGTGCGGTGGGCAACTTCTGTGCGCAGCAGAACGTATTGACCGACCTGGTCGTAGAAGACCAGGAAGTGGGCCTGAAACGCATGCGTGCTGGCGAAGTGGCGGCCTGCCTGTGTGGCAGTGAACGCCCGGTAGCCGGGGCGCGCAGCCTGCTGCTGGGGGCCATGCGCTACCGGGCATTGGCCAGCCCCGGGTTCATGGCGCGGCATTTCCCCCAAGGCTTTGTCGCCAGCCGCCTGGCCCGCACCCCGGCGATCGTGTACGGCCCGGATGATTTCCTGCAGCATCGCTATCTGGCCTCACTGGGCATCGAGGATGGTTTCCTGCACCACCTGTGCCCGTCATCCGAAGGCTTCCTGCGCATGACCGAGGCCGGGCTGGGCTGGGGGCTGGTGCCCGAATTGCAGGCCCGTGAGCAACTGGCCAACGGGCAGTTGGTGGAAATCTGCAGCGATACCCCCATCGACGTGCCGCTGTACTGGCATCATTGGCGCAATGGCGGGCAATTGCTCGCGCAACTGACCGACCACCTGCGGCACACCGCACGGCAATGGCTGGTGCCCTTGTAGCCACGGCTGGCGTCAGTTGCATCTGAAATCTGGCAAGACGGAGTCTTACATGCGAATTCTGGTCACCGGCGCGAGTGGCTTCATTGGCGGGCGCTTTGCGCGCTACGCCCTGGAGCAGGGCCTGGACGTGCGGGTCAGCGGCCGCCGCGCCGAAGGGGTCGAGCACCTGGTCAAGCGCGGCGCCCAGTTCATCCCTGGCGACCTGGGCGACCCCGAGTTGGCCCGCCGCCTGTGCCAAGGCATCGAGGCGGTGGTGCACTGCGCCGGCGCAGTGGGCAACTGGGGGCGCTACCAGGACTTCTACCAAGGCAATGTGGTCGTCACCGAAAACGTGGTCGAGGGCTGCCTGAAGGAACATGTGCGGCGCCTGGTGCACCTGTCGTCGCCTTCGATCTATTTCAATGGCCGTTCGCGCCTGGACATCCGTGAAGAGCAAGTGCCGCGCCGTTTTCACGACCATTATGGGCAAACCAAGCACCTGGCCGAGCAAAAAGTGTTCGGGGCCCAGGAGTTCGGCCTCGAAGTACTGGCGCTGCGCCCGCGCTTTGTCACCGGTGCCGGCGATGCCAGCATTTTTCCGCGGCTGATGCAGATGCAGCGCAAAGGCCGCATGGCGATCATCGGCAACGGTTTGAACAAAGTCGATTTCACCAGCGTGCACAACCTCAACGAAGCACTGCTCAGCGCGTTGTTCGCCGACGAGCGTGCGCTGGGCCAGGCCTACAACATCAGCAACGGCCAGCCGCTGCCGCTGTGGGACGTGGTCAACTACGTGATGCGCCAGATGCAACTGCCACAGGTGACCCGCTACCGCTCCTACGGCCTGGCCTATAGCCTGGCCGCGCTGAATGAGGCCGCTTGCATGTTGTGGCCGGGGCGCCCGCAACCGACCTTGTCGCGCCTGGGGATGCAGGTGATGAGCCGTGACTTTACCCTGGATATCAGCCGCGCCCGGCAGTACCTGGACTACCAGCCCAAGGTCAGCCTGTGGACGGCACTGGATGAATTCTGCGGCTGGTGGAAGCATTTGCCGCCTGCGCAGTGAGGCCGTCTGGCTGACAATGGTCATCAATGCGCCGCGCTTGCGGTTTATACTCGTGCCTCTGTGCGACTACCGCGGTTGAATGTATCCATGCGTAACCATGCTCACGATGACTACGATGATGTGCCTACCTTGCGGGCGGGCACCGTTGATGATGACGAACTGATACCGGCGCACGTGGTGCGCAGCCGGCAGAAAGCCGCCCGTGGTGCCAGCACGGGGCCGTTGTGGGCGCTGCTGTGCGCTTCGTTCATCGCGTTGGCGGGCCTGGGCTGGTGGAGCTTCCAGCAGATCTCGCTGATGGAGCAGCAACTGGTGGCGACCCAGGAGAGCTTTGCCCGCATCAGTGAAGAAGCAGCCGGGCGCTTGCAGGCGATCAGTGGCAAGGTTGAGGCCAGCGAGTCCGGTGTTAATACCAGCAGCGAGGCGCTGAAGCTGCAGTTGCGCCAGTTGCAGCAAGGCGTAGCCGGGCAGACCGGCGACCTGGGTAAGCGCCTGGAGCAGGTGCTGGCCGATACCCGTGAACAGCAGAAGGCTGTGACCGAGCTGCAAAGCCAGCTGCAGGCGCAGTTGAAGCTGGTGAATGGCGAGCTGGCCGCGTTGCGTTCAGGGCAGGTTGATGGCGGCAAGCTGGATGCCCAGTTGAAGGGCCTGAACGAGCAGGTTGCCGCGCTGAAGGCCGCGCAGGTGGATGGCGGCACGCTGGACGGGCAGCTCAAGAGCCTGGGCAGCGATGTGGCGGCGCTGAAGAAGCAGGGCAACCCGAGCGCGGCAATCCAGGGCCTGGAACAGGATATTTTGGTGTTGAAGAGCCAGATCGACAACCGCCCGGCTGCGGCAGCGTCCGGTGGTGCGTCGGTGCAGGAATTCGATGCCTTCCGTGCGCAGACGACGCGCAACCTGAATACGCTGCAGAGCCAGATTCAGAACCTGCAGCAGCAGATCAACGCCCGGCCGTAACAGAGCGCGGGAGGGCTTTGCCCTCCTTTCGCGACACAAGGCCGCTCCCACAAGTTCGGCGCTACCTTGAGGGCTGTGCTTATCCCTGTGGGAGCGATGTGGCGGCGCTGAAGAAGCAGGGCAACCCGAGCGCGGCAATCCAGGGCCTGGAACAGGATATTTTGGTGTTGAAGAGCCAGATCGACAACCGCCCGGCTGCGGCAGCGTCCGGTGGTGCGTCGGTGCAGGAATTCGATGCCTTCCGTGCGCAGACGACGCGCAACCTGAATACGCTGCAGAGCCAGATTCAGAACCTGCAGCAGCAGATCAACGCCCGGCCGTAACAGAGCGCGGGAGGGCTTTGCCCTCCTTTCGCGACACAAGGCCGCTCCCACAAGTTCGGCGCTACCTTGAGGGCTGTGCTTATCCCTGTGGGAGCGGCCTTGTGTCGCGATGGGCCGCAAAGCGGCCCCGGCAATCGTGATTACAACCGCGGATAATCGATGTACCCCACCGGCCCCTTGCCATAGAAAGTCTCTGGCCGCGCCTCGTTCAATGGCGCATCCGCCGCCAGCCGCGCCGGCAGGTCGGGGTTGGCGATGAACGGCACGCCAAACGCCACTGCATCGGCTTTGCCACTGGCCAGGGCCGCATTGGCGCTGGCCTTGTCAAACCGCTCGTTGACGATGTACGGGCCGCCGAATGCCTCTTTGATCAATGGGCCGATGCTGTCATCGGCTTCCCGCTCCCGCGAGCAGATAAAGGCAATGCCTCGCTTGCCCAGCTCGCGAGCCACGTAGGTGAAGGTTTCGGCGCGGTCGGCATCACCCATGTCGTGAGCATCGGCACGCGGCGCCAGGTGCACGCCTACGCGGTTTGCGCCCCACACTTCGATGGCCGCATCGGTCACCTCCAGCAGCAGGCGTGCACGGTTTTCCAGCGACCCTCCGTAGAGGTCAGTGCGCTGGTTGGTGCTGCTTTGCAGGAACTGGTCAAGCAGGTAACCGTTGGCGCCGTGAATCTCTACACCATCGAAACCGGCAGCCTTGGCGTTTTCGGCACCGCTGCGGTAGGCCTCGACGATGTCGTTGATTTCCTCGGTTTCCAGCGCGCGCGGGGTGGGGTAGTCACTTAGCGGGCGCACCAGGCTTACATGGCCCTTGGGCTGGATTGCGCTGGGGGCCACCGGCAGCTCGCCGTTCAGGTAGCTGGGGTGGGAAATACGGCCAACGTGCCACAGCTGCAGGAAGATGCGCCCGCCGGCGGCGTGCACGGCCTTGGTGACGTTGTTCCAGCCACGCACCTGCTCATCGTTCCAGATACCGGGGGTATCCGGGTAGCCGACGCCCATGGCAGTGACCGAAGTCGCTTCGCTGAGGATCAGCCCGGCGCTGGCGCGCTGTACATAGTATTCGGCCATCAGCGCATTGGGCACGCGGCCTTCGTCGGCACGGCAGCGGGTGAGCGGGGCCATGATGATGCGGTTGGGCAGTTGCAGGTCGCCCAGGGTGATCGGATCGAAAAGCGTGGTCATAGCGGTTACCTGCCTTGTCAAAGTGTTTGGCGCAGTTGTTCGAGGAATGCCTCAATGGTGGCTTCGTTGCGTTTGAAGAAGTGCCATTGGCCAATCTTCTGGCTGCTGATGAGCCCGGCGCGCTGCAAGGTGGCCAGGTGGGCGGAGACGGTCGACTGCGACAGGCCGCAGCGTTGGTCGATCTGCCCGGCACACACACCGTTTTCGGTGCTGTGGTACTGGTCGGGGAATTGCGTTGCCGGGTCTTTCAGCCAGCTGAGGATTTCTCGCCTGACCGGATGGGCCAGCGCTTTTATGATTTCGTCGAGATCAAGAGGCATGGGTGGAGGCTCGTTGTAGCGGTATATCGCGATAGAGCGAAATGTAAATCGGCTGTTCCCGATATCCAAATACCAAGAGGTTCTGAGCTGAGCGCGAATCGGTATATCGCGTTATAACGATATAAGGCGGAGCGGTGGTAGACTGCGCCCATGAACTACCTCGCACACCTGCACCTGGGCGGCCCGGCGCCGCAACAACTGCTTGGCAGCCTGTATGGCGATTTTGTCAAAGGCTCGCTGGAAGGGCGCTTCCCTCCTGCGCTGGAGGCGGCTATCCGGCTGCACCGGCATATCGACAGCTACACCGATCAGCATCCGCTGGTGCTGGCGGCACTGGCGCGCTTTCCGCGCGAGCGGCGGCGCTTTGCCGGCATCGTGCTGGATGTCTTCTTCGACCATTGCCTGGCGCGGCATTGGGGCCACTACGCCGAGCAGCCACTGGCGCAGTTTACTGGCGCGTTTTACAGGGTGCTGCTGGCGGAGCCCGAGCTGCCGGGGCGATTGGCGCGGATTGCGCCGTTCATGGCAGCGGATGACTGGCTAGGGGCTTATGGCGATTTTGCCACGCTGGAACAGGTGTTCAACGGCATTGCCCGACGCTTGTCGCGGCCTGAGGGGATGGCCGGGGTAATGGTGGAACTGGAGCGGCTGTATGAGCCGCTGCTGGCGGATTTTCGCGAGTTCTATCCCCAGTTACAGGCTTTTGCGGCGGCGCAGCGTAGGGCTGAGGACTTGTAGCGCCTGTGAGATCGAGCGCCGCCCGCGCGGCGCTCGATCTCGCAGGCGCCAGCTTGCCCACGCCAGGCTCAGGCAGCCCGCGCCGGCCGCCTTGGCACTGCTTCAACTTCTTCAACCCCGAACAAAGCCAGGTGAATCGCCTGCTGTGCTTGCAACGCCAGCACCGCACGCTCCTTGCCCACGCTGCCGATAGGTGGCAGCAAGTGAATGCACACCTCGCCTCGCGGCTGGGCAAACAGGCGCATCAGGTGCGACACCAGATCATCGTCGCCAATGAACGGCGCAATCGGATCGATCTGGCCATCACGCAGATACTGGATAGCCACCGGCTGCACCGCCGCGCCCCGGTCGATGGCACCTGCCAACAGGCGGCCATGGAAGGTGCGCAAGTTGCGACCGCAGGTAGTGGTGCCTTCGGGGAAGATCAGCAGGGGGCGCGCCAGCCCCAGTTGCCCGGCGATCTGTTCGTGCAGGCGCTGGCTGTCGCCACCACCACGGCGAATGAACAGTGTGCCGGCTTTTTCCGCCAGCCAACCCGCCACCGGCCAATGACGCACTTCAGCCTTGGACAGGAACGACAGGGGCAGCAGCATGCCGAGCAGGGGGATGTCGGTCCACGAAACGTGGTTGCTGACCCACAGCATCGGCCGCTGCGGCAGTTCGCCGACTACACGCACGTTGAAGGGCAGGGCGGCGACCAGGCGTTTCATGAACAGGCAGGTCCAGCGCTGGCGGCGCTCAAGGGGAGCCTTGAAACCGAGGCGTTCGCCGAGGGCAATAAGACTGGCCATGAACATACCCAGCAACAGCACGAGCAGCAGTCGGGTCAGGCGGGCTACTACCCGCAGCTTCTGCATCAGACCGCCGCCTTGAAGTGCCGGGCGTAGCGCGGGCAGAGATTATCGCGCTTGAGCAGGATGAATACGTCGGCCACCTGGAAGTCCTCGTCCCAGCAAGGCTCGCCGCAAATCTTTGCGCCCAGGCGCATGTAGGCCTTGAGCAGCGGTGGCATTTCGGCGATGACGTTGCCCGGCAACGCCAGGCTTGGCAGCGGGTTCTTTGGCTCGGCCCGCAGGTGCTCGTTGCACAGGTAGCGATCACGCAGGCGCTGCATCACGGCATGGGCCTGCACGCCGCCGTCCTGCATCGGGATGCTGGCACAGCCCATCAGGTAGCTGTAGCGGCCCTCGTTGAGCACCTCGGCCAGTTCACCCCACAGCACGGCGATGGTGCCGCCGTTGCGGTAGTCGGGGGCTACGCAGGTGCGGCCCAGTTCGAGGATCGGGCCCTGCAGCTGCAACAGGCCGTGCAGGCGGAATTCTTCTTCACTGTAGAAGCGGCCCAGGCTGCTGGCGGCCTGGTGGTCGAGCAGGCGGGTGGTGGCCACCAGCTCGCCTGTGCTCAGGTCGCGTACACCAATGTGGCGGCAGTGCACGTCGTAGTCGTCCATGTCCAGGCCGTGCTCGGCACCCTTGAGCTTGGCCTTGAATTCTGCGCTGAACACTTTGAAGCGCAGGGCCTGGGCCTCTTGCAGCGCCGCGGCGCCAACCAGGCGTTCGGCTTGCAGACGGCGTTCAGTGCTGTTGTCGCCAGAATGAGCGATCCGAGTCATTACGAGTCTCCATAAGCCAGCCATGAAGGGTTGCGGCCGGTCGGCTTTGTTGTGCAAAGTCAGCCTAGGTAGACGCGGTGTCACCCCTGTGAATCTTTGGTGATGCTTGCGTGACACCCCCCAAACCTTGACCAGAAAGCCCCAGCAAGGAGCCGTCCCATGGCCTGGTTGCAACGATTGAACGACCCGCTTCGCCACGCGCCGGCGGGCACTCTGGGCGAAACCTATGCCGCGCTGCTCGAGCGCCTCGGCCCGGTTGTCCCCTTCGAACTGGCGGCACTGGGCGGGCGCGCGATGGCCACGCCGGGCCTGGCTTTTCTGGTGGGTTACCAGGCCGCCTTGCGCGTGCTGTGGCCCAGTGCACCGTCCAGCCTCGGCGCGCTGTGCGCGACCGAGCGGCGCAGCGTGCGGCCGGCGGACATGCACACGCGCCTGGACGGCTTGCGCCTGACCGGCAGCAAGGACTTCGTCACCGCCGGGCTGGAGGCGGAGTGGCTGCTGGTGGCGGCCCGCAGCGAAACCGCAGGCGCGGCGCCACAATTGAACCTGGCGGTGGTGTACCCCGGGGAGCCCGGCGTGACCCTGGAGCCATTGCCGACCTTGCCGTTGATGCCGGAGGTGGGCCATGGGCGCTTGCTGCTGGAACAGGCGGCGTGCGAGCTGCTGGCCGGTGACGGCTGGGATGCTTATGTGAAGCCGTTTCGCTCGCTGGAGGACTTGTATGTGCTCACGGCACTGACGGCCTGGTTGTATGGCGTGGGGCAGGAAAGCGCCTGGCCGCAGGCTTTACGCCTGCAACTGCTTGGGCTGCTGGCCGGGTGTGCCGAGGGTAGCCGGCAGTGTGCCGACTGCACGGATGGCCATTTGCTGTTGGGTGGTTTGTTTGCGCAGTTCCAGGCGTTGCGGGGGGCGATCGACGCAGCATTGGCGGCAGGGCCGGTGCATTGGGCGCAAATCTGGCAGCGTGACCAAGGGGTGATGGCGTTGGCTGCGGCGGCGCGCGAGCAGCGCCTGAACAAGGCTTGGGCGGCTGCGGGATTGTCATGAAGGCCTGATAGGTTTTTGTGAACCGATGATCCCGGGGGGCCGCAAGGCGGCCCCAAAATTTCGAGCTGAAACACAATGCTGAAAGGTCTGCTATTGGTTCTTTGCCTGGCCTTGGCAACCGCCGAAGCCGAGGACTGGCCTGACCCTGACTGGCAGAACGATCCTGCCCGTTTCGACTGGCAAGCCGTCGACGCCTACGCCTTCCCCCCTCGCACTGCCCCCGACCGCAGCGGCATCCGCACCGACGCGCTGCTGATCATCCGCGATGGCCGTATCCTCCACGAGCGCTACACCGCCCCCACCACTGCCGCCACCGCGCACCTGACCTGGTCGGTAAGCAAGAGCGTACTCGCCACGCTGATGGGCGTGGCCCAAGGCGAAGGGCGCTTCCAGCTGGAAGATCCGGTCACCCGTTTCTATCCCGCCATGCGCGGCCATCCCGGCATACGCATGGCCGATCTGCTGCACTGGGCCAGTGGCCTGGACTGGCAGGAAGACTACGAATACGCCCCCCTCAAGTCATCAGTGGTGGCCATGCTATACACCCGTGGCCGCGAGGACATGGCGGCCTATACGGCGGCGCGGGGTACGGCGGCCAGCCCCGGTGAGCGTTTTCTCTATTCCAGTGGTGACAGCAACCTGCTGGCGGCTGCACTGCGCGGCATGCTCGATGCCGGGCAGTACCCCGATTACCCCTGGCACGCGCTGTTCAGCCCGTTAGGTATCGACAGCGCGGTGTGGGAGCGTGACGGGGCGGGCACCTACGTGGGCTCTTCCTATCTGTACCTCAGCGCCCGCGACCTGGCGCGAATCGGCTTGCTGATGCAGCGTGACGGGCGCTGGCAAGGCCGGCA
Source organism: Pseudomonas sp. Irchel 3F3 (assembly GCF_900187545.1). Taxonomy (NCBI): domain Bacteria; kingdom Pseudomonadati; phylum Pseudomonadota; class Gammaproteobacteria; order Pseudomonadales; family Pseudomonadaceae; genus Pseudomonas; species Pseudomonas sp. Irchel 3F3. The sequence continues at coordinate 230,717 of NZ_FYDS01000005.1, read as the reverse complement.
ACTGCTGCCCACGGCCTGGGTGGCCTTCAACCGAACAGCGTTTACCCATGCCGAACCTGTGCCCGGTGAGGCCAACCCTGGCGGCCACTGGTGGCTCAACCGGCCGTTGGCCGGCGCCCAACGGCCTTGGCCGAGTGCACCCGAAGACGCCTACGCCGCCCTTGGCCACTGGGGCCAGGCGCTGTACGTGCTGCCCGCGCAAAAGCTGGTGATCGTGCGCTATGCCGATGACCGCGACGGCAGCTACCAGCACGACGAACTGCTCAAGCGGGTACTGGCGGCAGTGCCCCGGGAGGGCACATGAAGCGGGCCTTGTTGCTGGTGTTGCTGGGCCTTGTGTTCTGGGCCTGGCAGGAGCGTCAGGCGTTGGCTGATTTCCCCGGCATCCTCTCGGCCTACTCGGCCAAGGAATACTGCTCGTGCCGCTTCGTCATGGGCTTCGGGCAGGCCTACTGCCAAGGCTATGTAAAGCAATGGCTGCCGCTGAGCCTGCTGGAGGAAAACAGCCAGCAGCGACGAGTCACTGCCGAGGGGTTGGGGCGGCGCAATCAGGCTAGCTGGCAGGGCCCGCACGAGGGCTGCCGCTTGCTGCCATGAAGGCGGGCGGGTAAGGTTGGCGGCCTGGTTTCACGAGATCTGTCATGTTCAAGCTGCCCCGTCTGCTGCCCGCCTTGTTGCTGGCTTTGTGCCTGCCTGCCCACGCCAATTGGCACCTCGATGGCGAATCGTCGCGCCTGTCGTTCATTACCGGCAAAAACGGTGACACTGCCGAAGTGCACCGCTTTCTGGTGCTGCATGGCACGGTCGACCGCAAAGGCGTGGCGGGGCTGAGCATCGAGATGGATTCGGTGAGCAGTGGCATTGCACTGCGTGACGAGCGCATGCGTGAGGACCTGTTCGAGGTCGAGCGTTTTGCCGAAGCCAAGGTGCGGGCGCAGCTGGACCTGCGGCCGATCAACGACTTGGCCAACGGTGCCCAGATCGAACTGCGCCTGCCGCTCACCGTTACCCTGCATGGCCAGTCGCACAGCTACAACGCCCTGTTGTTGGCCACCCGCCTGGACGAGCGGCGCTTTCAGGTCGTGACACTCGAACCCCTGGTATTGCGTGCCGAGGATTTCGGGCTGCTGCCAGGGCTGCAAACCTTGCGCAAGTTTGCCGGGCTCACGTCCATCAACCCGTCGGTGCCGGTTAGCGCGGTGCTGATTTTCACCGCCCGCTGACATGCCGGGCCCGGTCTTCCCCTGGCGGGATGGCAACCAGTTCGAACTGCTGATCGACGGCCCCGAGTTCTTTCCGCGCATGCTCGCAGCCATCGTGCGTGCCGAGTTCCAGGTTGACCTGGAGCTGTACCTGGTCGAGGCCGGCGCCTGTGCCGAGGCGGTGGTCGAGGCGCTGGAGCAGGCCGCACGGCGTGGCGTGCGGGTGCGCTGCCTGTTCGATGATTACGGCTCGCTGGCCTTCAACAGCGCCCTGCGCCAACGCTTGCTGGAGGCTGGTGTGTACCTGCGCTGGTATAACCGTCTGCGCTGGAAGCGCGGCTTGCGCAACCTGTACCGCGACCACCGCAAGCTGCTGCTGGTGGACGAACGCTGGGCGGTGGTGGGCGGCACAGGGGTTACCGACGAGTTCTGGACCCCGGGCAACGCGACCAGCGAATGGCATGAGGTGATGGTGCAGATTCAGGGGCCGGTGGTAACCGACTGGCAGTTGCTGTTCGACCGCCAGTGGGGCGCCAACAACCGCCGCACCGCCTGGCGCCCTGCCGAGGGCTTCGGCCTGCCCCGTTTGCCCAAGGTGCCTGCGCAGGGCCAGGGCATGGGGCGGGTAGCTTATGCCGACGCCCGCCAGCATCAGGACATCCTGCATTCGCTGGTGCGGGCGCTGAACAGTGGCAAGCAGCGGGTATGGCTGGCCACGCCATACTTTCTGCCGACCTGGAGCGTGCGCCGTTCTTTGCGCCGTGCTGCCAGCAAGGGGCTTGACGTGCGGCTGTTGCTGACCGGCCCACGCACTGACCACCCGTCGGTCCGCTACGCCGGGCACCGCTACTACCCCCGCCTGCTGCGCGCCGGTGTGCGGATTTTCGAGTACCAACCGTGCTTCCTGCACCTGAAGATGGTTGTAGTGGACGACTGGGTCAGCGTCGGTTCGTGCAACTTCGACCACTGGAACCTGCGGTTCAACCTTGAGGCCAACATTGAGGCGCTGGACCCGCCGTTGACGGCCGCGGTGGTGGCCAGCTTCGAGCGCGACTTTGCCTTGAGCGAGGAAGTCGACCTCGACCACTGGCATGCCCGCCCCCTGTGGCGCCGGGTTAAACAACGAATCTGGGGCTGGATCGACCGACTGGTAGTCAACGTGCTCGACCGCCGTGACTGACAGCGGCTATCGTGCATTGACTGTTTACGGTTAACCGAAGGAGTGGGTGCGATGACGGCGAAGAAGATTCTTATGCTGGTAGGCGACTACGTCGAGGATTACGAGGCGATGGTGCCGTTTCAGGCCTTGAGCATGGTGGGCCACACGGTGCACGCGGTGTGCCCGGAGAAACTGGCGGGGCAGACAGTGCGCACTGCCATCCATGATTTTGAGGGTGAGCAGACCTACAGCGAAAAGCCGGGGCACAACTTTGCCTTGAATTATGACTTTGTGCGGGTGCGGCCCGAGAGTTACGACGCCCTGCTGATCCCGGGTGGCCGTGCGCCGGAGTATTTGCGCCTGGATGAAAAAGTGCTGGCGCTGGTGCGGGCATTTGACCAGGCTGGCAAGCCGATTGCGGCGGTGTGCCATGGTGCCCAGCTGCTGGCGGCGGCGGGTGTGCTGGAGGGGCGCGAATGCAGCGCGTATCCGGCGTGTGCCCCGGAAGTGCGTCTGGCGGGCGGCACGTTCATCGATATCGCCGTGGACCAGGCCCATGTGGATGGCAACCTGGTGACCGCACCGGCGTGGCCAGCGCACCCGGCTTGGCTGGCGGCATTTCTGAAGGTGCTGGGCACCCGTATTGCCTGATACGGCGTCTTCGCGGGGGAACCAGGTATTCGCCATGCACGGTGAACGCCGCCACCGCGCGACTGCCGCCGGCGTTGAACGTGGCAGAGTAGGCATTTACCCGTTCGGTAGCGGTCATGGAACAGTACCTGTCGTGTACGGAAAAGGCGGGTCGTTGCCTCGGATGATAGGGTTTCCCCTCAAGCCCGGCTTAGCCGAGCGCGTCATCCACATCGACAAAACGACCGCCAAGCATGGAAATACGCCTGTTGCACGGCGCCGCTATCGCGCCATACATCGATGACCTCGCTCGCCTGCGCCTGGCCGTAATGCGCGAATTTCCCTACCTGTACGACGGCAGCCCGGACTCTGACGTCGACTATCTGGCCAGCCATGTCCGCTCCGGGCGCAGCCTGGTCGTGCTGGCCGTGGACGACGGCCAGGTAGTCGGAGCCTCAACCGCTTTGCCGCTGATGGATGGAGCTCCTGAATTCCTTCAGCTGTTCCGGGCTCAGGGCCGCGATCCTGCGAGCGTCTATCTGTTCGGTGAGTCGTTTGTCCTGCCGCAGTACCGCGGGCAAGGCCTCGGGGTGCGTTTTTTTATCGAGCGTGAATCCTATGCGCACACACTTGCCGCGTTCGATTACTGCGTTTTCTGTGCCGTCGAGCGCCCGGGCGTGCATCCAAGGCGCCCCGCCGGTTACAAACCCTTGCAGGGTTTCTGGCGCAACCGGGGTTTTTTGCACGAGCCGTCGTTACGCACCACGTGTGCCTGGCGCGACCTGGGTGAGCAGGCCACTTCCGAGAAAATCATGTCGTTCTGGATGAAGGCACTGATGGCATGAACCTGTCGTCAGGGGCCAAGGTTCAGCTTGTTTTCGCTGACATGGTATTTCAGTGCGTGGCCGCCATTGCTGACGAGGAATTCGACGTGGTACGGGTTGCCGTGTTGGTCGAGTAGCAGCCACACACTGGGCGCTTCATTGAGCGAGTTGTAATGCTTTGCGTAAAAGCGTCTGTAGTAATGATGAAGCGTCATGTGGTTAGGGCGCTGTACATAGGCTTCGCCTGAATCAGGGGAGACCGCCTCGAACGCTTCTCCCACCCCCAGGGCTGTTACTGTTGACGCTTGGCTGTAGTCGTTAGTCAGCTGGAATGAGATAAGCGCGTAGTCATGATTGTGCCGCTCATAAAATGGCGTGTTCGAGGGCGTCTCCAGTGCGGTGCTCTCTACCATGATGAGTTTGGGATCGGCAAAACCAAAATAGCTGACTGTCTCTTCGACTTCGTCGTCCCAATGGCTATCGGCATTGTTCGACTTGTATTTGAAGGGCGTGCCCGGCTCAAGGTGGAACACCTTGTCGTGCGGTGGCGGTGGCGTGATGGACTCAATGACCACCGATGACACGAAGGGGCTGGTGTTGGTTATGGCGTAGGTATTCTCATCTTTCAACATTAATGCGTAGATCTGGGTGAGCGTGCCGCCAGGGCGTTGGGACGTGACGTAGAAGATGCGGCGAATGCTGTTTGCGGTTTTTTCGGTGAGCGCGCTGGGGGCGCCTCCGTAGGCGGCATGATAAACAAACCGTTTATCGCGCGCCTTGGACGCAAACAGGTCGGGGTGATCCAGCAGGCGTGGTTCGCCGTCTTCATCAATTAACACCAGCGACAGGCTATTGAGGCTCTCTTCGCTGAGGGTTTCCCCTTTACGTGGCTCCAGGGTGACAGTCACTTCCACTTGCTGCCGACCATTGGCATAAAGGCGATTGGAGCTTGAGGTGATATCCAGGCGAAAGCGGGTGAGCCATTGGTTGTCGAGCTTGAACCCTTTCATTTTGAGACACTCGTTGAGGGGGGAGTGCCCAGTTAAAGCCATTCCAATCGCTACCGGATGGTACATAAATGAATCAGTTCAGCGTTTGCCCCCTGTTGCAGCAACACTGAAACGGCGATTTTTTGCCTATGCCCTGCACAAAAAAAACACCCTGCGAAAGCGTAGCCATCGCAGGGTGTTGGTTTCAATCGCGAGCAACCGACCTTCGAGAAACGGTTACTCAAGCCTCAAGGCTGCCTCACTTAACTTCTACTGCCAGGCTTTCGGCGATCTTGCTCTGCCACAGGGCAGGGCCTGTGATGTGCACCGATTCACCATTGCTGTCTACCGCGACGGTAACCGGCATGTCCTTGACCTCGAACTCGTAGATCGCTTCCATGCCCAGCTCGGCGAAGGCCAGGACCTTGGACTTGCGGATGGCCTGGGCCACCAGGTAGGCAGCGCCGCCAACGGCCATCAGGTACACGGCCTTGTTGTCCTTGATCGCTTCGATGGCGGTCGGGCCACGCTCGGACTTGCCGATCATGCCCAGCAGGCCGGTTTGCTCGAGGATCTGGCGGGTGAACTTGTCCATGCGGGTGGCGGTGGTCGGGCCTGCTGGGCCCACCACTTCGTCACCGACCGGGTCAACCGGGCCTACGTAGTAGATGAAGCGGCCTTTCAGGTCCACCGGCAGCGCTTCGCCACGGTTGAGCATTTCGACCATGCGCTTGTGTGCGGCGTCGCGGCCGGTGAGCATCTTGCCGTTGAGCAGAATGGTCTCGCCCGGTTTCCAGCTGGCGACTTCTTCAGGGGTGATGTCGTCGAGGTTGACGCGGCGGGCACTTGGGCCGGCTTCCCAGACGATTTCCGGGTAGGCGTCCAGCGACGGCGCTTCCAGCTCGGCCGGGCCGGAGCCATCGAGCACGAAGTGGGCGTGACGGGTGGCGGCGCAGTTGGGGATCATGCACACCGGCAGCGACGCGGCGTGGGTCGGGTAGTCCATGATCTTGACGTCGAGCACGGTGGTAAGGCCACCCAGGCCCTGGGCGCCGATGCCCAGTTGGTTGACCTTCTCGAACAGCTCCAGGCGGATTTCTTCCAGGCGGTTCTGCGGGCCACGCGCTTTCAGTTCGTGGATGTCGATGGATTCCATCAACACTTCCTTGGCCATGACGGCGGCCTTCTCGGCGGTACCGCCGATGCCGATGCCGAGCATGCCAGGCGGGCACCAGCCAGCGCCCATGGTCGGGACGGTCTTCAGCACCCAGTCGACGATCGAGTCGGACGGGTTGAGCATGGCCATCTTCGACTTGTTTTCCGAACCGCCACCTTTGGCTGCCACATCGACTTCGACTTTGTCGCCAGGGACGATCGAGTAGTGGATGACTGCCGGGGTGTTGTCCTTGGTGTTCTTGCGAGCACCGGCCGGGTCGGCCAGGATAGAGGCGCGCAAGACGTTTTCGGGCAGATTGTAGGCGCGGCGCACACCTTCGTTGATCATGTCGTCGACGCTCAGGGTGGCGCCATCCCAGCGAACGTCCATACCGACGCGCACGAACACGGTGACGATCCCGGTGTCCTGGCAGATCGGGCGGTGGCCGGTGGCGCACATGCGCGAGTTGATCAGGATCTGGGCGATGGAATCGCGCGCAGCAGGCGATTCTTCACGCAGATAGGCCTCGTGCATCGCCTGGATGAAATCGACGGGGTGGTAGTACGAGATGAATTGCAGGGCGTCGGCGACGCTCTGAATCAGGTCGTCTTGCTTGATCACGGTCATGCAGCGCGCTCCTCTTAAAGACGGGAACATTCATAAAGACGCTCGACGGTGCCGACCAGCATGTCGAAACGCCTTGCAAGGCGCCGGCAGGTCAGGCCGACGGAAAAAGGCGCGGCAGTATAGCGCGCATCCGTCCCGGGCACACCTTCGGCCGGTCTGGACGATGGTCGGCAGCGGGCAGGCACTGTTCTTGCTGTCTCGGTCGAGAGATAGGATGCTTGACGGGGGCCGCAAAGCGGGCCCGGCAAAATAAAGCGCCAGGAGAGAGAGCTGACAATGCCCGAAATTTGCGTGGGCGAGCGCCGCTGGGCGGTGCCCACTGGCAGCAACTTGCTCGATGCCTTGAACGAGGCCGGCCTGAATGTGCCCTACAGCTGCCGGGCCGGCAGTTGCCACGCTTGCCTGGTGCATTGCCTGGAGGGGCAACCGGCGGATGCCTTGCCTGAGGCACTGGCGCTGGATAAGCATGCACAAGGCTGGCGCCTGGCGTGCCAGTGCCGTGTAGTGGGGGACCTGCGCGTAGCGGTATTCGACCCTCTGCAGGACGGCATCCCCGCTCAGGTGTGTGCGCTGGACTGGTACGGTGATGTGTTGCGCCTACGCGTGCGTCCAGAGCGAGCGCTGCGTTATCAAGCCGGGCAGCATGTGCTTCTGTGGAACGGTTCGATCGCCCGGCCGTATTCACTGGCAAGCCTGCCGGGCGAAGACGACTTTCTCGAATTTCATATCGACTGCCAGCGGCCTGGTTTATTTTGCGACAAGGCTCGCAGCCTTGATGTTGGCGACGTACTGCGGTTGGGTGAGCTGCGGGGTGGGGCGCTGCATTATGAGCAGGACTGGCACGCGCGGCCGCTATGGTTGCTGGCGGCGGGTACCGGCCTCGCACCGTTATTGGGCATCCTGCGCGAGGCGCTGCGTCAAGGGCATCAGGGGGATATCCGGGTCATGCACGTGGCGGCGACGGCGCAGCAGCATTACCTGACTGCGCCCCTAGCCGCGTTGGCTGTGGAACACCCGAATGTGAGCGTGGAGTTTATCGTTGCCGAGCAGCTGCAAGCTTGGCTGCAAGGCTTGCGCCTGTCGTCGCGGCACACCGTGGCCTTGGCATGCGGTGCACCGGGGAGGATCGAGGAGTTTGCGCGGCGCTTGTTCATTGCCGGGTTGCCGCGAAACCAGTTGTTTGCCGATGCTTTCGTTGACCGTGCGCCACCGTGACGCCCGCCCGTGGGCGAAGCATGCTGCCGTAAGCTATTGAGGAAAATACAGCCTGCCGGTCGCCAGCTCTCTGTCGGGAGTCGCGGAAAACGGCCCGGTCTGGCCCATCAGTTGGCGCCATCTTGATATTTGCTGCCTGGGTAGATTGCTGGTCTGAGCTGTCACTTCAAGGGACTGCATGAAACCGGCACGATGTACCCAGATGGGTCTGTCATAGCCATGTACCGGCCGCTGCAGCACATTGGCGATGCGTTGTGCTGCTCCACTCTTGCCGCCATAACAGGCCAGCAAGACGATAGGTTGGTTGTCGGCCATGCCGGCGAGGCGCGGTGCGATTTCCCGCAGTGCAACACGTACGGCATCTTCCATCTGGCCTGCGCCGTTCATCAACTGGCCAGCCTTGCTGCCGTGGGTTTCGAAGGCACGGATACCTTGCCCCACGAAGTTGTAATGCATGGCAACGTCGTTGGCCATGCCGTCAGCCGAGTAGATCACGGCGGTGTTTTGTACCTGCCGGGGGGCGGGCGTCATCGGGTTGGCGAACGCACGCTTGGCATTAGCCCTGCCAGGTGAGCGGAGCGCTTTGCTGGCGACTTTGGTCGAGCCAGGCGCCATACCGATTACGGCACTGGCCAAGCCAGTACCCAGTGATATCCAGCCCAGTACGTTGGCGGCTTTTTCGTCCGCGCCACTGGCTTGCATCGTCATGCTGGCGATACCGGTGCTCAGGGAGATAGCGTTCAGTGCGGCATTGCCGATTGCCAGCGCCGCACTGCCGGTCAGCGCACTGCCGCCATACAGGGCGACAATGGCGGGCACGGCGGCGCCCAACGTGCTGATTGCGGCCGCTGCGCCTATCGCCAGGCCTACGCCTGCGATCGTCCAGCCGACCCAGCTGTGGCCATCGGGGTCGATGCGGTTGACCGGATCACCGGCGCAGTACGCGTAGGCATTGAGCCCACCACGGTCGAACGGGCTGTCACTGTCGGGGCTGAGGAAGGTCATCAGGACAGGATCGTATGGCCGGTAGCCAGCAGGGATGTACCAGCCCGTCAGCGGTTCGCGGCGCAGCCCGGCAAAACCGAACGGAGCTTGCTGGTCGTTTTCGGGTTCGGCGCCATGCGGGCTGTAATGGCACTGGCGCAGTCGCTCGTCGACTTGCAACCGTACGGTGCCCTGGCCATCGCAGCCAAGCAGGCGGATGGTGGACCCCCCGCCATCCTTGCAGCTCACGGCAAACACTTCGGCGCCGTCACCAATCAGCCCCAGGCGCAGCTCACCGTGCTGTTCGTGGGTCAGTTGCCCGGCGCTGTAGAAACTGCGTACCCGGCCATGGTCCAGTTCACGTTCGCAGAGGTTACCGCTGGCGTCGTAGTGGTAATGGCAGCTAGAGCCACTGTGCTCGACCTGTACCAAGCGGTCGGAGCTGTTCCAGGTCAAGGTGCGGCCCAAACTGTCGGCGATGAGCCGGCCACAGGTGTCGTACGTCAGTTCGATGCGGGCTGGCCAGCTTGGGTGGGAGTGGGTAACCGCGCTGAGCTGGGTCGGATCGTTCGCCGCGTAGCTGAACTCAGCCGCGTCCTGGCTACCGTCGGCAAAGGTGCTGACCACTCGCTGATAACCATCCAGCGGGTTGAAGGTATAGCGTTGTTCGACGATGGGATTGCCGAACGGGTCGAGTGGCGCGCCGTCGGCGCTGGAGCGGTAGCGTACCAAGCGGCCCCGCCGGTCGTAGTCGAAATACTCTTCGGCGCCGTTGATGCTGCGCTGGATCACTTGGTCGAGGGCTGAATAGGCCAGCGTCAGGGTGATGCTACGCTCCCCCTCGGTATCGCTCACGGTGTAGACGCTGCGCTGTTCTCGGCCCATGGTGTCGTAGCTGATTCGCCGGGTCAGGCTCCGCGCACGGGCAGGGTCGTGGGTGGTAATGCTCAGCGGGCGGGAGAGGGCGTCGTAGCTGAACTCGGTTTGTACGCCGTCTACCTCAAGGCGCTGCAGGCGCCCGAACCTGTCGAGATGGCGATGGTGTTCGGCCCCCGCAGCGTCGGTGAATCCCACTGGCAACCCGGTGAGCGAATGGCGCCAATGGGTGGTGTGCTCGACCTCGTCGAGGTTCCAGCTGTCGCGCAAGGGCAGCCCGGAAGGCGTGAGTTGCCAGCTGAGGCTGCCGAGCCCGCCGCGGGCGTTGGTCGGAATGCCGAGCGTGGCATGATAGGTCAGCTGCTGCTCGGCTTCGCCGTCGGCTGCGGTGCCTAGCAGGGCATTGCCCAACTGAGGCTCGTAGCGGTAGGTCACGTGCTTGCCATCGGCCAAGGTGTTGGCGACGGGCGGCAGCTGGCCTGGGCGGTAGTGATAGTGGGTGGTACGCCCGGCGACCTGCACCGAGCGCTGCCGGCCGAGCCCATCGAAGGTCTGGCGGCCGAGTATCCAGGCGGTTTCGCTCATTGCCTGCGCCTCACCGACGCTCGAGCTGACAGCAATGCTTTGCGGGTGATGGCCATCACTGTGCTCGGCGAAGGTCCAGGTCACCACTGTATTGTCCGGCAGGTGCTTTTCGATGATGCGTGAGTAGGCGTCATGGCGCAGGCGGGTGACGATGTCGGGTGAGCCTTCTACCTGGATGCGCTGCTCGATGACCCGGTCGAGGCCGTCGCGCACCAGTAGCAGGGTGCGGGTGTGTCGCCCGCGGGTATCGTAATCCTGCTGTTCCACCGGGCTGCCGGCAGCGTTGTGCGAGATGACCTGGCGCGGCCCCTGTAACTTGCCTGCCGCTTGCCACTGTTCGCTGCGGCGGGTGATGGGGTCGTGGTGGAGGTGCTGTTCGATGCCTTCCAGGCTGGTCACCTGGCAGGCGTGGCCCCAGTCGTCGTAGCGGACTGTGCGGGTCAAGGTGAGCAGGTTGTCGGCCTTGAGCCAGTCCAGTGAGGTCTGGCTGACCAGGCGTCCGAGGGCATCGTACTGGTTGCGGCTTGTTTCGCGGAACACGCCCGGGCTGTTATCGAGGTCTTCAAGGTGAATGCTCACGACCCGGCCTTCGCCGTCGAGCCATTGGCGCTGTCGGCGGCCGGTGATATCGACCTGCTCGATCAATACCGGATTGTACTGGCCGTTCGGCCTGGCTTGCCTGGCGAACTCGTCGTTGAGGTGATAACGGGCCAGGCGCTGGGTCTGGTAAGGGCTGCCTGCTGCGGACTTGGTGCATACCACACGGCCTAATCGGTCATATTCATAACGGGTAATGGCACCGCTGTCGTGCCGCTCCCAGAGAGTCTGGCCGGTGAGCATCGATTGTGCATGAGCGGTGCTGGAGCGGTTTTCTTCATCGTTCTCAAAGCCCTGCAGGGTGACTTCGGTCACCAGTGCATCCGCGGTGGCACTGTAGCTGTAAAAGGTAGTTGTGCATTTGCCGTCGAGGGTGACGACGCTCTTTTCTTCCCGGCCATACGTGGTACCTGCAGTGGTCAGGTAGAACTGCCGGGTATGCTCGATCACCCGGTTCTCGGGGCCTTCGAGCTGCTCGCTGGCCACCAGTATGTGGGGCAATGCGCCTTCGATCAGCGAAGGTAGCGCCTGGTAGGTATAAGTAGTGGCCAGAACAGGGGCTGCGCCTTTGGCGATGACGGGGACAACGGTCTTTTTTTTCAGGAAACGTACCCGGCCGAGTGCGTCTGCGGGGCAGCCTTCGGCACCTTCTGCCGGGTAGTATTCGTAACATTCCTCGACGCCGCTGGGGAATAGCACGCGCAGTGGGTTGCCGAAGTTGTCATAGACATAGCGGGTGCTCTCGCTGCGGCTTTGGCCGGGCCGGGAATGATCCAGATAGGTGACCGATACTTCGTGGGGCAACTGGCACCAGGCCGGTTGCTCCTCCCAACTGAGTGCCGGATCGACGCCGTAGAGCGTTTGCTCGCGCGTTTCGCAGTGCCCCCGGCGGGTTACTTCACTTACCTGCAGGTGGAAACGGTCCCAGGTGCGTTCGACTGTGGCCAGAAGCCTGCCCTGGCCATCGGTCTGTTCTTCCACCATCTGGTATTGATAGTCGCTGTTGACCTGGTAGAGGTTGTCCCGCCCGCTATGCCATTCGAACGCCTGGTCGCTGCCATAGCCCAGGTGGTTGTGATCGCCGATCCACTGGTAGCTGCGTTGGAGCTCACTGCCCGGGCCAGCACTGGTATGGGTCCATCCCATGACGCGGGGCAGGAATGCCAGGGGGCCGCCTTCGGGCATGCGCAGGCCTTCACTGTCCTGGGACCAGTGGACGATGTCACGGGCACCGAGAGGGCCGATAAAGCGACGTGGCAAGAGGAGCTGCGCCTGCCCCGGCACGTTCAGGGCGTCGTACTCGATTTCGAATGGCTGGTCGATGTCGGGGAGGTACAGCTGGCTCAAGCGCTCATTGCTCAGCAGCGCCCTCAGAGTAGCGGCGTGGGCCGTTTGTGGATTGAGCACGAAACGCAGTTCACTGGCTTCGGTTTCCAGGGCCAGCAATGTACGGGTTTCATCGCGGATCCTGGCCAGCGTCGATATACCGTCGGCGAAGGGCATCCAGTCGAAATACAGGCGGCGCCCTTCGGGTGAGCGCATCTCCTCAAGCAAGTAGCGGGTGCTGTCGTCCTGTTGGCGAAGAATCTCGCTTTCGCCGGTTTGCTTGTCGACCCGAAAATTGCCATCGGCTTGACGCGTGACTGTGAAGGTTGGCAGTTTCTGATCGAAGAATGCCAGCCGGCCACCACTGCACGGGTCGGAGTTGATCAGATCAATGGCGAACTGCTCGCCTGAAGACAGGCTCAGACGCGGGTTATCCTGATCAAGGTTGATTTCCGACAGCCCCAGGCTCCAGCCCAGGCCATAGCCACGGTTACAGGAAGAGGCCAGGGTGCTGAAAGCCAGTGTCACGCTCAGCGTTGGCCCGCACAGCTGGTTGGCGGGAGGCACGGGCAGGGCAATGGCCAAGCAGAACTGGCCTGTTCGGTTGTCGACAGCGGTCTTGAAGCAATCAAGAAAGTTGCCGGCTTGGGAGTGTAGTGGAGCGTCACGCATGATCAGGCTCTCGTCATCGAAGTGAAGAGGCCCAATTCAAGGACACGTGGCGAGCTGGCTGGCGCTAGATAAGTCTTTGAGAGGCGAGATGCGTGACGTTGAAAAAAGCCCCGACAGAAGCTGTACGGGGCTCTTGTAGCACGCGACCTGCGAGCAGCTGATCAGCCGACCAGAGGATCACCGACATGCAGGATCTTCATGCCGTTGGTGCCGCCGATGGTGTGGTAGCTGTCACCTTTGGTCAGGATCACCCAGTCACCCTGTTGCACCAGGCCACGCTTGAGCAGCTCGTCGACTGCCGCCTGGCTTACCTTGTCGGCCGGCAGCGAGGCCGGGTCGAAGGCGATCGGGTACACGCCGCGGAACATCGAGACGCGAGCCTGGGTCGCGCGGTGCGGCGACAGGGCGAAAATCGGCACGTGCGAACGCAGGCGCGACATGATCAGCGGGGTGTAGCCGCTTTCAGTCAGGGCGATGATCGCCTTCACGCCCGGGAAGTGGTTGGCGGTGTACATGGCCGCCAGGGCGATGCTTTCGTCGCAACGTTCGAAGGTGGTGTGCAGGCGGTGGCTGGACTTCTGGTTGGTCGGGTGCTTTTCGGCACCTTGGCAAATCCGCGCCATGGCCTGTACGGCTTCGATCGGGTAGGAACCGGCAGCACTTTCGGCCGATAGCATCACCGCATCGGTGTTGTCCAGCACGGCGTTGGCCACGTCGGACACTTCAGCGCGGGTCGGCATCGGGTTCTGGATCATCGACTCCATCATCTGGGTCGCCACGATCACCGCCTTGTTGTTGCGGCGGGCGTGCTGGATGATCTTTTTCTGGATGCCGATCAGCTCGGCGTCGCCGATTTCCACACCCAGGTCGCCACGGGCAACCATCACCGCGTCGGAGGCGGCGATCAGCTTGTCGAGGGTCTCGTCGTCGGCAACTGCTTCGGCCCGTTCGATCTTGGCCACCAGCCAGGCGCTGCCGCCGGCCTCGTCACGTAGCTTGCGTGCGTATTCCATGTCGCTGGCGTCACGCGGGAAGGAAACGGCCAGGTAGTCCAGGTCCATTTCCGCGGCCAGCTTGATGTCGGCCTTGTCTTTTTCGGTCAGGGCCGGCGCGGTCAGGCCGCCACCTTTGCGGTTGATGCCTTTGTGGTCCGACAGCGGGCCACCGATGATCACCACGCAGTGCAGGGCGTCTGCAGTGGCGGTTTCGACGCGCATGACCACACGGCCATCGTCGAGCAGCAGTTCGTCACCGACGCCGCAGTCCTTGACCAGGTCGGGGTAGTCGATACCGACGATGTCCTGGTTGCCTTCGGTCAGCGGGTGGGCGGTGGAGAAGGTGAACTTGTCACCGATCTTCAATTCGATGCGCTTGTTGGCGAACTTGGCGATGCGGATCTTTGGACCCTGCAGGTCGCCCAGCAGCGCGACATGGCGGCCGTTCTTGGCGGCGATGTCACGGATCAGGCGAGCGCGGGCCTTGTGCTCGTCCGGGGTGCCGTGGGAGAAGTTCAGGCGTGCCACGTCCAGGCCGGCAAGGATCAATTGCTCGATCACTTCCGGCGAGTTGCTGGCGGGGCCAAGGGTGGCGACGATTTTGGTACGGCGGATGGTCATGCACAGACTCCTATAGTGAAGCGCAGCGAAAGGCTACTCCTGAATCTCGCTGTAGTCATTGTTCCGTTGCACTACCTGCGACCAAGACAGGGTGGCATTTGAACGGTCGGGGTATGCTTGCAAAAGCCTGTGAAGATTTGTTGGCGATGGCCGATACACAGGCATCAAAGGAGATCCCCATGCGAGCCCTGATCGTTTTAGCCCTGGCGGCCAGCGCCGTCGGCTGCACCCGCTGGTCCATGGACCACCACCTGAACAATGCCTACCGCGCCTACGACCGTGGCGACTGCGCACGGGTCATGCTGGAGCTGTCGCAGGTCGATCGCACCAGCCGTTCGCGGCCGTTCATCCACCCCGAGGTGTCGCTGCTGCGTGGCCAGTGCCTGGAGCGCCAGGCGCTGTACGTGGATGCCGCGCAGACTTATCAGTACCTGATCCAGAAATACCCGGGCAACGAGTACGCCTATCGTGCCCGGGCACGCCTGCAGACCCTTGAAAAACTCGGGCATGCCCGTAGCGGCGAAGCGGCTGTGGCCAACCCGGTGACCACCGCACCTTGGCGATAACACCAAGGTGTGGTTTATTTCACGGGATTTGCTGCGCGCCCTGCGCTAATCTGTAACTCAGCTGTTACAACAACCGCCAGTACCTTGTATTCCTGGCACCAGGTACGGAATACACACGCGATCATGTTCAACAAGCGCCACATCGAGCGTCATCAGCTGCCTTGTATCCTCAAGGTATTCAACCGTTTTACCGGTCAGGAGATCGGCCAGCTGGGTAATGCCTCCGAGGATGGGCTGATGGTCATCAGCCAGCTGCCTGTGCTGGTAGGGCCCGATTACGAACTGCAATTGCGCTTGCCGCTGGTTGGCGGCGGGCATCAGTTCGTCAACCTGACCGCCAGTTGCCTGTGGTGCCGCGAAGACCAGACGCCAGGCCACTACGATTCCGGCTTCATGCTGTTGCAGGCGCCTCGCGAATTCGACGAGTTCGTGCGCTCACTGCGTGATTATTTCAGTTTCCTGCCTGCCAACGCTTCTGTCTGAGGCTGCGCTAGAATCGGGTCGACCTTGATACAGGACGATCCCGTGACCTCAAGCATTTTCTGGCACGACTACGAAACCACCGGCATCAACCCGCGTTGCGACCGGCCGCTGCAGGTGGCCGGCGTGCGCACCGATTTCGACCTTAACGAAATCGATGAGCCGATCAGCCTTTATTGCCGGCCTTCCGATGACATCCTGCCACACCCGGCGGCTTGCCTGGTAACTGGCATTACCCCGCAGTTGCTGGCCGAGCAAGGCCTGTGCGAGGCCGAGTTCATGACCCGGGTGCATGCGCAACTGGCACACCCGGGCACCTGTGGTGCTGGCTACAACACCCTGCGTTTTGACGATGAAGTGACCCGCTACAGTTTGTACCGAAACTTTTTCGACCCCTATGCCCGGGAGTGGCAGGGCGGCAACAGCCGCTGGGACCTGATCGATATCGTGCGAACCGCCTATGCGTTGCGCCCTGACGGTATTCAATGGCCGCAACAGGATGGGCGCACCAGCCTGCGCCTGGAACTGTTGAGCAAAGCCAATGGCATTGACCATGGGCATGCCCACGAAGCGCTTTCCGACGTGCGGGCAACCATTGCGCTGGCCCGTCTGATTCGGCAGAAACAACCCAAGTTGTATGAGTGGCTCTTCCAGTTGCGCAGCAAGCATAAAGTGATGGAGCAGATCCGTTTGTTGCAGCCACTGGTGCACATATCCGGGCGCTTTTCGGCGGCGCGTAATTACCTGGGTGTCGTACTGCCATTAGCGTGGCACCCACGTAATCGCAATGCGCTGATCGTCTGCGACTTGCATCAGGAACCCCTACCGTTACTAAGGGAAAGTGCCGAGGTTCTACGCCAGCGCTTGTATACCCGTCATGAAGCACTGGCCGAGGGTGAATTACCGGTGCCGCTCAAACTGGTACAGATCAATCGCTGCCCGGTACTGGCGCCACTGTCGGTATTGCGCCCGGCCGACCAACAACGATTAGGCCTGGACTTGACGTTGTTACAATTGCGCGGCGAACAGTTGGCTAATCAACAGGCGCAATGGCAAGACAAGCTGGAGCACATCTACGGCAAGGAAGACTTCACCCCGACAGAAGACCCGGAACAACAGTTGTATGACGGTTTTGTAGGGGACCGAGACCGCCGCTTATGTGAGCAAGTGCGTATGCTGGAACCCGCGCAGTTGGGCCGTGGGCAGTGGATGTTCGATGACCCGCGTTTACCGGAATTGCTGTTCCGCTATCGGGCGCGCAACTTCCCCGAAACCTTGACCAGCGAAGAGCGTCAGCGCTGGTATGGCTTTTGTCAGCAGCGCCTGAGCGACCCGCAGTGGGGGGCGCCCAATACGCTGGGCGACTTCGAACAGGCGCGTCAAAAAGCCTGGGAAGGCGCTGACGAGGCTGGGCGGCGTGTGCTGGAAGCTTGGCAACTGCACGCCCGGCAACTGCAGGAACAATTTGCAATTGGCTGACAGCGGGGCAACAAAAACGCCGGCAATGTGCCGGCGTTTTTGTTGCGACAAGCAAAAGGCAAATGCGGACAATCAGTCCAGCAGGGTTGCCCAGCTCTCAACCACATCACCACCCCAAGTGGCTTTCCACTCTTTCAGGGTTTTGTGGTTGCCGCCTTTGGTTTCGATGACTTCACCGTTGTGCGGGTTTTTGTATTGCTTGACCTTGCGCGCACGTTTGGTGGCAGTAGTCTTGACCGCACCGCGAGGTGCCTTGCTCAGTTTCGACTCTGGGTCGAGCAGGGCAATCACGTCGCGCAGCGACTTGGAGTACTCGCCCATCAGAGTGCGCAGTTTGCCTTCGAACTCCAGTTCTTTTTTGAGCTTGTCATCCTGCGACAGGTTGGCCAGGCGGGCCTGAAGTTCCTTGATGGCTTCTTCGGTAGCGCGGTACTCGTTGATCAGGGACATGGAGTGTTCCTTAATGCGTGTTCAGAAATGTGTGGAGCAATAATAGACAGGCGATAGTCGCAAGTAAACATGATATTGGGCGATTAACTGTTAATTAAGCTGTGACAATATTTCTCTACGTGAACAAAAATTTACTTAAAAACCCTGTTTTTCCACGTGTCTGTCAGGCAATGCCTGCGCTGTGTATGGCGACCGGCATACGCCATCGTGGCTGCGATCAATACTGCGTTTTTTCTGGCGTGCCGCTAGAATAGGCGCCTTTGCGAAGTTCTGGAGTCTCATTCATGCGCACCTATCGTCTGGTGATCGCCTGCCCCGACCGTGTCGGCATCGTGGCGAAAGTCAGTAATTTCCTGGCCTTGTACAATGGCTGGATCAACGAAGCCAGTCACCACTCTGACGAGCAGAGCGGTTGGTTCTTCATGCGCCATGAAATCCGCGCCGAATCCCTGCCGTTCGGTATCGAAGCCTTCCGCGAGGCGTTTGCGCCGATCGCCGAAGAGTTCTCCATGACCTGGCGCATTACCGACTCGGCGCAGAAAAAGCGTGTGGTTCTGATGGCCAGCCGAGAGTCGCATTGCCTGGCCGACCTGCTGCACCGCTGGCACACTGATGAACTGGACTGCGAGATCCCTTGCGTGATTTCCAACCACGACGACCTGCGCAGCATGGTCGAGTGGCACGGCATTCCTTTCTTCCACGTGCCGGTTGACCCCAAGGACAAGGCCCCGGCCTTTGCCGAAGTGTCGCGCCTGGTTCAGGAGCACGCCGCCGATGTGGTGGTGCTGGCCCGTTACATGCAAATCCTGCCGCCGCAACTGTGCCGGGACTTTGCTGAAAAAGTGATCAACATCCACCACAGCTTCCTGCCGTCGTTCGTCGGTGCCAAGCCTTACCACCAAGCCGCCCTGCGTGGCGTGAAACTGATCGGCGCGACCTGCCACTACGTCACCGAAGAACTGGACGCCGGCCCGATCATCGAGCAGGACGTGGTGCGTGTCAGCCATGCCGACAGCATCGAGGACATGGTCCGCTTTGGCCGTGATGTAGAGAAGATGGTGCTGGCCCGCGGCCTGCGTTATCACCTGGAAGACCGGGTGCTGGTGCATGGCAACAAGACTGTCGTTTTCGATTGATGATGCAGGGGCGCAAAGCGCCCCTGCAATC
Source organism: Pseudomonas sp. Irchel 3F3 (assembly GCF_900187545.1). Taxonomy (NCBI): domain Bacteria; kingdom Pseudomonadati; phylum Pseudomonadota; class Gammaproteobacteria; order Pseudomonadales; family Pseudomonadaceae; genus Pseudomonas; species Pseudomonas sp. Irchel 3F3. The sequence goes on along the minus strand of NZ_FYDS01000005.1, from coordinate 212,117 downwards.
TTGAAAGGAACACTGATGGCCACACAACGCAACACCCCCAATGCCTCACCACCTCCCACTCTCGGCGAAGGTTGCCTGGCCCGCTACGACCCCGAAGCCCTGGATGATACTGACGGCACCGACTTCCCCGGCGCTGCCGAACTCTGGCAACAGCTCAACCCGCCTGACGCCGCCAGCGCTCCAGTAACGGACGCGCCAGCAGGCACACGAACACCGGCCCACCCGCCAGCAGATAAAAGTAGTAGGTAACCGCCCGCCATATCAGGATGGCCGCGGCGGCGGTAGAGCCGCCCACCCATGGCGTCAGCAGGCTGGCCGAGGTCAGCTCGGCGGCACCGGCGCCGCCTGGCAGCAGGCTGAGCTGGCCGGCGCTGAGCGACAGCATCTGCACCAGAAAACTGGGGATCCAGGCCAGGTCCACCCCCAATCCCCTCAAGACAAGGTACAACACGCTGTAGCGCAGAGCCCAGTGTGCACAGGTCAAGGTGAACACCAGGCTGAGTGTGCGCTTGGGCAGCTGCCAGGTTTGCGTCAGCGCTTGCACGAAGTGCAACAGCTTGCGCGCCCAGCGACGTTTGCGCCGCTGGCTCATGCCCAGGCGCCGCAGCAGCCTGCCGTTCAAGCGCATGACCTGACGGCGATAGCGTAGCAGCCCGACCACCCCGGCCAGTGCTGTGCACAGTAGCAGCGCACTGCCCAGCAACATGCTTTCCTGGCTGCGGCCCAGGCTGTGGAACAGCGCGTAGCCAGCTATTGCCAGCATGGCGCAGAAGAAGAACACCAGATCGTTCAACTGGTCCATGGCGAATACAGCGCCGCTGCGTGCCGCGCTGATGCGGTCACGTGCCAGGAGGGCCATCAGGGTCAAGGGCCCGCCGCTACCACCGGGGGTGGTGCAGATGGCAAATTCGGTGGCCATTATCACGCCCAGGCTACGCAGGGGCCCAAGCCTGGCTCCCTGCTGGCCGAGCAACAGGCGCAAGCGAATGGCGTTGATGGCCCAGCACAGCAGAATCATGCCCAGCAGGGTGAGCATCAGCACAGGATCGAAGCTTTGTAGCCTCGGCAGCAGCTCGCTGCCACCGAGCAGGATCGGCACGAGCACCGCCGCCAGCAGTGTCAGGCCCAGCCAGGCCAGGCGGTTCATGCGCTGGCCTTGCGGTCCAGCCAGGCCGACTTGGTCAGGGGCTCGCGGCCTTGAGCCAGCAAGCTGCGCAAGGTGTTCAGCCAGTAGTCCCGGGATGAACGGTGGCGCATGTCCACCGGGTGCAGGCCCAGGCGCAGGGTCTCGGCATTGCGCCACCGGTGGCATTGCCAGTCGCACAGCACCCTGGAAAGCCCTCGGCGCCACGCGCTGCGGGCACTCCACACCAGCCCCGGGGCTTCGATCGCGGTGAAGTCCGGCAAGCGGTACAGGTGCTGCGGCGTGCTGGTGTAGCGCAGGGGAAGGCGGCGCAGGGCCTGGCGGGTGCCTTCGCTCATCAGCCAGGCCGGCGCTACAAAGCCTGCTACAGGCCAGCCTTGCTGGTGGAACAGTGCCAGGCCGCGCTCCAGCCGTTGCAGGGCCTGCTGCTGGTCCAGGCCGTAGAATTCACCTTCGTGGGTGTAGATACGGCGCATGAAGTAGTCGCCGGGTGTGCGGGGCGGTGGGCTGTTGTCGGCATGGTAGTAGCCGTGCAAGGCCAGTTCATCGCCCTGGGCCAGGCGCCGGTCAAGGAGGCGGCAGAAGGTGGGCGAACGCAGCAGCAGGTTGCGCTGGTGAAAGTCTGGCACCACAAGCCAGGTCATGGGGACGCCGCCGAGGGTGTCGACTGCTTCGACGAAGGGTTGATAGTCTGGCCAGGTCTCGGGCGCGACGTCATGCAGCACCAGCATCAGGCTGCGCGACGCCGGCCATGCCTCAGCCATGGGCGCGCACCTGCAGTGGGTGGCCGAGCACCGCGTGGTAGTGCTGCAGGAGGCCGCACACCACGTTGTCCCATGAATAATGCTGCTCCACATGGCGGCGCGCCTGCGCCCCGAGTATACGTACGCCGGCCTCGAACGCCTCGCGCACGGCTGCCGCCATGGCGTGGCCATCATTGGGGCGGCACAGGCGGCCGCACTGTTCGTTGACGATTTCACTGAAGGCACCGGCGCGTACAGCCACCACCGGGATGGCGCTGGCCATCGCTTCAAGAATGACCAGGCCAAAGGTTTCCTGGTCCCCGGCGTGCACCAGCAAGTCGGCACTGGCCAGCAGCCGGGCAACTTCCGGCGCGGGGCAGAAGTGGTCGATCACGCTGACGTTGCGCGGCACATTGGCCGGCATGTTCGAACCCACCAGCAGCAGGTGGTAGGGGCTACCCAGCTGCTGCATGCAGTCGAGCAGCACTGGCAGGTTCTTTTCCCGCGAGCCGCGGCCGGCATAGATCAGCAGGCGGCTGGTGTCAGCGATGCCCAGTTGCGCGCGCAGGTGCGGGTCGCGCTGGTCTGGGTTGAAGGTGGCCAGGTCCACCCCCAGGCGCTGCACATGCACATCGCGTACACCCAGGCGGCGCAGTTTGTCGGCCATGACCTGGCTGGGCGCCAGCACCCGGTCGAAATTGCCGTACAGCTTGCTGACGTAGGCCTCGACATTGGGCGTGAACCAGTTGCCCATGCGGTTGCTGACCAACAACGGCAGGTCTGAATGATAGAAGCCGATCACTGGCACATCGAGTTGACGCCGGGCCTCCAGCGCAGCCCAGGCGGTCAGATAGGGGTCGCCGACCTCGATCAGGTCGGGCTTGAGCCGTCGCAGTTCATTGCACCAGGGGGCCAGGCGCACCGGGAAGCGGTAACCCTTGCCGAATGGCAGAGGCGGGGCGGGCACCTGATAGATGCCATCGGCGTGCTGTGCACTGGCACCGGGTATCAGCAGGCTGTGGCGTACGCCGTGAATGGCGTCGAGGCGGCGGTGTTTGGCATCAAGATAGGTTCGTACGCCGCCGCTGGCCGGGGCATAGAACATGGTGATGTCGGCGATGTGCACGATCAGCATCCCTCCAGGATCATCTTCGGGCTTGTCATCCGGCGATGACGCGCCTACAGGTTGACCTGTGTGAAGGATAGTTTGTTCGATCGGGGTTTGGCGGCCCAGGGCTGAGGGGGGGTGGTTTCTTTGTGGGCACGCCCGCTGCCGCAGAGACTGCACAGACCTTGAGGTTTGTGTCAGCCGTTGCGGGAGCGGGCGTGCCCGCGAAACAGTGTCTTAGATGCGGAAACTGCCCACCAGGTGCTTCAGGCGGCCGGCCTGCTGCTCAAGGTCCGAGCAGGCGCGCAAGGTGGCTTGCAGGTTCTCCACGCCTTCCTGGTTGAGCATGTTGATCTCGTTGATGTCCATGTTGATCGCCTCGACCACGGCGGTCTGCTCTTCGGTGGCGGTGGCCACCGACTGGTTCATGCCGTCGATCTCGCTGATGCGTACGGTAACGCTGTCCAGCCGCTCACCGGCCTGGTTGGCGATCTGCACACTGTCCTGGCTGTGGCGCTGGCTTTGGTCCATGGTCTCGACCGACGCGCGGGCGCCCACCTGCAGCTCTTCGATCATGGTCTGCACTTGCTGCGCCGATTCCTGGGTACGGTGCGCCAGGTTGCGCACTTCATCGGCCACCACGGCAAAACCACGGCCGGCTTCACCGGCGCGGGCCGCTTCGATGGCGGCGTTCAGCGCCAGCAGGTTGGTTTGCTGGGAAATGCTGGTGATCACTTCGAGGATCTGGCCAATGTTGACGGTCTTGTTGTTCAGCGTCTCGATGTGACCGCTGGAGCTGACGATCAGGTCGGACAGGCGGTTCATTGCCGCAATGTTGCGCTCGACCACCTGTTGACCCTCTTCGGCCAGCAAGCGAGCCGAGCTGGCGTGCTGCGACGCCTGAGCAGCGTTGCCGGCGATTTCCTGGGCGGCGGCGCCCAGTTCGTTGATGGCGGCGGCCACGCTGTTGGTACGGTTGGACTGTTCGTCAGAATTGGTCATCGACGAGTTCGAGGCGCTGATGACACGCAGGGCCACTTCGTTGACCTGCTCGGTGGCCGAGGACACTTCGGCGATGGAGCTGTGAATACGCTCGACGAAACGGTTGAAGGCGGTGCCCAGGATGCCGAACTCGTCGTGGTTGTGAATGCGCAGGCGTTTGGTCAGGTCGCCTTCACCCTCGGCGATGTCTTCCATGGCGCGGGTCATGGTATGCAGCGGCTGCATCAGCACGCTGATCAGCAGGCCAAGCAGGCCGATGATGATCACCACCGCCACCACCGTGGCGATCACCGCCGAGGTGCGGAAAGTGCTCAGCATCGAGAAGGCCTTGTCCTTGTCCACTGACAGGCCGATGTACCAGTTGGCCGAAGGCAGGCCGGTGATCGGGGTGAAGGTCAGCAGGCGGGTCTGGCCTTCGCTCTGCACTTCGGTCAGCTCACCGGTCAGCTTTGGCGTGTGCTGCGGGAACAGGTCCGACAGCGACTTCATCACCAGGTCTTGGTCAGGGTGCACCAGGATCTTGCCCTGGTCGTTCACCAGGAAGGCGTAGCCCATGCCGCCGAAGTTCAGCGAGTTGATGATCTGCACCAGGCCGTCCAGGGCCAGGTCGCCCCCGACCACGCCGACACTGCTGGAAACCTTGCTGAGGATGCCAATGACCATCTTGTTGGTGGTCATGTCGATGTACGGTTCGGTCAGTGTCGCGCCGGTGGCGTTCATGCCGTCCTTGTACCAGGGGCGGGTGCGCGGGTCGTAGCCATCGGGCATTTTTGCGTCCGGGCGCACGCTGAAGCCGCCGTCCACCTTGCCCAGGTAAACGGTGAGGAAGCTGGAAATCAACGCATTCTGGCCCATCAGGGTTTCGGCGTTGGTTGGGTTTTGGGCAATGTTCTGTGCCAGGTTTTCCACCAGCTTGATACGGCCATCGAACAGGTTGCGGATGTTGGTCGAAGTGGAGGCGCCCATTTCAGCGAGATAGTTTTCCAGGTCCGCGCGGATCGCATTACGCTGGAGGTAATCGTTGTAGAGCGTGAACAGGCTGAAGGCGAGTATCACGATCAATGATGCTGCCAAAAGAATCTTGTGGCTGAAACGAAGGCTTTTGTTCATGGCGTAATCGGTTCCGCTAAGGTGTTATATCAGGCGTTCGCACGGGTGGAGCCGCAAAGCAGTGCAACATCCCGAAAAGTCCCTTTTCGGTTGTTCCTCTCTAATTAAGGCGAATATCACCCAAAGGTATCGGCCGAATTAAGGCAAAGCTTGAGCAGAGGATTGCAGAGATGTCGGAAACTTCGACCATAGTTGTGGGTGCTGGCCCAGATGGCCAGCCAGTCGGGCAAGCGATGCGGCTGGCCAACCGCCATGGCCTGGTGGCGGGCGCGACGGGTACTGGCAAGACCGTGACCTTGCAGCACCTGGCAGAAGCGTTCAGTGACGCAGGGGTGGCCGTATTCGCGGCCGATGTCAAAGGTGACCTGTGTGGGCTGGGGGCTGCCGGCGCGCCGCAGGGCAAGGTGGCCGAACGCATCGCCGGCATGCCGTGGCTGGGGCACACGCCTCAGGCCTACCCGGTTAGCCTCTGGGACATCGCCGGGCAGTCCGGCCACCCGCTGCGCACTACCCTCAGTGAAATGGGGCCGTTGCTGCTGGGCAACCTGCTGGAACTGACCGACAGTCAGCAGGCGGCGCTGTATGCAGCCTTCAAGGTGGCCGACCGTGAGGGCCTGTTGCTGCTGGACCTCAAGGACCTCAAGGCGCTGCTCGCGCACCTGAAGGACAACCCACAATTGCTGGGGGAAGACAGTGCGCTGATGACCACGGCCTCGACCCAGGCGCTGTTGCGGCGCCTGGCGACCTTGGAGCAGCAGGGCGCCGAGGCGCTGTTCGGCGAGCCGGCATTGCAGCTCGAGGACCTGCTGCGGCCAGATTTGGATGGCCGTGGGCGCATCCACCTGCTCGACGCCAGCCGGCTGGTGCATGAGGCGCCTAAGGTGTACGCGACTTTCCTGCTGTGGCTGCTGGCCGAGCTGTTCGAGCAGTTGCCCGAGCGTGGAGATGCCGACAAGCCGGTGCTGGCCTTGTTCTTCGATGAAGCGCACTTGCTGTTCAACGGTACGCCAAAAGCGTTGCAGGACCGCCTGGAGCAGGTGGTGCGGCTGATCCGCTCCAAGGGTGTGGGGGTGTATTTCGTCACCCAGTCACCGGGTGACTTGCCGGATGCGGTGCTGGCCCAGTTGGGTTTGCGCATACAGCATGGCTTGCGGGCGTTTACCGCCAAGGAGCAGAAGTCGCTGAGGGCGGTGGCCGATGGCTTTCGCCCGAACCCGGCATTCGACACCCTGGCGGTGCTGACCGAGCTGGGGATTGGCGAGGCGTTGGTGGGTACCTTGGAGGAAAAGGGCACGCCTGCCATGGTGCAGCGGGTGCTGATTGCGCCGCCGCAGTCGCGTATCGGGCCATTGAGTGCGGCCGAGCGAGCTGCGCTGATTGCTGCTTCGCCGCTGGTGGGGCGCTATGACAAGCCGGTGGACCGTGAGTCGGCCTATGAGAGGCTGACCCAGCGCAAGGGCGAGGCGTTGGAGCCGGCGCCGCAACCGAAGGTGGACGAGGAGAGCTTTGCCGACAAGGCCGGCGACTTCTTGCAAAGTGCGGCGGGGCAGGCGATCAAGTCGGCAGTGCGCCAGGCGGCCAATCAGTTGGGGCGACAGCTGGTGCGAGGGCTGATGGGGTCGTTGCTGGGGGGCAAGAAAAGGTAGTTTGCCTGTACCGGCCCTATCGCCGGTACAGGAATGACTCCTGTGAAAAAGGCGCCCATGAGGCGCCTTTTTCTATTGCGGTGTCACTCAGCCAATGGCTTTGGATGCCAGCCAGAACAGGCCGGCGGCCAGGCCCATCGAAGCCGGCAGGGTCAGGACCCAGGCCAGCAGGATGGTCTTCACCGTGCCGCCTTGCAGGCCGCTCTTGTTGGCGACCATGGTGCCGGCTACACCGGACGACAGCACGTGTGTGGTCGATACCGGCAGGGCGAACACGTTGGCCATGCCGATGGCGCAGGCGGCAGTGATTTGTGCCGACATGCCCTGGGCATAGGTCATCCCCTGCTTGCCGATTTTTTCGCCAACGGTGAGTACCACACGCTTCCAGCCAACCATGGTGCCCAGGCCCAGGGCCAGGGCGACGGCCACGATCACCCAGAATGGTGCGTATTCGGTAGTGGCGGTCAGGTCTTTGCGGAGTTTTTCCAGGTCGGCCTTTTCACGGGCCTCGAGGCCCGGCAGCTTGCCGACCTTTTTCGCGGTGTCATCCAGGCACAGCAGGTAGCGGCGCACTTCAACACGTTTGTCGGCATCCAGGCTGTGGTAGTCGGTCACGCCCTGAAGCGAAGACTGCAGCGCGGCGATGGTCGGCTCGGTCTGCTGCGGGTTGCAGCTGAACTTCTCCGGCAGGTCGCTGGACTTGGCCTTGCCCAGTGCCAGGAATTCGCCCAGGGTGGCGGCGTTGCGCTGGTAGAACTGGCTCATGTGCAGGGTAGCGTCGCGGGTACGCTCGATCTGGTAGGTGGTGCTGTTCAGGTCGAGGACGAACTTGGCCGGGACAATACCGATCAGCACCAGCATGATCAGGCCGATGCCTTTCTGGCCGTCGTTGGAGCCGTGCACGAAGCTCACGCCCATGGCCGAAACCACCAGTACCATGCGGTTCCAGAATGGCGGGTGCTTCTTGTCGTCGAGTTTGCGACGCTGGTCGGGGGTTTTGTGCATCTTCGACAGCGGGCGCCACCACTTCAGGCCGATCAGCACCAGGGCCGCCACGGCAAAGCCGGCCATTGGCGAAACCACCAGCGACATGGCGATGTCGATCGCCTTCTGCCAGTTGACGCCATCACCCAACGGAATGTCGTTGATAAGGGCGTTGGCCAGGCCGACACCGAGAATGGAGCCGATCAGCGTGTGCGAACTCGAGGCCGGGATGCCAAAGTACCAGGTACCCAGGTTCCAGGTGATGGCCGCAGCCAGCAGCGAGAAGACCATGGCCAGGCCGTGTCCGGTGTTCACATTGATCAGCAGCTCTACCGGCAGCAGGTGCACGATGGCATAGGCCACCCCCACACCGCCGAGCAGAACGCCAAGGAAGTTGAACACACCGGAGAAGAACACGGCGAGGTGCGGCGGCATGGCTTTGGTGTAGATGACTGTAGCTACCGCGTTGGCGGTGTCATGAAAGCCATTGATGAACTCGAAGGCGAGTACGAAGGTCAAGGCGAGCAGCAGGCTCACCAACACCCAGGCATCCAGTCCGCTGAATAAATCGATCATGAAGGTTGTCTGGCGGGTATAGGGGGGCGGGATTATGCCAGAAAACCTTGGCAATCGATGCACCTGCTACAGACCGATGGCAATCTTCATGGCGTGAGCATGGGATGCGCACTGGGGCAATCAGGCAGGAAAATGTCTGCTAAAAAGCGCAAAGCCTGGCGAAATCAGGCAAAAAAGCGAAGAAATGGCCGTTTCGTCATCATTCAAACGGTCGTATGAAATTTGTGAAAATCCATTTCATCTTCGGTCAGGCGGTAAAGATCGACCTCGCCCGGGCTGGCCGGGCGACGACGCGCTGGCATGGTCCCGGGTCAGGGATTGTCGCTGCGCAGTTCCTTTTCAATGCGTTCAAGTTCCTGGTTGAACGCCTGGTCGCGCACGCTGGCACGTTTGCGCCAGGGTTTGCGTTCCGGATCCGGTTGTGCGGCGTAAGTGGTGACTTCACCACCGTAAACATCCTTGTAACGTTCAGCCTGGCGCTCGAGTTCTGCGCGCAGTTCATCTTTCGTCACATGCAGTACCTGAATTAAGTGTGATGACGTTTGTTATGCGATGTGCAGCGTGCACATGCCTGGCTGGCCGCAACGGCTAGATACAGCGGAATAAGCCGCTGCCATGCTAGCGCCCGGGCCTGCGCAATGATTATAGCAACCGATAATTCGCCGAACATCGTTATTTACCGAACCCTGACAGCACCTGACGCAACGAGTGGCAGGGGCGGAAACAGTTCGGACGCTTCGTACAAGTTTGAAAGGCATGACGGATAAAAGTTCGCCGCAATGCCAGGGCGACGCCAGAATGAAAAACGGCCTCGCCAAGAGGCGAGGCCGTTGCCTGGGGACTTCTACGGTGGGTACCTGACCAGTCTCTCCAAAGAAGCCACAAGTGGCATGAGAAAGGTATAAGCAAACGTGTCAGCGGTCAATTGCGATTATCGGCCGTTTGTTCGATAATCGAACGAGTGGGCGTTTTTTTTTGAGGTGTGCGATGAGTGACGAAACCCTGGTCAATGATTCGGTCAATCTAGAGCCGGCGCGACCCCCATCGGCCGCCATGGCCCCGCCGATCGTGGCTTCACCGGCCAAGCGCATCCAGGCGTTTACCGGCGATCCAGACTTCATGACCTCCCTGGCACGTGGCCTGGCCGTGATCCAGGCCTTTCAGGAACGCAAGCGCCACCTGACCATCGCCCAGATCAGCCACCGCACCGAAATCCCCCGAGCCGCGGTGCGCCGTTGCCTGCACACACTGATCAAGCTGGGTTACGCCACCTCCGACGGGCGTACCTATTCGCTGCTGCCCAAAGTGCTGACGCTGGGGCACGCCTACCTGTCGTCTACGCCACTGGCGATCTCTGCCCAGCCTTATCTCGACCGTATCAGTGACCAATTGCACGAAGCCGCCAACATGGCCACCCTTGAAGGCGACGACATTCTTTATATAGCCCGTTCGGCCACGGTGGAGCGGCTGATATCGGTCGACCTGTCGGTGGGCGGGCGCCTGCCGGCCTACTGCACATCCATGGGGCGCATCCTGCTGGCGGCCATGGACGACACCAGCCTGCGTGAATACCTGGAGCGTGCCGACCTGAAGGCGCGTACCAGCCGTACCTTGCATGACCCCGAGTCACTGTTCGCCTGCATCCAGCAGGTACGCGCCCAAGGCTGGTGCGTGGTGGACCAGGAGCTGGAGCAGGGGCTGCGTTCGATTGCCGTGCCGATCTACGATGCATCGGGGCAAGTGTTGGCGGCGTTGAACGTGAGCACCCATGTGGGGCGGGTGACACGCAGTGAGCTGGAACAGCGCTTCCTGCCGATCCTGCTGGCGGCCAGCCGGGACCTTTGCCATCAGTTGTTTGGCTGAGATTGAAGGGGGCCGCGGAGCGCCCCCCTTTCACATTTAGAACAGGCAAAACGGTTTCTTGTGCGATAAACGCACAGTGTCGCTCCGGGCGAATTGCGCCACCGCCGCCCGCTGATTAATGTCTCTCGCAACGGTCGGCCATGCCGACCGAACAAAAAATACAAGAGGCACTTACCATGAATACTGTCCACTTGCTGCTGCGGCCGCACCCGCACGCAGTACCCTTGTATCCAGGCTGACGCAGGCCATATTCCCCCAATCATCGTCCTCTGTGCCGGTTGCCCGTGTGCAGTGGTCTGGCTGTGCCCAACATTCTGGACAACAACAATGAACCAAGCGCAAAACAACGTCGGCAAAAGCCTCGACGTTCAGTCGTTCATCAATCAGCAGCCGCTTTCCCGCTACCAGTGGCGGGTCGTGTTGCTGTGCTTCCTGATCGTCTTCCTCGATGGCCTGGACACTGCCGCCATGGGCTTCATCGCCCCGGCGCTGTCGCAGGAGTGGGGCATCGACCGGGCGAGCCTTGGCCCGGTGATGAGCGCCGCATTGATCGGTATGGTGTTCGGTGCCCTGGGCTCCGGGCCGTTGGCTGACCGCTTCGGCCGTAAAGGCGTGCTGGTGGGCGCGGTGCTGGTGTTTGGCGGTTTCAGCCTGGCCTCAGCCTATGCCACCAACGTCGACCAGTTGCTGGTACTGCGCTTCCTGACCGGCCTGGGTCTGGGCGCCGGTATGCCCAATGCAACCACACTGCTGTCCGAATACACCCCCGAGCGCCTAAAATCGCTGCTGGTGACCAGCATGTTCTGCGGCTTCAACCTGGGCATGGCCGGTGGTGGCTTCATTTCCGCCAAGATGATCCCGGCCTATGGCTGGCACAGCCTGCTGGTAATCGGCGGCGTGCTGCCACTGCTGCTGGCGCTGGTGTTGATGGTCTGGCTGCCGGAATCGGCGCGGTTCCTGGTGGTGCGCAACAGGGGTACCGACAAGATACGCAAGACCCTTTCGCCCATTGCGCCGCAGGTGGTGGCCGAGGCGGGCAGCTTCAGCGTGCCAGAGCAAAAGGCCGTAGCCGCCCGCAGCGTCTTTGCGCTGATCTTCTCCGGCACTTATGGCCTGGGCACCATGCTGCTGTGGCTGACCTACTTCATGGGCCTGGTGATCGTCTACCTGCTGACCAGCTGGTTGCCAACCCTGATGCGTGACAGCGGCGCGAGCATGGAGCAGGCCGCATTTATCGGCGCGCTGTTCCAGTTTGGCGGCGTGCTGAGTGCCGTGGGTGTGGGCTGGGCCATGGACCGCTACAACCCGCACAAGGTGATCGGCATTTTCTACCTGCTGGCCGGGGTGTTTGCATACGCCGTGGGGCAGAGCCTGGGCAACATCACCGTGTTGGCCACCTTGGTGCTGATTGCCGGTATGTGCGTGAACGGCGCGCAATCGGCAATGCCATCGTTGGCAGCACGCTTCTACCCGACCCAGGGCCGTGCCACGGGTGTATCGTGGATGCTGGGTATCGGCCGCTTTGGTGCAATTCTGGGGGCCTGGAGCGGCGCTACGCTGTTGGGCCTGGGCTGGAACTTCGAACAGGTACTGACGGCGTTGCTGGTGCCAGCGGCACTGGCGACCGTAGGTGTGATCGTGAAGGGGCTGGTAAGCCACGCCGACGCGACCTGAATAGCGAGGGGGCGCGTGCAGCGCTCCCAGCAGGTAGATAGGTAGCAGCGTAACAAATAGTTCGATAATCGCACGGATAGTCGATTATCGGATTGTAAGCCTACCGTCAGTCTCCTTAATCTGGGCTCATCGAAGCACCCTGACCAGTAGCCTCCACACGTACCGCCGCGGCCCATGGCCAGTGGCAGGAGAAGCCTAATGCGCGACGTATTTATCTGTGACGCCATCCGCACCCCCATCGGCCGCTTCGGCGGCGCGCTGGCGAGTGTGCGTGCCGACGACCTGGCCGCCGTGCCACTCAAAGCGCTGATCGAGCGCAACCCTGCCGTGCAGTGGGACCAGGTTGATGAAGTGTTCTTCGGCTGCGCCAACCAGGCCGGTGAAGACAACCGCAACGTGGCGCGTATGGCGCTGCTGCTGGCCGGCCTGCCGGAAAGCATCCCGGGTGTCACCCTGAACCGCCTGTGCGCGTCGGGCATGGATGCCATTGGTACCGCCTTCCGCGCTATTGCAAGCGGCGAAATGGAGCTGGTGATTGCTGGCGGTGTCGAGTCGATGTCGCGCGCACCGTTCGTCATGGGCAAGGCTGAAAGCGGCTATTCGCGCAACATGAAGCTTGAAGACACCACCATCGGCTGGCGTTTCATCAACCCTCTGATGAAGAGCCAGTACGGTGTGGACTCCATGCCGGAAACGGCCGATAACGTCGCCGACGACTACCAGGTTTCGCGCGCTGACCAGGACGCTTTCGCCCTGCGCAGCCAGCAGAAGGCTGCAGCGGCCCAGGCTGCTGGCTTCTTCGCCGAAGAGATCGTCCCGGTGCGCATTGCGCACAAGAAGGGCGAAACCATCGTGGAGCGTGACGAGCACCTGCGTCCGGAAACCACGCTGGAGGCGCTGACCAAGCTCAAGCCGGTCAATGGCCCGGACAAGACAGTCACCGCTGGCAACGCCTCGGGCGTGAACGACGGTGCTGCGGCGCTGATCCTGGCGTCGGCGGAAGCCGTGAAGAAGCACGGCCTGACCCCGCGCGCCCGCGTGCTGGGCATGGCCAGCGGCGGTGTTGCACCACGTGTGATGGGCATTGGCCCGGTGCCAGCGGTGCGTAAGCTGACCGAGCGCCTGGGGGTGGCGGTGAGTGATTTCGACGTGATCGAGCTCAACGAAGCCTTTGCCAGCCAAGGCCTGGCGGTGCTGCGTGAGCTGGGTGTGGCCGACGATGCACCGCAGGTGAACCCTAATGGCGGCGCGATCGCTCTGGGGCACCCGCTGGGCATGAGCGGTGCGCGCCTGGTGCTGACTGCGCTGCATCAGCTGGAGAAAAGTGGCGGGCGCAAGGGCCTGGCGACCATGTGTGTAGGTGTCGGCCAAGGTCTGGCGCTGGCCATCGAGCGGGTTTGACCTGTACCGGCCCTATCGCGGGCAAGCCCGCTCCTACAAGGAACCACGCTCTCCCTGTAGGAGCGGGCTTGCCCGCGATAGGGCCGGTAGCTTCGACATAAGGCCAATTGCCAGCCAGATAGCGGAACGAGTGTGTTACCAGGTATGTCTAGACTTACCTAGTACCCTCCAGGAGTAAACCCGTCATGACCTCAACCTATTACACCGGCGAAGAACGCAGCAAGCGCATCTTCGCTATCGTCGGTGCCTCATCAGGCAACCTGGTGGAATGGTTCGACTTCTACGTCTACGCCTTCTGCGCAATCTACTTCGCCCCGGCTTTTTTCCCCTCCGACGACCCGACCGTGCAGTTGTTGAACACGGCCGGCGTGTTCGCCGCAGGTTTTTTGATGCGCCCCATCGGTGGCTGGATCTTCGGCCGCCTCGCTGACCGACATGGTCGCAAGAATTCGCTGATGATCTCGGTGCTGATGATGTGCTTCGGCTCTTTGATGATCGCCTGCCTGCCCACCTATGGCAGCATTGGCACCTGGGCGCCAGCGTTGCTGTTGCTGGCCCGCCTGATCCAGGGCTTGTCGGTGGGGGGGGAATACGGCACCACCGCCACTTACATGAGTGAAGTGGCCCTTCGTGGCCAGCGCGGCTTTTTTGCTTCGTTCCAGTACGTCACCCTGATTGGCGGCCAGTTGCTGGCGGTGCTGGTGGTGGTCATCCTGCAACAGCTGCTGACCGAAGACGAACTGCGGGCCTGGGGCTGGCGCATTCCGTTCGTGGTGGGGGCCATTGCCGCCCTTATCTCGCTGATGTTGCGCCGTTCGCTGCACGAAACCAGCAGCGCCGAAACCCGCAATGACAAGGATGCAGGCTCGATCGGTGGCCTGTTCCGCAACCATGCAGCGGCCTTCATTACCGTGCTTGGCTACACCGCTGGTGGCTCGCTGATCTTCTACACCTTCACCACCTACATGCAGAAGTACTTGGTCAACACCGCTGGCATGACGGCGAAAAACGCCAGCTACGTGATGACCGGCGCGCTGTTCCTGTTCATGGTGCTGCAGCCGTTCTTCGGCATGCTGTCCGACCGCATCGGCCGGCGCAATTCGATGCTGCTGTTCGGCGCCCTCGGTACCCTGTGCACTGTACCGCTGCTGATGGCGCTGAAAACCGTCACCAGCCCGTTCATGGCCTTCGTACTGATCAGCCTGGCATTGTGTATCGTCAGCTTCTACACCTCGATCAGCGGCCTGGTGAAGGCGGAGATGTTCCCGCCACAGGTGCGTGCACTGGGTGTGGGCCTGGCCTATGCAGTCGCCAACGCGGCATTCGGCGGCTCTGCCGAGTACGTGGCCCTGGGCCTGAAGACCCTGGGTATGGAAAACACTTTCTACTGGTACGTGACGGCCATGATGGCAATTGCCTTCCTGTTCAGCCTGCGCCTGCCCAAGCAGGCCGCGTACCTGCACCACGATGACTAAGGACGTGGCATGACCAACCAACTGTTCGACGCCTACTTCACCGCGCCGGCCATGCGCGAGATTTTCTCCGACCGTGGCCGCCTGCAGGGCATGCTCGATTTCGAAGCCGCACTGGCCCGTGCCGAAGCCGCTGCCGGGCTGGTCCCGCACAGCGCCGTGGCTGCCATCGAAGCGGCATGCCAGGCCGAGCGCTATGACGTTGGTGCGCTAGCCAATGCCATCGCTACCGCTGGCAACTCGGCAATCCCGCTGGTGAAGGCGTTGGGCAAGGTGATTGCCAGTGGCGTGCCCGAGGCTGAGCGCTATGTGCACTTGGGCGCCACCAGCCAGGATGCGATGGACACCGGGTTGGTCCTGCAGTTGCGCGATGCCCTCGACCTGATCGAAGCCGACCTGGGTAAACTGGCCGATACCCTGTCGCAGCAGGCCTTGAAGCATGCTGATACGCCGTTGGTAGGTCGCACCTGGTTGCAACATGCCACCCCGGTGACCCTGGGCATGAAACTGGCCGGCGTGCTGGGTGCATTGACCCGTCACCGCCAGCGCCTGCGGGAACTGCGCCCGCGTTTGCTGGTGCTGCAGTTTGGCGGCGCGTCGGGCAGCCTGGCCGCCTTGGGCAGCAAGGCGATGCCGGTGGCCGAGGCCCTGGCCGAGCAGCTGAAGCTGACCCTGCCTGAACAACCCTGGCACACCCAGCGTGATCGCCTGGTGGAGTTTGCCTCGGTGCTGGGCCTGGTGGCCGGCAGCCTGGGCAAGTTCGGCCGCGATATCAGCTTGCTGATGCAAACCGAGGCGGGGGAGGTGTTCGAGCCTTCTGCGCCGGGCAAGGGCGGCTCTTCGACCATGCCGCACAAGCGCAACCCGGTGGGCGCTGCGGTGCTGATTGGTGCGGCTACCCGTGTGCCGGGGCTGGTGTCGACGCTGTTCGCTGCCATGCCCCAAGAACATGAGCGCAGCTTGGGCCTGTGGCATGCAGAATGGGAAACCCTCCCGGATATCTGCTGCCTGGTCTCCGGCGCGCTGCGCCAGGCCCAGGTCATTGCCGAGGGCATGGAAGTGGACGCAGCGCGCATGCGCCGTAACCTCGACCTGACCCAAGGGCTGGTGCTGGCAGAAGCGGTGAGTATTGTGCTTGCCCAGCGCCTGGGCCGCGACCGTGCCCACCACCTGCTCGAACAATGCTGCCAGCGCGCGGTGGCCGAGCAGCGCCACTTGCGTGCTGTGCTGGGTGACGAACCGCAGGTCAGTGCCGAGCTGTCTGCCGAAGAACTTGATCGCCTGCTCGACCCTGCCCATTACCTGGGCCAGGCCCGCGTCTGGGTGGCGCGCGCCGTATCCGAACATCAACATTTCACTGCCTGAAGGAGACTGCTGTGGCGCATTTGCAACTGGCCGATGGCGTTTTGAACTACCAGATCGATGGCCCGGTAAACGCCCCGGTGCTGGTCCTGTCCAACTCGCTGGGCACCGACCTGGGCATGTGGGACACCCAGATTCCCTTGTGGAGCCAGCACTTTCGTGTACTGCGCTACGACACCCGTGGCCACGGTGCCTCGTTGGTCACTGAAGGCCCCTACAGCATCGAGCAATTGGGCCGTGACGTGCTGGCGCTGCTTGATGGCCTGGACATTCAGAAAGCGCACTTTGTCGGCCTGTCGATGGGTGGCCTGATTGGCCAGTGGCTGGGCATCAACGCCGGCCAGCGCCTGCACAGCCTGACCCTGTGCAACACCGCCGCCAAGATCGCCAGTGACGAGGTGTGGAACCCCCGTATCGACACCGTGCTCAAGGGTGGCCAGCAGGCCATGGTCGACCTGCGCGATGGCTCTATCGCCCGCTGGTTCACCCCAGGCTTTGTCCAGGCCCAGCCTGAGCAAGCCCAGCGCATTTGCCAGATGCTGGCGCAAACCAGCCCGCAAGGTTATGCCGCCAACTGCGCAGCGGTGCGTGATGCCGATTACCGTGAACAACTGGGCCGCATCCAGGTGCCCGCGCTGATCGTTGCCGGTACACAAGACGTGGTCACCACCCCTGAGCATGGCCGCTTCATGCAGGCCGGTATCCAAGGTGCCGAGTACGTAGACTTCCCGGCAGCGCACCTGTCCAACGTCGAAATCGGTGAGGCGTTCAGCCGCCGTGTGCTCGACTTCCTGCTGGCTCACTGAGGAAAACGCCATGGATGAGAAACAACGTTACGACGCCGGCATGCAAGTGCGCCGTGCGGTGCTTGGCGATGCCCACGTGGACCGCAGCCTGGAAAAGCTCAATGACTTCAATGGCGAGTTCCAGGAGATGATCACCCGCCACGCCTGGGGTGATATCTGGACCCGCCCGGGCCTGCCCCGTCACACCCGCAGCCTGATCACCATTGCCATGCTGATCGGCATGAACCGTAACGATGAGCTGAAACTGCACCTGCGCGCGGCGGCCAACAATGGCGTGACCCGTGACGAGATCAAGGAAGTGCTGATGCAGAGTGCCATCTATTGCGGCATTCCGGCAGCCAACGCCACGTTCCACCTGGCTGAGTCGGTGTGGGATGAACTGGGTGTCGAGTCTCGGCAGCAGTAATACCTGCGCTGGCCCTAACGCCGGCAAGCCAGCTCCCACAGGGATTGCATCAGGCCTGAGGGCAGTGCATTCCCCGTGGGAGCTGGCTTGCCGGCGATAGGGCCATCCAATGCTTACATAACCGTGTTCTTCTAACGCATGGCTACCGGGCCTGCGTTGTTTTCTACGGCCTGTTTCAGGGTCGGGCACAGGCCCAGCATGAACGCGGCTTCTGCCACCACGAACAGTGGCCCGATGATCAGGCCGCTGATATCGTCGACAAATGCAGGTTTGCGGCCTTCGTAGTAATGGCCGACGAACTGGATGATCCAACCCGCCACGAATGCCGCCAGGCCGGTGCTGAGCCACAGCGTAGTTGTCTGCACGGCCAGCACCTGGCCGACCCACAGGCACAGGCCCAGCAGCAACCCCATCACCAGGCCGAACCGCAGGTCCAGGCGCAGGTAGAACCACACCGAGGCCGCCGCTGCCAGCAGGGCAGGGGACAACCACATGCCAGCCACCTCCCCGCCAGGGCGTGACAGCAGGATGGTGACTGCCAGCACGATCAGCGGGATGCCGACGAAGTGGGTGGCAATGTTGCGTGGGTCGCGGTGGTAGCTGGCGTATTGGCTCAGGTGGTCGACGAGGGTTTTCATTGTTGTGCCTCCCTGGTGTGCCTGATCTAGGTGTATTGCCAGTGCCGGCCCTTTCGCGGGTGAACCCGCTCCCACAGGGATCCACGAAACCCTGTGGGAGCGGGTTCACCCGCGAAAGGGCCGGCCTTGGCAACCCATATAGCTCAGGATAGCCCGCAGCCACCACTATCATCAGCTCAGCGAATGGCAGCAGCCCGCACTGGCGTATCCAGCCCCACCAGTGTCTCGATCATCGCCCGCGCCGCCGGCGACAACCGGTAACCGCTACGGCTGACCACCCCGCAACGCACGCTCAGTACCTCCAGCGCCGGCGGCAGGTTGCGCCAGTGCAGGCGCACCAGGGTGCCAGCCGCAAGGTCATCGGCCACGGCCTCCTCGCTGGCCGTGCCGATAGCGTTGCTGGCCTGCACCACGCTGCGCAGTATGGCCAGGTGCTCGGTTTGCAGGTGCGGGATGAAATCGCTGCGCCCACTCAGGTTGGCCAGGCGTTTGCGCACGCCGGGGGCGAGCAGGGCGCTGGCCAGTGGATAGCTGAACAGGTCGTTGGTCGAGAGGCTGTCCTTGGCCAGTAATGGGTGCCCCGGGCGGCAGAAAAACAGGCCGGGGCGTGGCGACAGGGGCTCGGTATGGAAGTTGGGGTCGGCTTCGAACGGTCGGATATCGTCGACGAAAAACTCGATCTGTTCGCGGCGCAGGGCCTGGCCCAGGCGTTCGGCATTGTCCACCAGCAGCGAGGTGCGGATGCCGGGGTGGTGCTCGATGAAGTGGCGCAAGGCGTCGGGAACCAGGCGTACCGCCAGCGCCGGGCCACTGCCGAAATGCAGCTCGCCGGCGTCAAGCTTGGTCATTTGCAGCACTTCGTTACTCAGTTGTGCTGCGCCCTGCACCAGGCGGCGGGCGTGTTGCAGCACCACCAGGCCCTCGGGCGTTGGCAGCAGCGCCTTGCTGGCGCGGTCTACCAGCGGGCAGCCAAACGTGTGTTCCAGGCTCTGGATGGCGCGGCTGAAGGCAGGTTGAGTGATGCCCATGGCCTCGGCGGCACGGACGAAACTGCGGTATTCGGTAAGGGCAATGAAGTAGCGCAGCTGGCGGAGGTCCATGTCACGGCTCTGGGGCGGGGATCAGGGCCCTATTCAAGCTGTTACAGCTTATGTCGTCCAAGAAGGTTTATGGATTTGATTATTTCTTTTGGTTATTTCAAAGGGCCTTTGGCCTCTTCGCGGGCACGCCCGCTCCCACAGGAGCAGCACAGCGTCTGAAAGCTGTGCCGGTCCTGTGGGAGCGGGCGTGCCCGCGAAGCATTCAAAGGAGATTCAGCGGGTAACTCACAATCAGCCGGTTCTCATCAAAGGCGTTGGTGCTGAAGTCCCGGCGCATGGTGGAGTTGCGCCATTTCACCGACAGGTCCTTGAAGCTGCCTGACTGCACCACATAGGCCAGTTCGGTCTCGCGAGCCCATTCCTTGCCGTCATCCACGCTGCCCACGGTGACGTTTTCACCCTTGATATAGCGGTTCATCAGGGTCAGCCCAGGCACGCCAACGGTTGCGAAGTTGAAGTCATGGCGCAGCTGCCAGGAGCGCTCCTTGGCGTTGTCGAAGCTGGAGTTGTAGCTATCGTTGGCCAGGGTGCCGCCACTGGTACCGTTGACCCGCATCCAGGCATCGTCGCCGCTGACCTTCTGCAGGCCCACGTAGAAGGTGTGGCCCTGGTAGCGCGCCGAAAGCATGGCGGAGGCGGTGCGGTTGTCCAGCTTGCCGGCGCGCTCTGCGCCGTCTTCCTTGCCGATGAAGTAGCCCAGGTTGGCGCCCAGGGTCCAGTCGCCGAGCGGCTGGCTGTGGGTCAGATTGAGGTATTGCTGGTGGTAGATGTCTTTGAGCTGGGCATCCCACAGGCCGATCATGGTGCGCTTGTCGTTGAAGGTGTACTCGCCGCCGCCGAAGTTGAAACGATCGGAGGTGAACGCACCTTTGCCGTTCATCGACATGTCTTCCATGCTGGCGTCGTTGCGCGGGCTATTGCCGCGGAACTGGCCGGCGTACAGCGTCAGGCCGGCTATTTCCTTGGAGGTCAGCTGGCCACCGCGGAAGGTCTGCGGCAGCGAGCGGCCATCGTCCGAGCGCAGGATGGGTAACACCGGCATCCATTCACCGACTTTCAGCTCGGTTTCGGACAGCTTGGCTTTCAGTGCCACACCCAGGCGGCCAAAGTCATCGGCCGGGCGGCCGTCGTCATGCACGGGCAGCAGTTGAGTGTTGGTGGTGCCTTTGCCGCCGTCGAGCTTCACCGAGTAAAGGCCCAGCACGTCCACCCCGAACCCGACGGTGCCTTGGGTGAAGCCGGAGCGGGCGTCGAGAATGAAGCTTTGCGTCCATTCTTCGGCCTTGCCCTGCGGGTGGGCCGGGTCGACGAAGTTGCGGTTGATGTAGAAGTTGCGCAGGTTGAGGGTGGCCTTGGCGTCCTCCATGAAACCACCTTCGTTGGCGGCGAACACGGGGAGGGCGCAGGACATGGCCAACAGGCCGGGCAGCAGCTGGCGTGCGGGTTGCAAAGTGCTCATCTGTCGTGGATCTCTTGTTTTTATGGGGCGAGCCGGTGCACTGCTGGATCGAGCCTGCAGGTGCGGGTCTTTTCTTGATGAACTTGGGCAACGTTGCGTGAGGGGATGTTGCGGGGTCTTGCGGGGATGAGGCAATTCGCCACAAACGGAACGGGGCGATAATCGAACGGAATGTTCCAGTTGGTTAATTAATTTCCTGGTCCGAGCGCTTCGCGGCAGAACAGGCAGCGGATAACAAAAAAAGCCCACCGCGAAGGTGGGCTTGATTCAGCTAATGACGCAATCAGCCTTTCGGTGTTTCCACCGATGCCTGCTGGTTGGCCTGGCCGGTCTGCTCGTACCAGCCACCGCCGAGCGCCTTGTACAGGTTGACCTCGCTGGTCAGCTGCGACAGGCGGTCGGTAATCAGCGACTGCTGGGCGCTGAACAGGTTGCGCTGGGCGTCGAGGAAGGTCAGGTTACTGTCGATCCCGATGCGGTAGCGGCGTTCGGCCAGGCGGTAGTAGTCCTGGTTCGCCTGCACCAGGTCGCGCTGTGCCTGCAGCTGCTCTTCGAAGGTCTTGCGCGCGGCCAGGCCATCGGAGACTTCCTGGAAGGCGGTCTGGATGGTTTTTTCGTATTTGGCGACGTTGATGTCCTTCTGGATCTTCGAGTAATCCAGGCTGGCCTTCAGGCTGCCGGCGTTGAAGATCGGCAGATTGATCTGCGGGTGGAACAGCCAGGTGCCTTGGCCACCCGCGAACAGGTGCCCCATGTCGGGGCTCAGGCTGCCCGCGTTGGCGGTGAGGCTGATGCTGGGGAAGAACGCTGCACGGGCGGCACCAATGTTGGCATTGGCGGCCTTGAGCAGGTGCTCGGCTTCCTGGATGTCCGGGCGACGCTGGAGAATGTCTGACGGCAGGCCGGCCGGTACTTCGGCCAGCTGGTCGGCATTGAGCTCCAGGGGCTTGGCCAGGTCGGCAGGAATGCCGGTACCCAGCAGTACGGTCAGGCTGTTGACGTCCTGGGCGACCAGGCGCTGGTACTGCGAGTACTTGACCCGGGCGCCTTCCACGGCGGTGCGCGCCTGGCTGAGGTCGAGTGCCGAAGCCACGCCGACTTCATTGCTGCGGCGGGTGAGGTTGTAGCTTTCCTCGTAGGTCTTCAGCGTTTCTTCGGTCAGCTTGAACAGGGCCTGATCGGCCTGCCAGGTGTAGTAGGCGTTGGCCACGCTGGCTACGAGGGCGATTTGCGTGGAGCGACGCGCCTGCTCGCTGGACAGGTAGGTTTCCAGCGCCTGCTCGGTCAGGCTGCGCACACGGCCGAACAGGTCCAGCTCATAAGCGCTCACGCCCACCGTGGCCGAGTACTGGCTGGTGATGCCGGATTCGCCGGTTTGCGACATGTTTGCCGGGACCCGCTGGCGGCTGCCGCTACCAGTGGCCGAAACCGCGGGGAACAGGTCGGCACGCTGAATGCGGTACTGCGCACGATAGGCGTCGATATTCAGCGCCGCGACGCGCAGGTCGCGGTTGTTGACCAGCGAAGTCTGGATCAGCTGTTGCAGCGCCGGGTCGTGGAAGAACTGGCGCCAGCCCTGTTCGGCGGCAGCAACGTCCGCCGATTGCGTCGGCGAGTACGCAGGGCCTTGCGGCCACTGCGCTGCCACCGGCGCTTCCGGGGTCTGGTAGTCAGGGATCAGCGAGCAGCCGCCAAGGATGAAAGCGGTTACTGCCAGGGACAACAAAGACTTGGTCATTGCCCAGCCTCATAACGTGGAGTTTCAGGGGTGGCGTCTTTTTCCGGCTCTTTGCTGCCGAACAGCGACGACACTGCGACGAAGAACAGTGGTACCCAGAAGATAGCCAGCACGGTCGCACTGATCATGCCGCCGATCACGCCAGTACCAATGGCGTGCTGGCTGCCGGCGCCGGCGCCGCTGGCGATGGTCAACGGTACCACGCCGAGGATGAACGCCAGCGAGGTCATGATGATCGGGCGCAGACGCATGCGGCACGCCTCGATCGCTGCGTCATACAGGCTGCGGCCTTGCTCGTGCAGTTCCTTGGCGAACTCGACGATCAGAATGGCGTTTTTCGCCGCCAGACCGATGGTGGTCAACAGGCCAACCAGGAAGTACGTGTCGTTGGACAGCCCGCGCAGGCTGGTGGCGATCAGTGCACCGATGATACCCAGCGGTACGACCAGCACGACGGCAATCGGGATCGACCAGCTTTCATACAGTGCAGCCAGGCACAGGAACACGAACAGTACAGAGAGGGCGAACAGTGCCGGCATCTGCGAGCCGGAGAGTTTTTCCTCGTAAGACATGCCGGTCCAGGAGAAGCCGATACCGTCCGGCAACTCGCCCGCGATGCGTTCCACTTCGGCCATGGCATCACCGGTACTGTAGCCCGGGGCCGGAGCACCCAGGATTTCCATTGCCTCGACGCCGTTGTAACGGGACAGCTTGGGCGAACCGTATGTCCACTCGCCCTTGGCGAAGGAGGAGAACGGGACCATTTCGCCTGCACCGTTGCGCACGTACCACTTCTGCAGGTCTTCCGGGCTCATCCGCGCGTTTGGTTCGCCCTGGATGTACACCTTCTTGACCCGGCCACGGTCGATGAAGTCGTTGACGTAGCTGGCACCCAAGGCAATCGACAGGGTGTTGTTGATGTCGGCAATGGTCACGCCCAAGGCGCTTGCACGTTCGTCATCGATAGTCAGCTGGTACTGCGGCTCATCGTTCAGGCCGTTCGGGCGCACGGCGCTGAGGATCTTGCTTTGTGCGGCCTTTGCCAGGAACTGGTTGCGCGCTTCCATGAGTTTGGCATGGCCGACACCGCCGCGGTCCTGCAGGAACACGTCGAAGCCGGTAGCGTTACCCAGTTCGAGCACCGCAGGCGGCGCGAAGGCGAACACCATCGCGTCGCGGAAGGTGAAGAAATGCTGCTGGGCACGCTCGGCCAGGGCGAACACACTGTTCTCCTTGGAGCGTTCGCCCCACGGCTTGAGCATGATGAACGCCATGCCCGAGCTCTGGCCGCGGCCGGCGAAGTTGAAGCCGTTGACGGTGAACACCGATGCCACGGTGTCGGCCTCTTCCTTCAACAGGTACTCACGCATCTGGTCAACCACAACCTGCGTGCGTTCGGCACTGGAGCCGGCCGGTGTCTGAACCTGGGCAAACAGTACGCCCTGGTCCTCCTCGGGCAGGAACGCCGTTGGAATGCGCGTGAACAGCCAGATCATGCCGACCACGATCAGCGCGTAGCCGAGCAGGAACGGTATTTTGTTGCGCAGGATAGTGCCCACGCTGCGCTCGTAGCCGTTTACGCTGCGGTCGAAGTTGCGGTTGAACCAGCCAAAGAACCCGCCTTTGGCGGTGTTGTGCTCACCTTTCTTCAGCGGCTTGAGCATGGTGGCGCACAGTGCCGGGGTAAAGATAAGCGCTACCAGCACCGAGAGGCCCATGGCCGACACGATGGTGATGGAGAACTGCCGGTAGATCACGCCTGTGGAACCACCGAAGAACGCCATGGGCAGCAGTACCGCCGACAGTACCAGGGCGATACCCACCAGGGCGCCCTGGATCTGTTCCATCGAACGTTTGGTCGCCTCCTTGGGCGGTAACCCTTCTTCGGACATGACCCGTTCGACGTTCTCCACCACGACGATGGCGTCGTCCACCAGCAAGCCGATGGCCAGGACCATGGCGAACATGGTCAGGGTGTTGATGCTGAAGCCGGCGGCGGCAAGGATGCCGAACGTGCCCAACAACACCACCGGTACGGTCATGGTGGTGATGATGGTGGCGCGGAAGTTCTGCAGGAACAGGTACATCACCAGGAACACCAGGACCACGGCTTCGATCAAGGTGTGGATCACACCGCTGATGGATTCGGTGACCACCGGGGTGGTGTCATAAGGGAATACCGCTTTCACGCCAGGCGGGAAGAAAGGTTCCAGGCCTTTGATGGTTTCGCGCAGTGCCTTGGCGGTGTCCAGGGCGTTGGCGCCGGTTGCCAGTTTTACGGCCAGGCCGGAAGCCGGCTTGCCGTTGAACTGGGCGCTGACCGCGTAGTTTTCACCGCCCAGGCCCACTTGCGCGACGTCACCCAGCCGTACCTGGGAGCCGTCCTTGTTGACCTTGAGCAGGATCTTCTCGAACTGCTCGGCGGTCTGCAGGCGGGTCTTGCCGATGATGGTGGCGTTCAGCTGGGTACCAGGCAGGGCTGGCAGGCCGCCGAGCTGGCCGGACGACACCTGCACGTTTTGCGCCGCCACGGCAGTCTTGACGTCGACCGGAGTGAGCTGGAACTTGTTCAGCTTGGCAGGATCGAGCCAGATACGCATGGCGTACTGCGCACCGAACACCTGGAAGTCACCCACACCCGCAGTACGCGAGATCGGGTCCTGCATGTTTGAGACGATGTAGTTGGCCAAGTCGTCCTTGGTCATGCTGCCGTCTTCGGACACCAGGCCGATCACCAGCAGGAAGTTTTTCACTGCCTTGGTGACACGGATACCTTGCTGTTGCACTTCCTGCGGCAGCAGTGGTGTGGCCAGGTTCAGCTTGTTCTGTACCTGGACCTGCGCGGTGTCAGGGTTGGTGCCTTGCTCGAAGGTAGCGGTAATGGTCATGCTGCCGTCGGAGTTGCTTTCCGACGATACATAACGCAGGTTGTCGATACCGTTGAGCTGCTGCTCGATCACCTGTACCACGGTGTCCTGCACGGTCTGCGCCGAGGCGCCCGGGTAGGTCACGGCGATGGCGATGGCCGGCGGCGCGATGCTGGGGTACTGGTTGATAGGCAGCTTCAGGATCGACAAGGCGCCGACCAGCATGATCACCAAGGCGATCACCCAGGCGAAGATCGGGCGATCGATAAAGAACTTCGACATGGTTTACTCCGCTTTGGCGTCTGCTTTCGCCGCGTTGGCCTGATCAGGGCTGCCCGGCTTCTTGACGTTGGTGGCTTCGCTGACCTTGACCTCGACGCCCGGGCGCACGTACTGCAACCCTTCGGTGATCAGGCGGTCGCCTGGGTTGAGGCCTTCCTCGATCAGCCAATCGCTGCCCAAGGTACGGCTGGCCTTGAGCTGGCGCAGTTCGACCTTGTTCTCCTGGTTGACCACCAGGGCGGTTGGCGAGCCTTTGAGGTCACGGGTCACGCCCTGTTGCGGTGCCAGAATGGCGTTGGCGTTAACCCCGGCGTTCAGCCGCGCATGCACGAACATGCCTGGGAGCAGGGTGTGATCGGGGTTAGGGAACAGGGCACGCAGGGTGACCGAGCCCGTGGTTTCGTCAACCGAAACTTCCGAGAACTCCAGGCGGCCTTCCTGCTTGAACAGGCTGCCGTCTTCGAGCACCAACTGCACCGAGGCTGCATTTTCGCCAGCCTTCTTCAGCTGGCCGCTCGCCAGGTCACGGCGCAACTTGAGCAGCTCGGCGGTGGACTGGGTGACGTCGACATAGATCGGATCGAGTTGCTGGATGGTCGCCATGGCGTTGGTCTGGCCATTGCTTACCAGGGCACCTTCGGTAAACGTAGAACGGCCGATACGGCCGCTGATCGGTGCCAGGACCTTGGTGTAGCGCAGGTCGATCTGTGCGCTCTTGAGCGAAGCCTCGGCCTGCAATCGTTTGGCATTGGCGTCGTCGTACTCCTGCTTGGAGACGGCCTGTTCGTCAATCAGCTGCTTGTAGCGCTCGGCCAGCGAGCGGGTAGCCTGCAGGTTGGCCTGAGCATTGCCCAGGTTGGCTTCGTACACGGCAGGGTCGATCTGGTACAGCTGCTGGCCTTCCTTGACATCGCTGCCTTCCTTGAACAGGCGCTTGAGGATGATGCCATTGACCTGTGGGCGCACTTCGGCGACGCGGTAGGCAGTGGTGCGCCCCGGCAATTCCGAGGTCAGGGTGAAGGCTTGCGGCTGGATGGTCACGACGCCGACCTGAGGAGCCTGCGCCGCGGGCGCTGCTTCTTCTTTCTTACAGCCACTGAGCAGGGTTGCCAGGGCGACGGCGGAAACCAGAGCGGTAACGGCTGGCTTGAATTGCATGAGGATCCTCGGGTCGCTGGAGCAGGGAGACGCTCAAGAGTAATGGAAGAGTTCTTGATCTGGAAAAATTGCTATCCGGTGGATAAATAGCTTGCTAAGGAATATACTTACATTCATGGTTGTTTGTAAATACCGCTGGGTTGTACTCAGGTACTGCCACAGCTCTTGATTAGCTTATCCGTGAGGCTCCCTGCAGAGGTGCCCCCGAAGCGTCCCCCGTACGCGCCGCGCGTTCGGGCCAGATGAGGTTGTACTGCCATGGTCCGTCGAACCAAAGAAGAAGCCCAGGAAACCCGCGCCCAGATCATTGAGGCGGCGGAAAAGGCCTTCTACAAGCGCGGGGTTGCGCGAACCACCCTGGCCGACATCGCCGAGCTGGCGGGAGTCACGCGCGGGGCGATCTACTGGCACTTCAACAACAAGGCGGAGCTGGTACAGGCGCTGCTCGACAGCTTGCACGAAACCCATGACCACTTGGCACGGGCGAGCGAAAGCGAGGACGAAGTCGACCCGCTCGGCTGCATGCGCAAGCTGCTGTTGCAAGTGTTCAACGAGCTGGTGCTCGATGCCCGAACCCGGCGTATCAATGAAATCCTGCATCACAAGTGCGAGTTCACCGATGACATGTGTGAAATTCGCCAGCAGCGCCAGGGGGCGGTGCTGGATTGCCACAAGGGCATTGCCCTGGCGTTGGCCAATGCCGTTCGCCGGGGCCAGTTGCCTGGCGAGCTGGATGTCGAGCGCGCGGCGGTGGCCATGTTTGCCTATGTCGATGGCCTGATCGGGCGCTGGCTGTTGCTGCCTGACAGTGTCGATCTGTTGGGTGATGTCGAAAAATGGGTCGACACCGGGCTGGATATGCTGCGCTTGAGCCCGGCTCTGCGCAAATGACACTTTGTTAAGGATTGTGAGGGATTGTTTCCCTTATGTATTAGCAGAGTATTAAGCGCAGGGTGCGGGAGCTGCCTCTAGCGTCCGCGCAGTTGCCGATCCGGCAGCGCCACTGCGGCAATCAGCCCGAGCAGTGCAATCAGCCCACTTCCCATCAGCAACTGCCGGAATGTTTCCGTCAACCGCGCCTGCGTAACCAGGTCCACCTCCCCTGCCTTCAGACTCCCAAGCAACGGGTTGCCCAGCATTTCGAACCCGCCCTGGTGCAGCAGTGCCAGCAGCAGACTGGACATGCAGGCCACGCCCATGGCCCCGCCCAGCGACCGGAACAGGTTGGTGGTGCTGGTGGCCACCCCAATGTCCTTGCTGTCCACAGCACTTTGCGTACCTACCAGCGATGTAGGGAACTGCAACCCGCAGGCAATGCCGGTCAGCAGCATGAACAATGCACTGAACCACCCAGACTGTGGCGGGGTCAGCGCCATGGCAAAAATGGCCACTGGCATCAGCAGGGCACCGGCCAGAATCTGCGGCTTGTAGCGCCCGGTGCGGCTGGTCATGCGCCCGCCGGTGAAGGCACCCAGGGGCAGCCCCATCGCCAGTGGCAGCAGGTGCAGGGCGGCGCTGTCGGCACCGGCGCCGGTGATGCCCTGATAGCGCAACGGCATCAGCATGGTCAGGGAAATGGACTGGAAACTGGCGAAAAAGATCACGCCCCAGCACCAAACCGCGACACGGTTGCCGAACAGGCCCAAGGGCAGCAGCGGCTCCGGGCAGCGGCGCTCATGAGCGATGAACAGCGCAAGGCCCAGCACGGCGCAGGCGAATAGGGCCAGTACGGCCGGGTCGGCCCAAGGGTGGCCCTGGCCGACCAAGGTGATGCCCAGTAACAGACTGCCCAGGCCGAGGATCAGCAGCACGGCGCCGAGGTAGTCAACCTGCGCCTCGCGGCGTTGCGCCGGCATGCCGCCCAGGGCCCGGTGGATCGCCCACAAGGCAACCAGCCCCAGCGGCAGGTTGATCCAGAATACCCAGCGCCATGACAGGTACTCGGTCAACCCTCCACCCAGCACTGGCCCGGCGACACTCGCCACTGCATACATGCTGCTGAAATAGCCCTGATAGCGGCCGCGTTCGCGGGGTGGCACAAAGTCGCCGATAATTGCCTGGCTGACCGACACCATGCCACCCGCACCAATGCCCTGCAGTACCCGCGCCAGCACCAGTTGCTGCATGTCCTGGGCCAAGGCGCAGGCGATCGACGCCAGGGTGAACAGACTGATGCCGGTCAGGATCATCCGCCGCCGCCCGTACAGGTCACCCAGCTTGCCGTAGATCGGCACGGCCACGGTCATCGCCACCATGTAGCCGGAAATGATCCACGCCAGCAGGCCGACATCGTTGAACTGGGCCGAGATCGCGGGCAGTGAGACGGCGACGATGGTCTGGTCCAGTGCGCCGAGGAAGATCGCCAGCATCAGGGCGGTGAGCACGTTGCGCAGGGTGGTGGGGGGCAGGGCGGCGGTCACGGGAATACCTTGATTAAGTGTGGCGGCCTCTTCGCGGGCAAGTCGGATTGTAACCTGAGTTAGGTAGCTTCCTATGTACTATCTGCATCCCCTATGCCGAATCGGCATTGGCGCATTCATTCAGTGATGCATGGCTGCGTGATATCGTTGGTATGCCACAGGGGCTGAAAACCGGGGCTTGCACCAGCTTGGTGCAGCAATATGCCGCAGGTTTTTCAGGCCGCTGTCTCCCACACCTTTTATTCCTCTGCCTGCATGTCGAGCATGACCGCCCAGATGGCGACGGTTGGAACAGGTCAGGTAGACCCGATTACAGGGGTCGGTAGTTACCGTTCAAATTTCAACTTATTTGCGGAGTGATCATGCCCAAGGCTTCCCATCAAGATCTGCGTTTTGCCTTCCGCGAACTGCTCGCTTCAGGTTCCTGTTACCACACTGCATCGGTGTTTGACCCGATGTCGGCACGCATTGCCGCAGACCTGGGCTTCGAGGTCGGCATCCTGGGCGGTTCTGTCGCTTCGTTGCAGGTACTGGCTGCGCCGGACTTCGCCCTGATCACCCTCAGTGAATTTGTCGAGCAGGCCACCCGAATTGGCCGGGTAGCGCAATTGCCCGTGCTGGCTGATGCCGACCACGGCTACGGCAACGCGCTGAACGTGATGCGCACGGTTATCGAACTGGAGCGCGCCGGCGTGGCCGGGCTGACCATCGAAGACACCCTGCTGCCCGCCCAGTTCGGGCGCAAGTCCACCGACCTGATCCCGGTTGAGGAAGGCGTCGGCAAGATTCGTGCGGCCCTGGAGGCGCGTGTCGACTCGTCATTGTCGATCATTGCCCGTACCAATGCTGGTGTGCTCACCACCGAAGAAATCATCGTGCGCACCCAGAGCTACCAGAAGGCCGGTGCCGATGGTATCTGTATGGTAGGCGTGAAGGACTTCGAACACCTCGAGCAGATTGCCGAGCACCTGACAGTGCCGCTGATGCTGGTCACCTATGGCAACCCCAACCTGCATGACGATGAACGCCTGGCGAGCCTGGGCGTGCGTATCGCAGTCGATGGCCATGGCGCCTACTTTGCTGCGATCAAGGCCACTTACGATTGCTTGCGCTTGCAGCGTGGCCAGCAGAACAAGTCGCAGAACCTGAGCGCCACCGAACTCTCGCACACCTACACCCAGCCCGAGGATTACATCCGCTGGGCCAAGGAATACATGAGCGTCGAAGAGTGACCGGCAGGGCGCCGTCAACTCAACGGACGGCGCTCAAGGTTGCAGTGTGAGGCACGCAATGTGCCTGCTCGCAGCTGGCTGCGGCGCTGGGCTGACTGCGTAGCAGCTCGGCGCGCCAGCACGCTGAACCATACAGCCCTGCGACCGCAGTCAGGGCCATGGCAAGGGCGACTCTTCTGGATTTGATGCCCATGGTGCTCACCTCCTGTTACAGCAATAGGTGATACCTTCCAGCGTAGGCCAATTTCAGCGTTACAGATCCCGATCCCACTCCGGCTCGTCCTTGAACCGCTGCACCAGGAAATCCAACATGCTGCGCAAGGTCGCCGGCATGTGCTTGCGTGACGTGTACACCGCATTCAGGTTCAGTTCACGTGGCTGCGCTTCGGGCAGCAGGCGTACCAGTTCGCCCCTGCGCAGGGCGTCGGCGGCCTGGTAGGTTGGCAGCATGGCGATTCCTGCGCTGGCCAGGGCTGCCTTTTGCAATGTCATGGCTTCGTTGGCGCTGATGTTTCCCGCCACCGGTACGGCGACCTGCTGGCCGGCCACCTCGAAATGCCACAGGCTGTGGCCGAAATAGGCATGGGTCAGGCAGTTGTGCCGGCTCAGGTCCTCGACCCGTTGCGGTACGCCGTGCTCGCTCAGGTAGGCCGGGGCCGCGCACACCACCGAGCGGCACACGCTCAGGCGCCGGGCGATCAGGTTGGGGTCCAGCTCGTTGCTGGTGCGGATGGCCAGGTCGATGCGCTCATCCACCAGGTTGACGGTGCGATCGAGCATTTGCAGTTCCACCTTCACCCCAGGATAGCGCCGCACATAGGCAGCCACCGCGTCCACCAGCTGCGCCTGGCCGAAAGAGGTGCTGACGCTGATGCGCAGCGCGCCTTTCGGCGCGTCATCCGGCTGCTGCACCGCGGCCTGCAGGTCGCCGGCCAGTTCCAGCAGTTGCCGGCAGCGGGGCAGGGTTTCCTGGCCGGCCGCGGTGAGGCTGAGCTTGCGAGTGGTGCGCTGCATTAGCCTCGCGCCAACCCAGTCCTCCAGCTCTGCCAGGTAACGCGACACCACGGGGCGAGAAAGCTGCAGGTGGTCTGCCGCTGCCGACTGGCTGCCCAGGTCGACGACGGTAACGAAAACGCGCATGGCGTTGAGACGGTCCATGATTTGCCCGTTTTTAGAAACAAACTATGTTCAAGCATGGCATTTTTTGTCACGGATCGGGCAACTAAGCTGTTAGGCATTGTTCAACTGAAGGCCTTGCCCATGTCCCTGTTCACCCCCCTGCGAGGCCTGCTACTGGCCTGCGTGACCCTGGCCGGCCCTGCGCTGGCCGCCGAACCGCTGCAACTGGAGGTCTACAACCCCGGGCACGAGGCCATTTTTCCGGTCAGTTCGGTGATTGTCAGTGGCGAGCACGATGCCGTGCTGGTCGACGCCCAGTTTGGCAAAGCCCAGGCTGAGCAACTGGTAAAGCGCCTGCAGGCTGGCGGCAAACACTTGACCACCATCTACATCAGCCACGGCGACCCGGACTATTACTTTGACCTGGACACCCTGACCCAGGCCTTCCCCAACGCCAAGGTGCTGGCCTCTGCCGCCACGGTTGCACATATCCGCCAGACCAGGGATGCCAAGCTGGCGTACTGGGGGCCGCAGATGGGGGCAGACAAACCGCAGCGGCTGGTGCTGCCGCAAGTGCTCGAAGGGCAGCGCCTGACGCTGGAGGGGCAGGCCTTGGACGTGGTCGGCCTGGACGGCCCGCAACCAGACCGCAGTTTTGTGTGGATCCCTTCGATCAAGGCGGTGGTCGGTGGCGTGGTGGTGTCCGAAAACATTCATGTGTGGATGGCCGACACTCAATCGGCCAAGTCCCATGCCGATTGGCTTGGCACCTTGGCGCACATCGAGGCGCTGGGGCCACGCACGGTCATCCCCGGGCATTACCTGGGAGACAGCAGCCGTTCACTGCAGGCCGTGCGCTTCACGGCAAACTACATTCGTGGGTTTGACGCTGAAACCGCCAAGGCGAAAGACGCCAATGCGTTGATCCAGGCCATGAAGCAGCGTTACCCGGGCCTGGCCGATGAAAGCTCGCTGGAACTCGGTGCCAAGGTCGCCAAGGGCGAGATGAAGTGGTAATTCCGTTCAATCAATGGAGAGTGTTCCCATGAGCAAGATCGCAATTATCGGTGCCACTGGCCGCGCTGGCAGCCAGTTGCTGGAGGAGGCCCTGCGCCGTGGCCACAGTGTGTTGGCCATCGCCCGCGACCCTTCGCGATTGCAGGGCCGTGAAGGGGTGACCGTCAAGGCGCTGGATGCCAAGGACAGTGCGGCCCTGCAAGCGGCGGTAACAGGCTTGGACGCCGTGTTGAGCGCGGCGCATTTCTCGACGATCGAGCCGCATGCCATCATCGAGCCGGTCAAGCGTGCCGGGGTCAAGCGCCTGTTGGTGGTGGGTGGCGCCGGCAGCTTGCTGCTGCCGTCGGGGCATCGGGTAATCGACAGCCCGGACTTCCCGGAGGCCTACAAGGCCGAGGCCACTGCCGGGGTGCGTTTTCTGGAAGCGTTGCAGCGCGACCCAGACCTGGACTGGACATTCCTCTCGCCGTCGGCGGAGTTTGTTGAAGGTGAGCGCAGCGGGCGCTACAAAGTGGGCAAGGATCATCTGCTGATCGGTGCGGATGGCAAAAGCTGGATCACCTTTGCCGACTATGCCATTGCCATGCTCGACGAGCTGGAAAAGCCGGCGCATTCGCGGCAGCGGTTTACAGTGGGCTACTGAGTCGCCTGCTTCGCGGGCATGCCCGCTGCCACAGCTACAGCACAGTTCCCAAGGCCCATGCTGTACCTGTGGGAGCGGGCGCGCCCGCGAAGAGGCACTTATTGGCTAGCCTGGCTCTCCAGCCAGTCCAGTAACTCCATCAACCCTGGCGGCAAGCTTCTGGCCTGGCTTACCAGGTAATACCCTTTCCCGGTCACTACCTTCAGCGCAAACGGCATGCACAGCCGCCCCCCGCGCAAGTCATCGCCAATCAGCGACCAGTCGCCGATGGCCACACCCGTCCCCTGCGAGGCCATGGCCATCGCCATGTCCAGTGTCTCGAAATGCTGCTTCGGCCCATGAGTGGCCAACGTCACCCCCGCTGCCTGCAGCCACAACTGCCAGTCATGTTCATCCCGCGACGGGTGGAGCAGCATGTGCCGCGCCAGGTCTTCCACCTGCTGCAACGGTATCGGTCCCTCACGCAACGAGGGGGCGCACACGGGCGTAAGTTGTTCATCGAACAGCTTGCGCACATGCAGCCCGTGGTTTGGCGCATCGCCATAAACCACTGCTGCATCGAAGCCCTCGCGACGAAAATCCACGCCATGCT
This sequence comes from Pseudomonas sp. Irchel 3F3, assembly GCF_900187545.1. Lineage (NCBI taxonomy): Bacteria > Pseudomonadati > Pseudomonadota > Gammaproteobacteria > Pseudomonadales > Pseudomonadaceae > Pseudomonas > Pseudomonas sp. Irchel 3F3. The sequence goes on along the minus strand of NZ_FYDS01000005.1, from coordinate 178,555 downwards.
GCACCGTGGTGGTCAGCTCCACCGGTACGTCCGGGCGCAGTGCCTGCCATTCCATCAGGCGCGGCAACAGCCAGCGCATCACGCAGGTTGGGGCCTTGAGCTGCAAGGTAGTGCTGCGTCCACCGACCTCACGCACGCCTTGCTCAATCAGCGCGAATACCTGCTGTACACGAGGCAGCCAGTCCTGGCCTTCGCGGGTCAGGCTCAGCCCGCGGGCCTGGCGCTGGAAAAGCGCATAACCCAGGTGCGCTTCGAGGGCAGCGATCTGCCGGCTGACGGCGCCTTGGGTGATGTGCAGCTGTTGCCCTGCACGGGTGAAGTTGCAGTGCTGGGCGGTGACCAGAAAGGTGTGCAGGGCGGGCAGGGGCGGGAAGCGTTTCATCGTGCTGAGCCATGATGACAGGACATGGCTAGTATGTGTTTTTTTGCATTGTGGCGGTAGCCGTGGCTTGGGTCCAATAAGGGCATAATCCAACAATATTCAGGGTGAAAACCGATGGCAACCTGCGGCGAAGTACTGGTCAATCTCCTTGAAGGCTATGGCGTCGACCATGTCTTCGGCATTCCCGGTGTACATACCGTGGAGCTCTATCGTGGTCTGGCAGGCTCGTCCATTCGCCACATCACTCCGCGCCACGAGCAGGGTGCCGGGTTCATGGCTGATGGCTATGCGCGCACCCGTGGCAAACCTGGGGTGTGCTTCATTATTACCGGCCCGGGCATGACCAACATCACCACTGCCATGGGCCAGGCGTATGCCGACTCGATCCCGATGCTGGTGATTTCCAGCGTGCAGTCCCGTGACCAGCTGGGCGGTGGCCGCGGCAAGCTGCACGAGCTGCCCAACCAGGCGGCACTGGTGTCGGGTGTGGCCGCGTTTTCTCACACCTTGATGACGGCTGCAGACCTGCCGCAGGTGCTGGCGCGAGCATTTGCCGTGTTCGAGAGCGCCCGGCCGCGCCCGGTGCATATCGAAATCCCGCTCGACGTGCTGGTCGAACCGGCCGACTTCCTGCTGCCGGGCCGCCCGGTGCGTGGCAGCCGGGCAGGGGCAGCGCCGCAGGCCGTGGCGCAGATGGCCGAGCGCCTGGCAGGTGCAAGGCGGCCCTTGATCCTGGCGGGCGGTGGTGCGTTGGCCGCGGGGGCTGCGCTGGCGCGCCTGGCCGAACACCTTCAGGCCCCGGTGGCGCTGACCATCAATGGCAAAGGTTTGTTGCCGGCCAGCCACCCGCTGCAGATCGGTTCGACCCAGTCGCTGCCGGCCACACGTGCGCTGGTGGCTGAGGCCGATGTGGTGCTGGCGATCGGCACCGAATTGGCCGAAACCGATTATGACGTGACCTTCAAGGGTGGTTTCGAGATCCCGGGCAGCCTGCTGCGCATCGACATCGACCCGGACCAGACCGTGCGCAATTACTTGCCCGAGCTTGCGCTGGTGGCCGATGCCGGACTGGCTGCTGATGCATTGCTCGGTGCCTTGCAGGCCCTGCCGCAACCCGTGCGTGAAAGCACTTGGGGTGTGGCTCGCGTAGCCTGCCTGCGCCACGCTCTGGCGGCAGGTTGGGACCAGCCAACCCTGAGCCAGACGCGCTTGCTGAGCGCGATTCTCGAACGACTGCCCAATGCCGTCCTGGTGGGCGATTCGACCCAGCCCGTGTACACCGGCAACCTGACCCTGGACATGGACCAGCCACGCCGTTGGTTCAATGCCTCCACCGGGTACGGCACCCTGGGTTACGCCCTGCCTGCGGCCATGGGCGCCTGGCTGGGGAGTGCGGAGCAAATCGGCCAGCGCGCGCCTGCGGTGTGCCTGATTGGTGACGGCGGTTTGCAGTTCACCCTGCCAGAACTGGCCAGCGCGGTGGAGGCGCAGGTGCCGTTGATCGTGCTGCTGTGGAATAACCAAGGGTACGAGGAGATCAAGAAGTACATGGTCAACCGGGCGATCGAGCCGGTCGGGGTGGATATCCATACCCCGGACTTCCTCGGCGTGGCGCGGGCGTTGGGGGCTGCGGCGGAGCATGTGACGGACGTGAAGCAGCTGCAAGCGGCGCTGGGGCAGGCGGTGGAGCGCACCGGGCCGACCTTGATTCAGGTTGACCAGAATCAGTGGCAGGAAACCGTGGCGGGTTGAAGTCAAGCTATTGCCTGTACTGGCCCTTTCGCGGGCTTGCCCGCTCCCACAGGTGCTGCACATACTCTGAAGTTGTGCTGTACCTGTGGGAGCGGGCAAGCCCGCGAAGAGGCCGGTACAGGAAAAACAGGACTCAGCCAGCAGTAGCCCGCAACCGCGCCACATCCCGAATCGGTGGTGCGCCGTACAGCCGGCTGTACTCACGGCTGAACTGCGACGGGCTTTCATACCCCACCCGATAGGCGGCCACCGCCGCCTCAAGCCCGTCGTTGAGCATCAACCGCCGCGCCTCCTGCAGGCGCAGCTGCTTCTGGTATTGCAGCGGGCTCATCGACGTCACGGCCTTGAAGCGATGGTGCAAGGTCGAGGTGCTGAGGTTGACCTCCCGCGCCAGATCCTCGATGCGCAGCGGCAACTGATAGTTGTTGTTGAGCCAGGTAATGGCCTGGCAAACCCGGTGAGTCTGGCTGTTGGCCAAGGCAATTTCATACAGCCGGCAACCCTGCGGCCCCCGCAGCAGGCGATAGAGAATCTCGCGGCGGAACAGCGGCGCGAGCATGGCGATGTCGCGCGGGGTGTCCAGCAGGCGCAGCAGCCGCAGCAAGGCGTCGAGCAATGCGGCATCGGTCCTTTCCACATACAGGCCACGGCCTGAGGGCCGGTTGGGTACCAGCATCGGCCCGCTTTCGGCGATCAGCTGGCTGATCTCGGCCGGGTCCAGGTCCATGCGCAGGCCAAGGCTTGGGTTCTCCGGGCTGGCGTCGAGCCTCACGCCACTCAGCGGCAAGGTCACCGAGACAACCATGTAATGCAGTGGGTCATAGGCGTATTGCTCGTCCCCGAGGAACAGGGTTTTGCTGCCTTGGGCAAGGATGCACAGTGCGGGTTGTGCCAAGGTCGGCACCGAGCGCACGTTCTCGGTGTAGCGCACCAGGTACAGGTCATCGATGGCGGATGCCGGGCCATGAGGGTCGCCGGCGTGGCGGCGGATCAGCTCGGCCAGTTCCAGGCGCTGCAGTTCCAGGGGCGGGTCGATGGACGTGGCGGTGGTCATGATGGCGTTCCTCTACTGACCGACGCAGCATAGGTTTGGGCAAAGACGGGCGCTAGTCGAAAGCTGCACGTCGATTGCCTGATCCTGCCGCGCTGCAGGATCAGGCAATCGGCGAGCAGTATTGGCCTAACGCGCCGCGCGGGTGAGCCCCTAACCTTGGCAACCTGGCTTTTCCGTCCGCCTGCTTCAAGGAGATTGTGCAATGACCCTAAAACAACCGGTCACCCATCTTGCTTTCATCCGTGCCAGCAGCGGGCGCTCGGCAGAGCTGGGCGCGCGCCTGCGCGACCTGCTCGAGCCCTCGCGGCGTGCGCCGGGTTGCCTGAGTTTCACGGTGCAGCGCTCCCAGGCCGATGCCGACCTGTGGTTGCTCAGTGGCAGCTGGCAGGATCAGCAGGCGATGAGTGGCTACTTTGCTTCGCCGACCCTGGACGTGTTTGGCGAGCTGGTGCAGGCGCAAGTGGTCAGCAGCCTGGACTTGCATACCTTCGATTGAGGGTGGATGAGGTAAAGTGACGCCCTTGTTCAACCAAGCGGATAGCAACATGGCACGTAGGGAATTCACTCATTTCGAAGCGGTATCGGCGATGGTGCCTGTGGAAGGTGGCGGCTACAGCGCCGCCATTGCGGTCAAGGCCTTGAGCATGGGCGGCGCGCCGCGCTTTCACAAGGTCCTCGACGGGCAGGTATTCAAAGGCGCCGTGGCTGCCGACGAAGCGGCCACGGCCGAGCTGCAACGCCTGCAAGGCGTCAGCGAAGAGGGCGAACTGATCTGGTGATCAGGCCGGCGGGCGGGCCATCTTGAACAGGTTGCCCAATTCGAAATAGTCCGCCGGGCCACCACCACGCAGAATCGGTTCGGCAGCAGCGGTATCGTAGATGCCGTTTTTCAGCAGGTGCTCGGCAATATGCACCGCCACCACTTCGCCAAGGATCAGCCAGCTGGGCACCAGCTTCTGGTCGGCCCGCTTGAGCTGGACGATCTGGCTGACCTTGCATTCGAACGCCACCGGGGTTTCGCCTACACGCGGCACGCTGACGATGCGCGAGGGCGTGGCGGTGAGGCCGCTCAATTCGAACTCGCTTACCTCGGCAGCAACCGGCGCGCAGCTCTGGTTCATCTGCTCGGCCAGGGGGCGGGTGGCCAGGTTCCAGACGAATTCGCCGGTCTGCTCGATGTTGTTCAGGCTGTCTTTGCGCCCGACACTGCAGAAACCGATGATCGGCGGGATGTAGTTGAAGGCGTTGAAGAAGCTGTAGGGCGCCAGGTTCAGGCGGCCTTCGCGGTCGTGCGAGGAAATCCAGCCGATAGGGCGGGGGCCGACGATGGCGTTGAACGGGTCGTGGGGCAGGCCGTGGCCTTTGGCAGGTTCGTAGTAATACATCTGTGCTGGGCTTGTTGGCCCTACCTCCTGATGGACAAGGTGCCTAGTGTGCCAAGCCTGTGCTCGCCTGCAAATGATCAAGCCCGGCCAAAGCCGGGCTGGTTGCTCGCATCAGGTATCAGCTGATGCGGTGGGCGTTGGTGCGGTCAAAGCCGTCTTCGGCGAAGCGTTGGCCACCGGTGCGGTCAAAGCCGTCTTCGGCGAAGCGTTGGCCACCGGTGCGGTCGAAGCCGTCTTCGGCGAAACGCTGGCCACCGGTGCGGTCGAAGCCGTCTTCGGCAAAGCGTTGGCCGCCAGTGCGGTCAAAGCCATCTTCAGCGTAGCTAGCGGACTGTGTTTGAGCCGCGGCAAAGGTGTGAGCGCTGGTACGGTCGAAGCCATCTTCGGCGAAGGCGCCAGCTGCGAAAACCGAAAGGGCCAGGGTGAGGATCAGTTTGTTTTTCATGGTCGGTGCTCCATCTGTGCGAGAGGTTGTTTGTTTCTATGGGTTTCATCCTACGCTGATTAATTTGATTAAAAAGCGCAAATAACAGCGTATAAAAATCGAATATATCGATGTGTCAGGGCGCACTTCGCGTGAGTCAGGTAGCGGTGTCGATCACTCGCCGTAAGCTCTCGCGTATCGTTTCATCAGCCCTTGCAGCTTGAGGGGCGGGAATTAATGGGGCGTTAAGAACGAAATGTCTTGTTTCAAAGTTCAATCAACGCTTTTTTCATACATCACCAACCGATTTTTCAGACGCTGCTCAGCACCATCGCCGCACCTCAAACTGGAGCGGCACAACAATGAACAAACTCCCGCAAATCACCTTGGCCTTCTGGGTCATGAAGATCTGCGCTACCACCCTTGGCGAAACCGCCGGCGACTTGCTGTCGATGACGCTGAACATCGGCTATGCACTCAGCTCGTTGATGCTGATCAGCGTGTTCCTGCTAACCTTGGTCGGCCAGCTCTACTCCCGCCGCTACCATCCGATGCTGTACTGGCTGGTGATCCTCTCCACCAGCACTGCTGGCACTACCATGTCCGATTTCATGGACCGCACCCTGGGTCTGGGTTATGCCACGGGTTCGGCCCTGCTCATCGGGATCCTGCTGCTGACCTTCCTGGTCTGGCGCCTGAGCGGCAACCCACTGGACGTCACCCGCATCAAGAATCGTTCGGGCGAGCTGTTCTACTGGGTAGCGATCCTGTTTTCCAACACGCTTGGCACTGCCCTTGGCGATTACCTGGCCGATGATTCGGGGCTTGGTTTTGCCGGCGGCGCGCTGCTGATCGGCAGTGCCATCGCATTGGTGGTAGTGGCCCGTTACTGGACGCGCATCCCCGGCGTGGTGTTGTTCTGGGTGGCGTTCGTGCTCACACGCCCATTCGGCGCCACCTTGGGCGACTTCCTCACCAAACCTCATGAAAAGGGCGGCCTGGACTTCGGCACAATCGGTTCGTCGGCCGTGCTGGGCGGGGTGCTGCTGGTGCTGGTGCTGATGGCAACCTGGTACCAGCGTCGGGAACCGCGCCAGGTGTTGGAGATGTCCTGAACAGGCTCTGAGGCACGAGTGCGCCGATTAAACATCCTATTCGGCTCACAGGATGAGCCGAATAGGATGTTTAATCGGCTCACAGCGAGATGAGTGTTGATCGAACAAATGAAAAGGGCGCACCTGGAACGGTGCGCCCTTCTTCATTTCAGCAGCTTCACATTCACTCGGTAGTAATCCGCGAGTGTTGCTTGGTGTCCTTCATGGTCGCGTAAACCAGCAGCGAGCAGGCGATACAGGCGGTGACGTACCAGTAGAAGCCGCTTTCCATGCCAGCGCTCTTGAACCACAAGGCCACGTACTCGGCGGTGCCGCCGAAGATCGACACAGTCAGGGCGTACGGCAGGCCCACGCCCAGGGCGCGGATTTCCGTTGGGAACAGCTCTGCCTTGACCACGGCGTTGATCGAGGTGTAGCCGCTGACGATGATCAGTGCTGCCATGATCAGGAAGAACGCGCCCCACCAGGTCTGGATGGTGTGCAGGGTGCTGAGGATCGGTACGGTGAACAGGGTGCCTAGCACACCGAAGGCAATCAGGATCGGACGTCGGCCGATCTTGTCGGACAGGCCACCGATCACCGGCTGCAGGCACATGAACAGGAACAGCGTGGCGGCCGAGATGGTGGTCGAGTCGCTGATGCTCATGCCCACGGTGTTGACCAGGTACTTCTGCATGTAGGTGGTGTAGGTATAGAACGCCAGAGTGCCGCCCATGGTCAGGCCGACCACGGTCATCAGCTCCTTGGGGTGGCGCAGCAGGGTGCGCATCAGGCTTTCCTTGGCCTTTTCCTTTTTGGTGAACGAGGCGGTTTCTTCCATGCCGCGACGCAGGTACAGGGCAACCACTGCGCACAGCGCACCGATCACGAACGGCACGCGCCAGCCCCAGGCATACAGCTGCTCTGTTGTCAGGGTCTGTTGCAGGACAATCAGTACCGCCAGGGCGATGAGCTGGCCGGAGATCAGGGTCACGTACTGGAAACTGGAGAAGAAGCCACGGCGCTCCTTGCTGGCCATTTCGCTGAGGTAGGTGGCCGAGGTGCCGTACTCGCCACCCACCGACAAGCCTTGCAGCAGGCGTGCGATGACCAGCAGGATCGGTGCGGCGACGCCGATGGTTTCGTAGCCCGGGGTCAGGGCGATGACCAGCGAGCCGGCGCACATCAGCAGTACCGAGGCCATCAACGCGGCCTTGCGGCCTTTGCGGTCGGCGTACAGGCCCATCAGCCAGCCACCGATTGGGCGCATGAGGAAGCCCACGGCGAAGATCGCGGCGGTATTGAGCAATTGTGCGGTGGAGTCACCGGCCGGGAAAAAGGCCTTGGCGAAGTACAGCGAGAATGCGGCGTAGACGTACCAGTCGTACCATTCGACCATGTTGCCGATGGACCCGCTGAAAATCGACTTCAGGCGGCTGGCGGTGGTTTTTTCCGCGGCGGGCGCAGTGGCCGCCCCGGCGGGCAGGGAGGTGGCGTTATCCATCAGGGATACCTTCTCGTTGTTTTTGTGGAGCGCGCCGTGGCGCAGCTTGCCAGGGCAATTGCAGAAGGTGTGCCAAATGGGGGCGGGGTGATTCATTTGAGTGCAGGACCGTGTGGTACCTGGCCTGTAGGAGCGACCTTGCGTCGCGATGGGCTGCAAAGCAGCCCCAGGATCGCTCAGAGATAAGCGGATTTTTGCCTATCAACGATTGCAGGTAAGCGGAAATCCGCTCATTCGCGCCCGACAAAGTCCTCGCGCACCAGCCCATGCCGCTGCATTTTTTCGTTAAGCGTACGCCGGGGTAGCTGCAACGCCTCCATCACCGACTTGATCTCGCCCCCATGCAGTCGCAAGGCTGCGCGCAGGCATTGCGCCTCGAACGCTTCCATCTGCTCGCCCAGCGAAGGCCCGGCAGGTGTCACTTCAATGTTTGGCGAACCCAGCCCCAACGCATGCCGCTCCGCCGCGTTGGCCAGCTCACGCACGTTGCCTGGCCAGCCATGAGATAGCAGCTGCGCCAGCTGTGGACCCGTTAACGGCAAGGCATTACGACCAAGCTTTTCACCTGCGGCACGGGCAAAGTGCTCGAACAGCAGCGGAATGTCTTCGCGCCGCTCCCGCAGCGGCGCCAGGTGCAACTCGGCCACATTCAGGCGATAGGCAAGGTCTTCGCGAAAGCGCCCGGCGCGAGCTTCCTCGAGCAAATCTGGCTTGGTCGCGGCAATGACGCGCAAGTCGACGCTGATGCTCTGGTTGGCACCCAGACGCTCCAGCTTCTGCTCCTGGATCACGCGCAACAGCTTGGCCTGTTGCGCCAGTGGCATGCTTTCGATTTCATCGAGAAACACCGTGCCTCCGTTGGCGTACTCCAGCTTGCCGATGCGCTTCCCCTGGGCGCCGGTGAAGGCGCCGCTCTCATGGCCGAACAGCTCGGCCTCGAACAGCGACTCGGGGATGGCCGCGCAGTTGAGTGCGACGAAGGGTTTGCTGGCGCGCGGCCCAAAATCGTGCAGGCAGCGGGCCACGCGCTCCTTGCCACTGCCGGTTTCGCCACGGATCAGCACATTGACCGGCAGGCTGGCCAGCTCCAGTACTTGTCGGCGCAGCTGTTGCAGGCCCTGTGACATGCCCAGCAGCGTGCCTTCCAGGCGGGACTTGAGGTCTGCCTGTTCGTGCAGCCGGCGGTTTTCCAGCACCAGCTGGCGCTTTTCCAGGGCCCGGCGCAGGCTGCCCAGCAGGTGCTGCGGGGTGAAGGGTTTTTCCAGGAAGTCGTAGGCGCCGCTGCGCATGGCCTCCACTGCCATCGGCACGTCGCCGTGGCCGGTCAGCAAGATGACAGGCAAGTCGGGGTCTTCCGCCTGCAGGCGTTCGAGCAACTGCAGGCCATCCATGCCCGGCATGCGCACATCGCTGATGATTACCCCGGGAAAGTGCTGCGGCAGGTGTGCCAGGCACTCTTCTGCGCGTGCGAACAGTTGCACGCCGAAGCCGGACAGGCTCAGCCATTGCTCGACCGCGGTGCGGATACTGGCTTCGTCATCGACGACGATCACTGAATTCAACATACAGGCTCCAGGTCACGGGGCAGGATAAGGCTCAGGCGTGCGCCACCGGGCAGGTTTTCGGCCTGCAACTGGCCACCGGCCTCGTGGACGATGCCGTAGGAAATGGCCAGGCCCAAGCCCAGTCCTTCGCCCACGGGTTTGGTGGTGAAGAACGGGTCGAAGACCTTGGCCAGGTCGGGCTGGGCAATGCCGCCCCCCGAGTCCAGCACACTCAGGCACCACCGCTCGCCCTCGGGCTCGATGCGCACCTCCAGGCGTTTGTAGCGCTTGTCGGCCATGGCGTCGAGGGCATTGCGCAACAGGTTGATCAGCACTTGCTCCAGGCGGATGGCATCGCCGCGTACCCAGGCCGGGCGCGCCAGGTACAGGGCAACCTCTACCTCCTCAGTGCGAATGCGGGTTTCCAGCAGATGCAGTGCCTGGTCGACAACGGTGGCCAGGTCGAGGCGCTCGCGCAGCCCGACCGGGCTGTTGCGGGCAAAGGTTTTCAGGTGGCTGGTGAGCGCGGCCATGCGCGTCAGCATTTGCTCCAGTGGCTCCAATGCCTGGCGCGCTTCGTCATGGCGGCCATGGTCGAGCAGCAGGCGAAGGGTTTCCAGTTGCATGCGCTGGGTGGTCAGTGGCTGATTGATTTCGTGGGCCATGGCGGCCGACATCTGCCCGAGCGCCGCCAGCTTGGCTGATTGCACCAGGCCTTCTTGAGCAGTACGCAGTTCGCGGGTGCGCTCCTCGACCTGGCGCTTTAGTTCTTGCCGGCTGCGTTGGCGTAGACGGGCCAGGCGCAGGCGCTGGCTGACGAACAGGGCGGCGAACACCAGGCTCAGCCAGACGGCAGCGGCGCCGAGGGCGGCATTGCGGCCGTCGGCGGCGACCTGCGGTTTGCGCAGCAGGTGCAGGGTCCAGTTTTCGCTTTCCAGTGGCAGGCTTTCCCACAGGTACTCGGCGCTGCCCTCGGGGCCTTGCACACGGCTGAGGGTACTGTTGGCGGCAAAGCGCGTCAGCACCTGATGCTGCAACGGCACCAGCGGTTGCTTGTCGTACTGGCGTGTTTCGGCCAATTCGGCACGGTCGGCACCACTGAGCGGCTGCAGCTCGCGGTAACGCCAGCCGTCCTGGTTGGCAATGAAGGTGATGCCGCGGGCGTCGCTTACCAGCAGGATGTCGCTGCCCTGGCGCCACTCGCGTTCAAGTTCGGGGAACTCCAGCTTCACCACCATGGCGCCGAGGAAGCGGCCATGCTCGTCGTTCACCGCGCTGGCGAGGAAGTAGCCCGGCACGCCACTGGTCACGCCCACGGCGTAAAAGCGGCCACTGCCCTGGCTGCGGGTCTGCTTGAAGTAGGGCCTGAAGCCGTAGTTGGAGCCGACGTAGCTGCTGGGCAGCCGCCAGTTGCTGGCGGCGATGGCCAGGCCGGTGCGGTCAAGCAGTTCGAGCGTGGAGGAATTTGCGGCGCCGTTGATGCGTTCGAGCTTGCGGTTCAGGGCGTTCTGCACCTGTTCGCTGACAGGGTCGCGCAGGGCGGCGATCAGTTCCGGGTCCAGCGCCAGCACGGCGGGCAGGGCGCGGTAGCGGTCTATCAGGGTGTGCAAGGTATTGGCGTACAGGCCCAACTGCTGGCTGGCACGCCGGGCGTCGTCTTCCATGGCCTGGCGCTTGGCCTGGTGCATGGCCCACCCGGCACTGAGGGCGGTGCCCAGCACGATCAACAGGGTGATCAGCCCCAGACGCAGGGCGCGAAAGGAAAAGGGCATCGGGGCGGATCCGGATGATGGTGATATCGGGGTTGGCCTCTTCGCGGGCTTGCCCGCTCCCACAGGTACTGCACAGGTCCATCGGGCTGTGAGTATCCTGCGGGAGCGGGCAAGCCCGCGAAAGGGCCGGTACAGGCGACCTTTCAGTTACAGCAGTTCGAAGCTCTGCTGTTGCACCGCCTGGGAATCCAGCCCGACCTGGACATTGAACTCCCCTGGCTCGGCAACCCGCTGCAGCTGGCCATTGTAGAACTTCAGGTCTTCCTCACTGATGCGGAAGGTCAAGGTGCGTGACTCGCCCGGCTTGAGCATCAGCTTCTGGAAGTTCTTCAGTTCTTTTACCGGGCGGCTCATCGACGCCGACACATCTTGCAGGTACAACTGCACCACGGTCTCGCCGGCTACCTTGCCGGTGTTCGCCACCGTCACCTTGGCCTCCAGTGTATCCCCACGCTTCATGTCCTTGTTCGAAAGCTTCAGGCCCGACAGCTCGAAGCTGCTATAGCTCAGACCATAGCCGAACGGGTACAGCGGGCCGTTGGGCTCTTCAAAGTACTGCGAGGTGTAGTTGCCCGGTTTGCCAGGGGTGAAGGGCCGACCGATGCGGGTGTGGTTGTAGTACATCGGGATCTGCCCGACCGAGCGCGGGAAGGTGATGGCCAGCTTGCCGGACGGGTTGTAGTCACCGAACAGCACGTCGGCAATGGCATTACCGCCTTCAGTTCCGGCAAACCAGGTTTCGAGAATGGCGTCGGCCTGCTCTCGCTCCCAGCTGATCGACAGCGGCCTGCCGTTCATCAGCACCAGCACCAGCGGTTTGCCGGTGGCCTTGAGGGCTTTGATCAGCTCGCGCTGGCTGGCCGGAATTTCCAGGGTGGTACGGCTCGAAGACTCGTGGGACATACCGCGGGACTCGCCGACCACTGCCACCACCACATCGGATTGCCTGGCCGCCTTGACCGCTTCATCGATCAGCACCGCAGGCGGGCGCGGGTCGTCGACGATTTCCGGGGCGTCGAAGTTGAGGAAGTTCAGGTAATCGAGGATCGCCTTGTCGCCAGTGACGTTGGAGCCTTTGGCGTAGACCAGCTTGGCCTTGCCTTCCACGGCGCGGCGCAGGCCTTCGCGTACGGTCACCGAATGCACCGGTTTACCGTCGGCGGCCCAGCTGCCCATCATGTCGATCGGGGCATCGGCCAGCGGGCCGACCAGGGCGATGGTGCCGGCCTTTTTCAGCGGCAGGGTCTGGTTGCGGTTTTCCAGCAGCACCAGGCTGCGGCGTGCCACGTCGCGCGCAGCTTCGCGGTGCAGGCGGTCGTTGCCGTAATAGTCTTTCAGGTCGGTTTCGGCTTTGCCGATGCGCACGTAGGGGTCCTTGAAAAGGCCCATGTCGTACTTGGCACCGAGCACTTCGCGTACCGCCTGGTCCAGTTCGCGCTGGGTCACTTCGCCGGACTTCAGCAGGCCTGGCAGCTCTTCGCCGTACAGGGTGTCGTTCATGCTCATGTCGATGCCGGCCTTGATCGCCAGCTTGGCGGCTTCACGGCCGTCACGGGCGACGCCGTGGCGGATCAGCTCCTGGATGGCGCCGTGGTCGCTGATGGTCACGCCTTTGAAGCCCCACTCCTTGCGCAGCAGGTCATTCATCAACCAGGTGTTGGAGGTGGCCGGCACACCGTTGATCGAGTTCAGCGCCACCATCACCCCGCCAGCACCGGCGTCAAGCGCGGCGCGGTACGGCGGCAGGTAGTCGTTGTACATTTTCGGCAGGCTCATATCGACCGTGTTGTAGTCGCGCCCGCCTTCCACTGCACCATACAGGGCGAAGTGCTTGACGATGGCCATGATGCTGTCGGGGTTGGCCGGGCTGCTGCCCTGGAACGAGCGCACCATCACCTGGCCGATCTTCGAGGTCAGGTAGGTGTCCTCGCCGAAGCCTTCGCTGGTACGGCCCCAGCGCGGGTCACGGGCGATATCGACCATGGGGGCAAAGGTCATGTCCAGGGCGTCGGCCGAGGCTTCGATGGCGGCAGTGCGGCCGACCTTGGCGACGGCGTCCATGTCCCAGGTGGCGGCCATGCCCAGGCCGATCGGGAAAATGGTGCGTTCGCCGTGAATGGTGTCGTAGGCGAAGAACATCGGGATCTTCAGTCGGCTGCGCATGGCCGCGTCTTGCATGGGGCGGTTTTCGGGTGCGGTGCGCGAGTTGAAGGTACCGCCGATGCGGCCTGCTGCGATTTCCTCGCGGATCTTTTCGTGGGGCATTTCCGGGCCGATGCTGATCAGGCGCAGCTGGCCGATCTTCTCGGCTTCGGTCATCTGGCTGATCAGGTGCTCGATGAACGCCTGCTTGTCCTGCAGGGGCGGGGCGTAGGGGGCGGCAAGAGCCGCCTGACTGGCAAGGCCCATGGCCAGGCCCAGCAAAGACAGTTTCATCATCAATTCCGTTGTGGGGCCTCTGCCGTATCCAGGGTGATACGCGCGCGGCCGGAGTTTTCAGGCGGCTATTGTTGTACGATTTGCAGGCTTAGGTTCCAGCAGCGGATTATGCCTGAATATGTCCCCTGCGGATGAAGCCCCGAGTGCCGGGACAACAACTATAAGAACGCTCAAGAGACCGACGGCATGACCCCCTTCGACGAGTACCATCAACGGCAGATTGCCGAAGCCATTGCGCGTGCCGAACGGCGCACCGATGCCGAACTGGTGACGGTGCTGGCCCGCCGTGCCGACGATTACGCCTATTGGCCGTTGTTCTGGGCCGCCGTGCTGGCGCTGGCGGTACCGGGCCTGTTGCATTGGCTGGTGGGCTGGCCCGGCGTGCGTGGCTTGCTGGTGGCCAACGTGCTGCTGTTCGTCGGCTTGTGCCTGCTGCTACGCAACCCGCGCCTGGCCGGCTGGCTGATCCCCCGTGGCCTGCGTCGCTGGCATGCTTCTCGGCTGGCCCGCCAGCAGTTTCGCGAGCAGAACCTGCAGCGCACCGCAGGCGCCACGGGCGTGCTGATTTTCGTCAGCGAGGCGGAGCGGCATGTGGAGATCCTGGTCGATCGGGGTATCGAACACTGCCTGGATGCTGAAGCCCGCGCGGCCATGGGTGCCCGCCTTGCCGAACAGGTGCGCCAGGGCCAGACGTTGCAGGGCTTTGTCGAGTGCATCGAGGCGTGTGGCGAGCTGCTTGGCCAGCACGTGCCGGCAACCCATGCCCGTAACGAGTTGCCCAACCGGCTGGTCATTCTCGATTGATTCGGATCCGCCTGGCTTGACGCGTCCCTGTGGGAGCGGGTTCACCCGCCAATGCTGCCTGGAGGCTACCGACGCATTCGCGGGTAAACCCGCTCCCACAGGGTGTAGAATGCGCTTCCCGCTATTCGAGGCACCGTTTCTCCATGTCCGCCAGTACTTCCGCCCACTCCGCGCCGGATGCGCGCGCTCAGTTTCTCGACCTGCTGAACGCCGCCCTGCACGGCGATACCTTGGTCAAACTGGTGCTGGCGCGCCATGTCGGTGCCGACCAGACATTGCAACGGATCATCGCCAAGCCGCTGCAGGTCAAGGGCCAGCCGTGCCTTTCGCTGGTCTACCGCCACCAGACGCGTGACATCACCCGCAACCTGCCGCTGGACCAGGCCCAGGCGCTGGTCGCCGAGCTGCTGCCAGACAGCTTCCGCAACGCCCACCTGTTCGATGCTGACGGCGAAGTGCAGCTGACCTTCAGCAAGAAGGGCAAGCCGATGCTGCAGCGTCACGGCGCACAGGCACCGCGTGATGTCACTGCCAGCAGCGGCCATGACCGCGAGAAGAAGCGTTACCTGGCGTTGTCGCGCCCGTTTTTGCGTGACCTGGGCGTAACCGATGCACAAGGCGCGCTGATTCCGTCGATGTCGCGCAAATGGAAGCAGATCAACAAGTTCATCGAGGTCTTCGACCACGCCCTGGCCAGCGCTCCGGTGCCGGCCGGGCAGGCACTGCGGGTGGCCGACTTTGGCTCGGGCAAGGGTTACCTGACCTTCGCCATGCACGATTACCTGCGCAACAGCCTGGGCCGCGACGCACAGGTAACTGGCGTGGAACTGCGCCAGGACATGGTCGACCTGTGCAACAGCGCTGCCGCACGCCTCGACCACCCGGGCCTGGAGTTTCAGTGCGGTGATGTGCGCAGCGTGGTGCCTGAGGCCATCGAAGTGATGATCGCCCTGCATGCCTGTGACATCGCCACCGACTACGCCATCCATACCGGTATCCGCTGCAACGCCGCGATCATCATGTGCTCGCCGTGCTGCCACAAACAGATCCGCCCGCAACTGCATAGCCCGGGGTTGCTGCAACCCATGCTGCAGTACGGCCTGCACCTGGGCCAGCAGGCCGAAATGCTGACCGACAGCCTGCGCGCGCTGTACCTGGAAGCCTGCGGTTACGAGACCAAGGTGTTCGAGTTTATCTCGCTGGAGCACACCAACAAGAACAAGATGATTCTTGCGGTGAAGCGGCCCAAGGCGGCAGATAACGGGGCGTTGCTGGAGAAGATTGGCCAGCTCAAGGCGTTCTATGGGGTGCAGGAGCATTGCCTGGAGACGTTACTGCGGGCGGATGGGTTGCTCTGACGGCTGCACGTCGGACCTGATTGAGGCGCACATTGGGTATGAATCTCCAATCGATGTAGGGAAATTCCTAATCGCACTTTGCGGCGATTTCTTTCATCAGCCTTTCTGTAGTGTGGCGTGCACGCTTGTCGAGCGTTTTGGTTGTCAGTTGACAACTCTCGAGTGGCGGGCTCACACTGGAGAAAGCTGATGGCACGCCCCTGTCACGCCAAGAAAGAGGTCGAGCAGGCCTTGAGGCACGCAGAGTCAAAGGGATGGAAAATCGTAGTGGGCGGTGGGCACTGTTGGGGAAAGATGTATTGCCCCCTCAATGATGCCGATTGCCGGTGCGGGGAATACTGCATTGTCAGCGTATGGAGCACGCCGAAGAGTGCTGGCAATTTTGCGCGACAGCTAAAGCGTGTGGTCGACAACTGTTCGGGCAGCCGGAAGGCAGCTCATGCGCCGAATGCTTGGAAGGAGTAATCGCAATGGAGTACGAGTTCACCCTGAAGTATCAATTGGGCGAAAACGAAGATACCGATGTGCTATTGGAGCGTCTGGCTGAAGGCGGGTGTGATGATGCGTTGGTTGGCGTAGGTCAGCCGGGTCGGTTGGCACTGGCATTCATTCGCGAATCTTCCTCTGCCAAAGAGGCTATCGAGAGCGCGCTTGCTGACGTTGGCAAAATTGTTCCGCGGGCTCGCCTGATCGAAGCGACTCCCGATCTCGTGGGGCTTACCGATGTGGCTGAGATCATCGGCATGTCTCGGCAAAACATGCGGAAATTGATGGTGGCGCATTCGGTCAGCTTTCCTGCACCTGTTCACGATGGCAGTACTTCTCTCTGGCACCTTGCCGACATTTTGCTCTGGTTGCAGGAGCGAGGCAGCTACTCGATTGCTCAGGGCACCTTGGAGCTGGCTCGCATAGCGATGGCTGTCAATGTTTCCAGTTCATACAAGCGTGTTTTCGGCGAGTCTGGCTTGGCCCATTGAGCTTGTGCACCGAGCCCACCTCATCTTCGGTTAAGCGGCATCTCAGTAGCTAACGCCGCCAGCCCCAACGGATGCGTACTGGCATCAAAGAAATGCACCTGCGTCCCCGCCAGATTTCCGAATCGATCAATATAGTGTTGCTTCTGGTTGATCACTGAAGCCTCGCTCAATGGCCTTATGGCAATCGACAGATGCTGTGGCCGCGCCTGGCGGATGGCTTCGAGCAGGTGCTGGTCACTGCTGTCCAGATGCTGCCCGAACAGGCATAGCCCTTGGCTTTCCCGGGCCAACTGCCCAAGGCACCAGCTCAGGTAGTCCGAGTTGCGGATGGCGCGCAGTTTTTCGTCGCTGCGGTCTTCGTTGACGAACAGCGGCACCTCTCCGGGGATGTTCACCGCAAAGCCATCGAGCAGCTCGGCGTTGTCGGCGCTGCGTTGGCGTGTGGTGCCGTCAGGCAGCTTGAGCAAGTGCAGGCCGCCATGCAGGTGCAGCACCCGGGTGCCTTCGCTGCGGGTGCGGCGCACATCGAAAAAGCCTTGCTCGTCGAACAGGTTGGCGAAGCCCTGCGGAGCATGTTGTACGGCCCAGGGCAGCAGCAAGTCGTAGTTGCTGGTGTAGATACTGCGGTAGCCGCGCAGGGCCTGGTTGAGGGCTGCCAGGGTGGTGGCTGGCATCAGTGACCACGGCAGGTGCACCGTGCGCACGGCGTGGATCAACCCTTCCTTGATCGAGTAGTAGCGGTTCAGCGGCGCGGTGGAGTTGATGGCCAGCGCGGCGTTGGCGCGCACGGTGGTGTTGAGGGCGCTGAGCACGGGCTCGAACAGTTCTGTGCCCAAGGATTTGAACAGCGCCTGGTCGCTGACCGCCAGGCCTTTCTTGCGGCCGGCGCGTTGCGCTTCCTCGAACAGCGAGAAGTAGCCAAACGGCTTCCACACTGCGCGGCTGGCACCGTTGCCCAGCAGCAGGGCGTCGCAGGGGTGGCGGGCAGCGAGTTCTGGCCAGGGGGTGAGGGTGGCGTCAAGTGCGGGCATGCTGGGGTCCGTTGGGTGGAGCGGAGAACGGGGGCGACTTTAGCATGTCATGCACGGTGTGCGAGGGTTGGTGTCCACGCCAGGGTCTTGTGTTGGCTGCACTGGCCCTGTCGCCGGCAAGCCAGCGCCTACAGGTACGGCACAGCCCATGAGCCTTGCGTCGTACCTGTGGGAGCTGGCTTGCCGGCGATAGGGCCAGTGGTCATAAAACACCTCTTTAGTCCTGCTCGGCAGCCGGCACACTGCGGTTCCGGTTGCGCCACACCCGGTACGCGCGAATCCCGGCCCGTACC
Organism: Pseudomonas sp. Irchel 3F3; assembly: GCF_900187545.1. NCBI lineage: Bacteria > Pseudomonadati > Pseudomonadota > Gammaproteobacteria > Pseudomonadales > Pseudomonadaceae > Pseudomonas > Pseudomonas sp. Irchel 3F3. The sequence goes on along the minus strand of NZ_FYDS01000005.1, from coordinate 160,742 downwards.
GATCCGAACAGCAGCTTGTCTTCCATTTCCCGCGCCATCCCCGAGCGTACCAGCATGCGCAGGAACGTACCCCGGGCGCGTGCGATGGCAAAGAAGATGCCTTGCGCGGCCAGGGTGTCGCGTACTTCACGCAGGGCAGCGATGCCGCTGACGTCGATGTTGGTGACTGCTTCGGCATCGAACAGCACGGCCTTGGGCTGGTCCTGGCTCTGTACCGCCTCGAGCAGGCGCATCTTGAAGTAGTCGGCGTTGAAGAACAGGATCGCGTCGTCGAAGCGGTACACCACCAGCCCTGGCACGGTGCGCGCGTCCTTGAATTTGCGGATGTCGACCTGGCCTTCGGTCCCAGGCAGCCAGCCCAGTACGGCATCGGTGGGCTGGTAGATGCTGTACAGCAGGCGCAGGATCGCCAGGGTGACGGCAAACACGATACCGGGCAGCACGCCCAGACCCAGTACGCCGACCGTGGTCAGCAGACACAGCCAGAACTCGAAGCGGCTAAGACGCCGGATGCTGCCCAGTGACTTGATGTCGATCAGCCCCCAACCGGCCATGAGCAGCACGGCGCCCAGTGCACCTTGCGGGATCCACGCCATGGGCGCGGTGAAGAACAGCAGGATCAGGGCGATCACCAATGCCGCGATGATGCCCACCAGCTGGCTTTTGCCACCGACCATGTCGTTGACTGCCGTACGCGAGTCGGCGCCGCTGATGGCAAAGCCCTGGGAGATGCCGGCCGCCAGGTTGCTGACGCCCAGGGCGACGAACTCGTGGTTGGCGTTGATCGCATAGCCATGCCGGGCGGCAAAGCTGCGCGCTGTCAGCATCGCGCTGCAGAAGCTGACGGTGGCAATACCCAGGGCGTCGCGCAACAGGCTTTTCATTTCCTCCAGGTTGCTGTGCGGCCAGGCCAGCTGCGGGATGCCGGCAGGTACCGGGCCCAGGACGGCAACGCCGAAGCGGTCAAGGCCGAACAGCCCGGCCAGCAGCATGAACAGCGCCACTACCGTGAGGGCTGCAGGCAGGCGCGGGTAGCGCCGCGGCAGCCAGATCAGCAAGCCCAGGGCGGACAGGCCGATGAGCAACGTGACCCAGTGAATTTCCCCCAGGCGCTGGAAGAAATTGATCAGGCTGAGGATGAAACCGTCGCCTTCGATCTTGAACCCTACTACTTTGGACAGCTGCCCCGCGATCAGGCTCAGGCCGATGCCGTTGAGGTAGCCGATCAGGATTGGCCGCGAGAAGAAGCTGGCGATGAAGCCGGCACGGGCAAGGCCGGCAGCAATCAGCATCACGCCGACCAGCACGGTGACGATTACCGACAGTTCGACGATGCGCTGCGGGTCGCCCATGGCCAGCGGAGCCACAGCACCGGCGATCATCGCGCAGGTGGCGGCATCGGGGCCGACCATCAGTTGCCGCGAGCTGCCGACCAGGGCATAGACCATCATGGGCAGAACGCAGGCATACAGGCCGTATTGTGGCGGCAGGCCGACGATTTGCGCATAGGCGATGGCGATGGGGATCTGGATCGCTGCGACCGAGAGCCCGGCCTGCAGGTCGGCATGCAGCCACTCGCGGCGGTAGTGCAGCAGGTTGGCAAGGCCCGGTAGCCAGCGGGAAAGAAACATGCGTCATCCTTTCGAAATGTTTCACGAATCCATTGAGCATATGCGCCACAAGCCGTTTCGCGTGCACGCGTATACATCCGCAGGGCATTGAAGCGGATCAGCAGGCAATTGGCCATGGGCCAGGTCAACGTGGGGGCAGAAACGAAAAAAGGAGCCAAGGCTCCTTTTGACTGCGATGACGTTGCTGGAACGTCATGCTGGAATGCAATGTGGAGCGGGTAGAGGGAATCGAACCCTCAACTAAAGCTTGGGAAGCTTTCGTTTTGCCACTAAACTATACCCGCGTCTGCGCAGCACTTTTTACCAGAACCCTCCAAGAATTAGAAGCCCAAGTTATAAAAAAGCTTGTCGGCACCCCATGGCTTGCGGGATCAGCTACAGAGTGCCGAGGCGCTCAGATGGCCAACGCATGCTGCCCCTGCTGAACCTGCCGGTAGTGTTGACGAGGCTCACGCACAGTCGGCTTGAGGAAGCCCAGCAGGGCGCTACGGGTATTTTCGCAGGCGGTCTTGTTTTCCATGTCGAGGAAATGCCCCGCGTCGCGGATCACGCTGAACTGGCTTCTGCCCACATGCTTGCCGAACTGCCGGGCATCTTCGGCCGTGGTGTATTCGTCGCGGTCGCCGTTGACGAACAGTACCGGGATGTCGATATTCCGCGCACCCTCCAGCGCTCGTCCCAGGTCGTGTTGCAGTACCTGGTTGATGTGAAAGTGCATCTGCGCGTACTCGTGGCTGTCCAGGCTGCTGACGTGCCGGTAGTTGAAGCGCTTGAACAGTGACGGCAAGTGCTTGCCGATGGTGTCGTTTACCAGGTTGCCGACCTGATACCGGTCGCAGGCGGCCAGGTACTGGCAGCCACGGTCCAGATAGTCGCGCATCGGCTCGTTGATCACCGGCGAGAACGAACTCACCACTGCCTTCTTCACGTTCCGCGGCTGGTGCGCCAGCGCCAGCAGCGTGCTTGCGCCACCCCACGAGAACGACATTACATGGTCTGCCTGAAAGTGCTCTATCAGCTCCAGGAGGATATGCGACTCGGTCTCCTTGCTGATCAGGCGCTCCTGACGGTTATGCGGCTTGGACTTGCCGGCATATGGCTGGTCGAACAGTACTACATTGAACTGCGGGTGCAGGTTACGTACCGTCTGGGCGAACGAGGCGGTGGTGGCCAGCGAGCCATTGATCAGGATGATCGTATTCTCGGCCGCATCCGCGCGATAGAACTCCGTGTAAACCCGATACTGACCTTGGATATCAAGTACAGCGATTTCTGGCCTCATGTCATCGACTCCTGGCGCAAAAAGGGTATTCGCGTCACCTAGGGTGCACGTTCTTTATGACAGGTAGGCATTTGCCTGAAGAGAAACCGGGGGGCCCTGTGTCGATCCTTGGCACGTGCGTCGACGGTATTGTTTTTGGCGGGCAATTTGCCGTGCCCCAAGGCATCAAGGCTTTGGGTAGCCGGCAAAAAGTGTCTTCGACTGCAAGCGTGACTTGGTAGTCACATGCAGACTGACGATTTGGATTCAAGCAGTGGGTCGCGGATCGCGCAAGTGCCGTTCGGGGGGAAATGTGACTTTTGTCGCTCAGTGGTCGTATGACGACCCTGCACTGTCTGTGCCGGCCTATACAGTGGCTATTTCTGCCGCCGTCAGCTCCCGGAAGTCCCCCGGCGCCAATCCCGGGTCCAGGCGGATCGCTCCCATGCTCTCCCGGTGCAACATCACCACCTTGTTGTCGAAGAACCCGAACATGCGTTTGACCTGGTGATAGCGCCCTTCGACGATCGCCAGCCGAGCCCGGCGCGGGCCGAGGATATCCAGCTGGGCGGGCTGGGTAGTCAGGTTCTCGAAGGCAAAGTAGAAGCCCTCACGGAACCTGGCCACATAGTGCTCGCCAATTTCGTTTTCGGTTTCCACCAGATAATGCTTTGGCAGCTTGGTGGCAGGCTGGGTCAGGCGCCGAGACCATTGGCCATCGTTGGTCAGGAGCATCAACCCGGTGGTGTTGAAATCCAGGCGCCCGGCAATGTGCAGGTCATCACGCAGTGCTGTGGGCAGCAGGTCGAGCACGGTGGGGTGTTGCGGGTCCTGGGTGGCGCTGACGCAACCCTGTGGCTTGTGCAGCATCAGGTAACGCGCGGGGCGGCCCGCCTGGAGCAATTGCTCGTCCAGCTCGACACGGTTGAATTCACGCACCTCGGTCAGCGGGTCGCTGACTACTCGGCCATCCAGGCGCACACGGCGTTGCGCCAGCATCAGGCGAACTTGCTGGCGGTTGTGGCAGGGGAGGTTGGCGAGGAAACGGTCGAGGCGCATTGGAGCAGGTCAGTGGGGACTAGTGGAGCGCAGTTGTGCCTCAACGGCGGCGCAGCGCGGGCACAGGCAGGCTTTGTCCCGCAACTCGGCGGGCAGGGCCTGCAGCACGGCCGGATCGATACTTACGCTATAGCACCAGCAAGCCTGGGTGGCCCGACGCGGGTCGGCCAGGCTGCATTGGTTCAGGGCTCCGCAAGCGGGGCAGTGTTGGCTGTCATTCATGGCGGGTTTCACTGCAGACGCGGTTGCGGCCGGCCTGCTTGGCACGATAAAGCGCACGATCGGCGCGGGTCAGCAGGGCGTGCAGGGTATCCCCTGGCTGCAGGCTGCTCAGGCCGATGCTGATAGTCAGGCGCAGCGGCTGTTCTTCGTAGCTGAAGGTCAACTGTTCGGCACGGCGGCGGATCTTTTCCGCCACCTCGATGGCCTGTCGGCCTTCGGCTTCACGCAGCAGCACGATGAATTCCTCACCGCCCCAGCGGCACAGTATATCTGACTGGCGCAGGCTGCCTTGCAGTACATTGGCGAATTGGCGCAGCACTTCGTCGCCTGCCAGGTGGCCATGGGTGTCGTTCAGCGCCTTGAAGTGGTCCAGGTCGATCAGCAATGCCACCAGCGGCCCACTGTCGCGCTGGGCTTCGTGCAGGGCTTGGGCGGCGAGCAGGTCGAAGCTGCGCCGGTTGGGCAGGCCGGTGAGGCTGTCGAGGGTAGCCAGGGCTTCGGTGCTGGCCTGGTGACGGCGGACCATGGCATGCACCAGCGCCAGGACCACCAGCGTAATCATCGCGCAGATGGCCAGGTTCAGGTACAGAGAGTGGCGGATGCGGTCGAGGGCGCCGGTTTCGCGCTTGTCCACCAACAGGTACCAGTCCAGTTCGGGCAGGTGGCGCACATTCAGGAAGTGGCTGTGGTTGTCGCTGTCGCGGTATTCGTGGCTGCCTTCACCGGGCACCAACTGCTCGGCCAGTACGTCGTTCAGTTCGGGGTTGTCGCTGAGCGGCTGGCCGACCCGCAGACCATGCGGGCCACCTTCCGAGCCGGTCATCAACACCCTGCCCTTGGCGTCGGTGAACACCACCGAACGCTGGTAGCGGCGTTGATACTGGTCGATCAGCTTGACTACCGACGATACGCTCAGCCCGACGCCGGCGGCACCGATGAAGCGGTGCTGGTAGTCGTGCACCTGGTAGTTGATGAAGACCGCCAGGCTGTCCTGGTTGGCCATGTCCAGATCGACGTTGATCTCATAGGGGGCTTTGAGGTCACGCAGGCGGAAATACCAGGCATCTCGCCAGGTGCCTGGTTCGACGTGCTTCAGCACGCCTTTGGCCTGGTAATAAGTGAGGGTGCGGTCAGACACGAAAAAGGATGTGGAAGTGTCCTGCTTGCCCATGACTTCGCCAAGGTAGCGCGTCATGCGCTCGGTATCCTGCTCGCCGGACAGCACCCAGTCGCGCAGGAAGGTGTCCTGGGCCATCATCGAGGCGATCAGCACCGGACGGATAAGGTCCTTCTGGATTTCCGAGTAGACCGTGTCGGAAGTCAGCGGCAGTTCGGTATTGATGATGCCGTCGCGAATGGCGCTGCGCGAGGCGAAGTAGCTGAGCAGTGAAGTGGCGAGGAAGCCGCAGGCCAGTAGCACCAGCAGGGTAAAGATCAGCGAGCGCTGCGAAAACAGAGCGGAACGTAACGGCATGATCTTCCCGTGATGTGTGCCAGGGCGCCCATTCTAGTGAGATGGCCGGCAAATGACTGCAAGTTTTTTGGGGTTATCGCACCTGTATCAAATTATTGCATAAACGGCACTGCACCTCGGCTTCGCGGTCTTATTCAGTGTCGATGAACGCGTTATGCATCGATGCTCGCCAGCGCCGCTGTTCGGGCACTCCAGCGGTCCAGGAGGCCGCCATGTACTCTCGAATCCTGTTGATCGCCCTCTTGGGGCTGATGACTTCTGCCTGCGCCCCGTACTACGAGAGCGGGGGCTATTATCGCTCGGATTACTACTCTACCGACCGCTACGTGTCGCCAGGGTACTACCGCTATGACCGTTACTACGTGGCGCCGCAACCGCGCTATTACTACCAGCCGGCACCGCGTTATTACTATCGGTCGGCGCCCGCGCCGCAATACCGGCCGTATCCGCAGCCGGGTGTGAACCAGTGGCACGGCAACCCGCGCTATGACTATGGCAACCGCAATCGGCAGGACTACAGGCAGGATCGGGACCGGCATGATTATCGTGATGGCAGCCAGCGCTACCAGCACGGCGACTGGCACTCCAATGGGCAGGGTAATGATGGCGGACGCCGGGATGGCCGACCTGGGCAAGGGCGAGGCGGAAACTGGCAGCGTTAGTTGAATGAACGCTGCCCCAGATCCTTGAAGTCAACTCAGATCCGCCAATGGATGCCGCCCCTCCCACGCCTTGGAAAAATGCGCCTCGACCACCGCCGCCGGCACCTGAGCCACATCCGGCCAGTGCCAGCGGGGGTGGTTGTCCTTGTCCAGCAAGCGGGCTCGCACGCCTTCGCTGAATTCCGGGTGGCGGCAGCAATTCAGGCTCATGCAGTATTCCATCTGGAACACTTGCGCCAAAGACAGGTGCTGCGCCCGGCGAATCTGTTCCCACACCAGGTGCGCGGTCAGCGGGCAGCCGTCGTGCAGCCGCTGGCCTGCTTCTGCAAGCAGTGGGTCGTCATGGTGCTTGAGCCCCTCCAACGCCCGCCAGGCCGCTGCAGCATCGGCCACATCCAGCAACGCATCGATCACCTGCCGCCGTGGCAGCCACTGGGCTTCGGGCAGCTCGGCGCAGGCGCGGTGCTGTTCGGCCTTGAGCAGGCTGTTCAATTGCAGGGCGGTCTGCTCCTGCCAGTTCAGTTGCAGCAGCTCTTCGATCAGTGCCTCTTGCTGGTGCTCCCCAAAAAAGCGGTCCGCCAGGCCCAGATCGAGGGCGTCGCGTGCATTGATCGGCGCTCCGGTCAGCCCCAGAAACAACCCCAGCTTGCCCGGCAGCCGGGCGAGGAACCAACTGGCACCCACGTCGGGGTACAGGCCGATACTGATTTCCGGCATCGCCAACCGGCTACTGGGTGTGACAATGCGTACATTGGCGCCCTGCAGCAGCCCCATGCCGCCGCCCAGCACATGCCCATGGCCCCAGCACAGCAGCGGCTTGGGGTAGGTGTGCAGGGTGTAATCCAGGCGGTATTCGGCGGCGAAGAACGTGGCGGCCAAGGGCGGCACGCTGCCGGGGTGCTCACGGCAAGCCTGCACCAGTGCCCGCACATCGCCCCCGGCGCAGAATGCTTTGCTGCCGTTACCGCGCAGCAGCACGCAGACGACCCCAGGGTCGCGCGCCCAGTCATGCAGTTGTTCGCCCAGCACCTCGATCATGGGCAGGTTCAAGGCATTGAGCGCCTTGGGCGCATCCAGGGTTGCGATGCCGATGCGGGCGCCGTCGGCGCCGGTGAGTACCTCACAATGAATGGCCATGGACTACCTCGCTCAGTCATCGCACAAGTATGGCCTGCCTGCCCGAACATGCCGGTCGTCGGTCGGATCGTTTGACAAGCGGGATGGGCTTACCTAGTGTCGCGCCATTGTTTACGGATGCCCCCATGACTGACGACGATCGCATCAAACTCGAACCCAGCTGGAAAGCCGCACTGCGCGCTGAATTCGACCAGCCCTACATGCATCAACTGCGCGAGTTCCTGCGCAGCGAGCGGGCCGCCGGGAAGGAAATCTACCCGCCAGGGCCGCTGATCTTCAATGCGCTCAACTCGACACCGCTGGATCAGGTGAAGGTGGTCATACTCGGCCAGGACCCCTATCACGGGCCGGGCCAGGCGCACGGCCTGTGTTTCTCGGTGCAGCCGGGCGTGGCCACGCCGCCGTCGCTGGTCAATATCTACAAGGAATTGCAGCGCGACCTGAACATCCCGATCGCCAGCCACGGCTACCTGCAGAGCTGGGCCGAGCAGGGCGTCCTGCTGCTCAACACCACCATGACTGTGGAGCGTGCCAATGCCGCGTCGCATGCCAAGAAGGGTTGGGAGTTGTTTACCGATCGGGTGATCCAGGTGGTCAGCGAGCAGTGCCCGAACGTGGTGTTCCTGTTGTGGGGGGCGCATGCGCAAAGCAAGCAGAAGCTGATCGACGGGACCAAGCACCTGGTGCTGAAGTCGGTGCATCCGTCGCCGTTGTCCGCTTACCGCGGGTTTCTGGGGTGTGGGCATTTCAGCCGGGCCAACAGCTTCCTGGAGCAGCGGGGGCTTGTGCCCATTGACTGGGCACTGCCCCCGTTGTGAAAAACCCAGTGGGGTACGTGATTGCTCAGGGGGTCATGCTGATACGTGGCTCGCCGCTTTGGCCAATTGCAACACCCCGCGCATGGTTCTGGCGCACATACGCAACCAAGGCCTCCACGTCGGAGATGCCAGCGTCCTGACGTTGCCTTCCTTCCTTGAGCGTAGTCAAGCCACCGCCACCATCGGCCAGGAACAGATTGCTGACCACCCGGTAATAGGTCGATGGTTCAACGCGTTTGCCGTCGAGACGTACGCTTTCCTCGACAACCCGGCTGCCAGCCGGCCGTGATCCATCCCATTCATAATGGAAACCTTTGGATACTTGCAGTGGATTGAAATTGCCCCTGTTCCATTGAAGGTTGAGCAGTTCAATGATCTGCTTGCCTGTCAGCTCCTGAACCACCAGTGGGTTATCGAACGGTTGTACGGCGAATAACTGTTCGTAGGTCAGGTCACTGTTGGCAGGCTGTATAAGATCACTTCGCAACCCACCCAGATTGAGGAAGGCAATCTGTGTCTGAAATGCCTGGGTCATGGCCAGTTGGGCATCCGTGACGAAGTTCCCCAAGGTGGTTTCACCGGCGGCATTTACTTTGCGGTTAAGGTCTGCTGTGGCGATGCGGCCTATGGGTTCGAGCAATTTTTCCCCGGAGCGGTGACGCACTTCTTCCAGCAAGCTGGTCAACTTGGCATTCGGCACGTAAGCCTGCGGGTCTACCGGAAGATTGCGGGCGGTGATGGTTTTGACGTTATGGGTTCCTGGCGTTACCTCCAACTTCAACTGGGTCATGAAGTGGCCGTATTTGCCAGCCTGGGTAATGCTCAGGTCACCGACCTTGCATTGATAGCTGGCATGCGAATGGCCGCTGATCACGGCATCTACTGCGGGATCCAGCCGTTTCGCCACGTTTACGATTGCGCCATCCAGCTGGCTGCAATCCTGCTTGTCGAACGGCTCGGAGGTATGTCCCCCCTGGTGCATGACTGCAATGATTGCATTGACGCCTTTGGCTTTCAGCTCCGGAATCACTTCATTGATGGCGTGCGCTTCGTCCGTGGCTTTGAGCCCTGTGAATGCTCTCGCCGAAACCACTTTTTCCATGTTCCGCGGCACTGCACCGACAAACGCTATCTTGACGCCTTTTACCTCCTGGATATGGTAGGCCGGCAGCAAGCGTTTGCCCGTCGTGGTATCGATCAGGTTGGAGGCTATGTAAGGGAAGCCACTTCCTGGAAAGGTGCCGCGGAACTTGCACGCCTTTTCCGGGCGCGTTGATTCGCACCCTCCGTGAATCTGGCGGAGGAACTCCGCCTTGCCGGCATCCAGTTCGTGGTTCCCGGATGAGCTGACAATCATGCCCATCGAGTTCAGGGCCTCAAGCACTGGCTCGTCAGCCCAGAGCGCTGAAGTTGCGGGGCTGCCCCCTATCAGGTCGCCCGCCCCAATGAACAGCAGTTCGGGGTCTTGCTTTCGCAGTTCATCGAGCATGGCGCCGAGTGTGGCAATGCCGCCATAAGTCAGGCGGGTAACACCCTGCGCGCTGGGGTAGTCTTGAGGGTTGGGTTCCATGTAACCATGAAGATCATTGATGGCGACCACGTTGATCTGGACGGGTGCAGGTGATTCTGCGGCAAGACTGCCTCCACTGAAGGCAAGGCAAGCCCAGGCAATGGCCGAGCGACAGTTGCAAGAAAGACGGACCTTCATCATTACCTCTTGAGTGCCGGGAAGTGTGTGGGTTTGCCGCCGATGAGGGCAGCAAACCGACTCTATTCACCCAGGCACTGGGCAAGTGGTAACTATCTATTTTCAGGGGGCTTGCAGCGCGATTACCTGTTATCCCACAAGCGGAAAAGCGGTTCTGCGAGAAACAACACCAAGATCAACCGCATCACCTGCAGCGCCGTCACCAGCGGCACTGACAATTGCAACGTTTCGGCCGTGAGGCTCATTTCGGCGATACCTCCAGGCATCATGCCCAGGGTAAGCGAACGAAGGTCCAGCGCTGTCATCTCACTCAACACCCACGCGGCACTGCCGGCAATGGCCATGCACAGTGCCGTGGCCAGCAGCGTGCGGGCCAGAAACGACGGGGCCCGGCGGAAGAATGCGCGGTTGAAGTGACAGGCCAGGCCGCTGCCGATCAGCCACTGGCCGATCTGGCTGGCGCCATTGGGCAGGGCGATCTGCAGGTTAGCGGCCAGGCTGACGGTGGCCGCCACCAGTAATGGCCCGAACAGCCAGGGGTTGGGTTGGCGCAACCGTTGCCAGAGGAATGCTACGGCGATGCCGAGCGGAGTGATCACCCCCAGCCAGCCCCAGCTGACGCTACCGGCGTGATTGAGCGGCACCCCGTCACCCAGCAGAAACTTGAACAGCGCGGGCACGCACAGCACCACCGCCAGTACCCGCAGGCTCTGCGCCGCCGCCACCTGGCTGAGCACTGCACCGTTACGGGCCCCCAGGTTGACCATCTCACCCGAGCCTCCAGGCATGCTGGCGAAGAATGCCGTGGCGCGGTCTTCACCGGTGCGCCGTAGCAGCCACACGCTGATTACGCTGGACAGGGTGGTGAACAGGGCGCCGAAGAGGATCAGCGCAAAATGGCTGCCCACCTGTTCGATCACCGCTGGCGTAAAGTGCAGGCCAATGCCGATGCCGATGATGCACTGCCCGCATTTGCGGCCGTTGGGAATCTCCGGCAGTTGCCAAGGTGTCAGGCAGCGCACCAGTATGATCGCCAGCAGCGAACCCACCATCCATGGCAAAGGCCAGCCGACCTTGCTGGCGAGGTAACCGCCAGCAAGGCCGACCAGCCCGGTTGCGACAAACAGCGGCAACGGTCGATCAGGCATCGGCCAGGGCCCGACGCTGCAGGCTGCGTTTGCGCCAGATGCGCAGCAGCGGCAGGGTAAGCATCAACACCACCAGCGCCCATACGCCCATGCTGATCGGGCTCGACCAGAGGATGCCCAGTTCACCGTTGGAGATCGACAGTGCGCGGCGCAGGTTCTGCTCCATCAGCCCGCCCAGGATGAAGCCGAGCAGGATCGGCGACAGCGGGAAGTCCAGCTTGCGCAGGATGTAACCCATGATGCCGATGCCGACCATCAGGAACAGGTCGAAGGTGGTGGCATGCACGGCGTATACGCCGATGGCCGTGATGATGGCGATCACCGGCACCAGCGCCCAGTTCGGCACGGCGAGGATACGGGTGAAGATGCGGATCATCGGAATGTTGAGGATCACCAGCATGATGTTGGCGATGAACAGCGAAGCGATCAGGCCCCAGACAATGTCCGGCTGCTGTTCGAACAGCATTGGGCCGGGGGTGATGTTGTACAGGGTCAGGGCGCCGATCATCACTGCGGTAGTGCCAGAGCCAGGTACCCCCAGGGTCAGCATCGGGACCAGCGCGCCACAGCAGGACGCGCCGATGGCGGTTTCCGGGGCTGCCAGGCCACGGGCATCGCCCTTGCCGAACTTGCCGCTTTCCCCAGCCAGGCGTTTCTCGGTCATGTAGGCCACGGCGCTCGCCAGCGTTGCACCGGCGCCAGGCAGAACGCCCATGATGAAACCGAGCAGGCCGCAGCGGATGTTGACCACAAATACCGAAGCCGCTTCCTTGAAGTTGAACAGCATGCGCCCGGTCGCTTTTACCGCCTGGTGACCATGGTGGGTCTTTTCCAGCAGCAACAGGATTTCACTGATGGAGAACAGGCCCAGCACCAGCACCACGAACTGGATACCGTCGGCCAGGTGCACGCTGTCACCGGTGAAGCGGTAAACGCCGCTGTTGGCATCGATGCCCACGGCCGACAGGAACAGGCCGATCAGGGCGGCAATGAAGGTTTTCAACGGTTTGTCACCCGCCATGCCGCCCAGGGCGACAATGGCGAACACCATCAGTACGAAGTATTCCGCCGGCCCGAAGGCGATGGCCCATTTCGCCAGCAGCGGGGCGAACAGCACCATGCCGCAGGTGGCGATGAAGGCGCCGATGAACGAGCTCCAGGCCGACAGCGACAGGGCAACGCCTGCCAGGCCTTGGCGAGCCATCGGGTAGCCGTCCAGGGTGGTCATCACGGTCGAGGCTTCGCCCGGGATGTTCAGCAGGATCGAGCTGATACGTCCGCCGTATTCGCAGCCCAGGTACACCGCGGCCAGCAGGATCAGCGCCGACTCTGGCGGCAGGCCCAGGGCGAAGGCGATGGGGATCAGCAGGGCCACGCCGTTGATCGGGCCCAGGCCCGGCAGCAGGCCGACCACAGTGCCGATCAGGGTGCCGGAGAGGGCGGTGACCAGGTTGTAAGGGGACAGGGCAACGCCGAAGCCCTGGCCCAGGTAGCTCAAGGTATCCATGTGTCAGTTCTCCAGTACGCTGAGCAGGCCAAGGGGCAGGGGCACGTCCATCACGCGGTCGAACAGCCAGTAGAGAAGCAGGCTCATGCCGGCTACCACGATGGCGCTCTGCAGCCAGCGGCCGCCATACAACCGGGCCATGGGCAGGCCGACCAGGATGGCGCTGAGGATGAAGCCCAGGGCTTCGAAGGTGGCCGCGAAGACGATCAGCAGGCCTACGCAGGCGGTGATCTTGGTCAGGGTTTCGCGGTCCAGTTCCGGTTCGTCGTCCTTGCGCACGATGGGCGTGGGGCGGAACACCAGGTACAAGAGGCCCAGGCTCATGAGGCCAAGCATCAGCAGTGGGTAGGCGCGCGGGCCTACCGGTTCATAGGAAAACGCCGCCTGGTAGGGCCAGGCCATCACGGCCAGGGCGGCGCACACCGCCAGCAGGGCCAGGGCGAAGATGCGTTGCAGGATCATTGGGGAATCCTCGTTGGGATTGCTCAAGTGAGATGCAAGTCCTGTAGGAGCGGCCTTGTGTCGCGATGGGCCGCACAGCGGCCCCTGGCACAGCCGATACGATGCTTCGGGCACATCGCATCGGCAGGTTTAGCGGCCGCTTCGCGCCCGATCGCGACACAAGGCCGCTCCCACAGGGGTGGTGGTGAATCCGACAGGCTTACTGGATCAGGCCAAATTCCCTGGCCAGTGCCTTGTAGTCGGCCACTTGCTTCTTCACGTAGCCGTCCAGCTCTTCGCCGGTCATGGCGAACGGGAACAGCTCGCGCTGGTCACGCAGCTTGGCGAAGTCTTCCGAAGCCAGCATCTTGTCGAACGAAGCCTTCCACCAGGCATAGTCCTCGTCGCTCACCTTTGGCCCAAGGTAGAAGCCGCGCACTACCGGCCAGACGATGTCGTAGCCTTGCTCCTTGGCGGTGGGGATGTCTTTCATCTCGGGCTCGTCCAGGCGGTTTTCCGAAAACACTGCAAGGATGCGCATGTTGCCGCTCTGAATGTGCGGCATGGAGTCGGAAATGTCGGTAGAGCCGACCTGGATGTGACCGCCCAGCAGCGCCGTGGCAATTTCGCCACCGCCTTCCAGGGCCACGTAGCGCAGGTCACGCGGGTTGATGCCGGCAGCCTTGGCGATCAAGGCAGTCTGCATCCAGTCCTGGCTGCCGACGGTGCCGCCAGAGCCGATCACCACCTTGCTCGGGTCTTTTTTCAATGCCGCGACCAGGTCATCGAGGGTCTTGTAGGGCGAGTCGCTTTTCACGGCGATGGCGCCGTAGCTGGTGCCGACAGCCGCCAGCCACTTCACTGCGTTTTCGTCGAAGCGGCCGAACTTGCCTTGGGCCAGGTTCAGTAGTGAGCCGCTCGACCAGGCCACCAGGGTACCGGCATCGGCCGGGCGTTGGGCGACCACGGCGTTGTAGGCCACCGCGCCAACACCGCCGGGCATGTAGGTGACGCGCATGGGTTTGCTGAGGATCTTTTCCTGCACCAGGGCGCTTTGCACCAGCTTGCAGGTCAGGTCGAAGCCACCGCCCGGCGAGGCGGGGGCGATGCATTCAGGGCGTTTCGGTTCGGCGGCCAGAGCGTTGCCGGCCAACAGCAGGCAGCCGGTAGCGAGAACGAGGCGGCGCAGTGAAAAGGTCATCGTCTATCTCCGTGAGCGTTGTTGTTATTGGATTACCGCTATGGGGTTACCACAGCGCCACGCTGTAGCTGACCAACAGCCTCACTTCGTCCGCGTCGCGGGCGAAGTTGGAGCGGAAGGTGGCGTTGCGCAGGCGCACGGCGACGTTCTTCAACGGGCCGCTTTGTACCACGTACTTCAGTTCGGTGTTGCGTTCCCACTCTTTGCCTTCACCACCGGTCGCGCGGCTGACATTGTCACCGCTGATGTAGCGGGTCATGAAGGTCAGGCCGGGTACGCCGAGCGCGGCAAAGTTGTAGTCGTAACGCGCCTGCCAGGAACGCTCGTCGGCACCGGCGAAGTCGTTGATCTGGACGAAGTTGACCAGGTACGGGTCGGCGCCATCGACATATGGGAAGGCGCTGTCGCCCGACAGCTGCTGCCAGGCAGCGCTGACCTTGTGCCCGCCCAGGGCGTAGCTGAGCATGCCGTTGATGGTGGTGTTGTCGATGTTGCCGGCCTTGGCGGCGCCAGCATCGTCGCTCACCGCCAGGCGCAGGTCGGCACCGAAGGTGCCCGGGCCCCAGGGTTGGGTGGCGACCATGCCGATAAAGTGCTGGCGGTAGATATCGTCGAGCTGGGCGAAGTGGTAGCTGCCGGTGATGCGGTCGGTGAACTGGTAGTCCAGGCCGCCCAGGGTCAGGTTGTCGGCGCTGAAGGTGCCACCGAAGCGGCCATTCTTGTTGTTCAGCGCCAGGTCTTCCCAGTTGGTGTCGTTGCGGTCCTTGGCCTTGTCCAGGCGCCCGCCGGTGAAGGTCAGGCCCTTGATTTCCCTGGACGTGAGCAGGCCGCCTTCGAAGGTTTGCGGCAGGATGCGCCCGTCGTTGGGCTGCAGAGTCGGCAGTTCAGGGATCAGGGTGCCGATTTTCAGCTCGGTCTGGGAGAGCTTTACTTTGCCGGTCAGGCCCAGTTTGGAGTATTCGTCGGCGGCCTTGCCGTCATCGTGGGTCGGCAGCAGGCCGGTATCGGTGCGGTCGGGGCTGGAGTCGAGCTTGACGCCGAGCATGCCCAATGCGTCCAGGCCAAAGCCTACGGTGCCATCGGTATAGCCGGACTCAAAATTGAGGATGAAGCCCTGGGCCCACTCGTCGCGCTTGGATTGTTGCGCGCTGGTACCGTCGCGAAAGTCGCGGTTGAAGTACATGTTGCGGGTTTCGAAGGTGGCCGTGCTGTCTTCGAAGAAGGCGGCCTGGCTCATCGGGGCGACACCGGCAAGCGCGAGGGCGCTGGCGATGGCTGAGGGGCGTGCGGCAAAGGAACGGGTAGGCGTGAACGCCTGCGGCTGCGATGACAGCATCGTCGATGACTCCGTTTATTGTTCTTATTTGTTGCACCTTGCTGGTGCTTTTTTCGGCGCGAGGAGCGACCGTGGTGCGATGCTAGGCAACGAACCTTTCGCTAACCTTTCAGTGAGAAAGGTTTGTTACAAGGGGCTTCACAGGCCTGAGGACAGCGGTACACTCCGCGCCACCGCCCCACCCGAGCAGGGAGAAACCGATGCGTGTGCTGCTGGTCGAAGACCACCTGCAACTGGCCGAAAGCGTGGCCCAGGCCTTGAAAAGCCACGGCCTGACCGTGGATGTGCTGCATGACGGCGTGGCTGCCGACCTGGCTCTGGCCAGTGAGGAGTACGCCGTGGTTGTGCTGGATGTCGGCTTGCCGCGCATGGATGGCTTCGAGGTGCTGGCGCGCCTGCGTGGCCGTGGCAAGACCGTGCCGGTGCTGATGCTGACGGCACGCAGTGACGTCAAGGACCGGGTCCATGGCCTTAACCTGGGCGCCGACGACTACCTGGCCAAACCGTTCGAGTTGACCGAGCTGGAAGCACGGGTCAAGGCCCTGCTGCGCCGCAGTGTGCTCGGTGGCGAGCGTCAGCAACGCTGCGGGCCGCTGGTTTACGACCTGGATACCCGGCGCTTCACCCTCGGTGACGACAACCTGACCCTGACCTCGCGTGAGCAAAGCGTGCTGGAAGCGCTGATCGCCCGCCCGGGCCGGGTGATGAGCAAGGAGCAGTTGGCGGCGCAGGTGTTTGGCCTGGACGAAGAGGCCAGCCCCGACGCCATCGAGATCTACATCCACCGCTTGCGCAAGAAGCTCGACGGCCACCCGGTGGCCATCGTCACCTTCCGCGGCCTGGGCTACCTGCTAGAGCACCGCGATGCGTGACAACGGCAGCCTGCGCGGGCGCTTGCTGGGTAATCTGGCGCTGCTGCTGGTAGTGCTGATGCTGGCCAGCGGCCTGAGCGCTTACTGGAATGGCCGCGAGGCCGCCGACACTGCCTACGACCGCACCCTGCTGGCCTCGGCGCGGACCATCGCCGCCGGCCTGTCGCAGCGTGACGGTTCGCTGAGCGCGGATGTGCCCTACGTGGCGCTGGACACCTTCGCCTACGACAGTGCCGGGCGTATCTACTACCAGGTACTAGACATCAAGCAGCGGCTGATTTCCGGCTATGAGAACCTGCCGCCGCCGCCGCCAGGCACCCCACGCACCGATGACTACCCGGCCCTGGCACGGTTCTACAACGCCACCTACCTTGGCCAGGATGTACGGGTGGTCAGCCTGCTGAAGGCAGTGAGCGAGCCCAACATGAACGGCATGGCGGAGATCCGCGTAGCCGAAACCGAGGAAGCGCGGGTGCGCATGGCCCGTGGGCTGATGGCCGATACCCTGCTGCGTTTGGGCATGCTGGCGCTGGGCGCGCTGGTGATGGTGTGGTTTGCCGTGAGCGCGGCGTTGCGGCCGCTGGAGCGCCTGCGCACGGCGGTGGAGGAGCGCCAACCGGATGATTTGCGGGCCTTGCCGGTGGTGCAGGTGCAGCGCGAGCTGAGCCCGTTGGTGCGAGCCTTGAACCACTTTACCGAGCGCTTGCGCGGCCAGTTCGAGCGCCAGGCGCAGTTCATCGCCGACGCCGCCCATGAACTGCGTACGCCGCTGGCAGCTCTGAAGGCGCGGGTCGAGTTGGGGTTGCGCTCGTCCGAGCCGCAGGAGTGGCGGCAGACCTTGGAATCTGCCGCCCAGGGCACCGACAAGCTGACCCACCTCGCCAACCAGCTGTTGTCATTGGCGCGGGTCGAGAACGGTGCACGGGCAATTGCCGAAGGCGGTGCGCATCGCCTGGACCTGAGCCAACTGGCCCGTGAGCTGGGTATGGCCATGGCGCCCCTGGCGCACAAGCGCGGGGTGGCGCTGGCCCTGGAGGCCGAGGCCCCCGTATGGCTCAAGGGTGAACCGACGCTGCTCAACGAGCTGTTGAGCAACCTGGTGGACAATGCCCTGGCGCATACGCCGGCGGGGGGCAATGTGATTTTGCGGGTGGTGGCGCCAGCTGTGCTGGAGGTAGAGGATGATGGGCCAGGTATTCCCGAGGCTGAGCGCGAGCGGGTGTTCGAGCGGTTTTACCGGCGCAGTGCGCAGGGTAGCGGGCTTGGCCTGGCGATTGTCGGCGAGATCTGCCGGGCGCATCTGGCGCAGGTGAGCCTGCATGATGGCGAGAAGGGCGGGTTGCGGGTACGAGTGAGTTTCATCGCCGATTGATGTGTTGATTCCGCTGGCCCTATCGCCGGCAAGCCAGCTCCCACAGGACACCGCATGCCTTGAGGTCAAGGCAGTCGAAGTGGGAGCTGGCTTGCCGGCGATAGGGCCCGGGCAGGCTGACACAGCTCAGCGCAACATACTGCGCGCCTCAAGCAGTTCATCCACTTCCAGCTCGGTACCAAAAGGCAACCTCAGGTGGCGGTACGCGGGCAGTGCCGCCAACGGACGTTGACGACCACGCTGGCTGATACAGCGGGCGATCTGCACGATGTCGATGTAGTCGACCTTGTCGGTCTGCCGGTCCAGGTCCTGAACCTGGCTCGGCAAATTGATCAACTGCTCCGGAAACTCCCAGGCCTTGAGAATCTTGTCCCCCAGTACCGGCTGGATCTGCTCGATCACGTAATGCAGGCAAACCGGGTCGGACAACAGCTCGTTGTGCTCTTCGGCATAGATCAGCACTGGCAGCGCACCGATCTGGTTGACCAGCCCGCCCAAGGTGGCCTGTTCAGGCTTGAGCTGGGTATAGCGGCGACAAATTTCGTAGCTGATGCCTGCCACTTCCAGGCTGTTGGTCCAGATCTCGCGAAGCTTCTGTTCAACCGCCGGTGAGCGTGCATGGAAAATCTGCTCGATCACCAAACCAATGGCCAGGTTGCAGCTGTAGTTGATGCCCAGTCGCGTGATGGCGGTATGCAGGTCGGTCACCTCGACCGCCGCACGCAGCAGTGGGCTGTTGACTACCTTGATCAGGCGCGCTGAAAGGGCCGCATCCCGACCAATCACCTTGCTCAGGGCCGCTACGCTGATCTCGCTGTCTTCCGCTGCTTCGCGGATGCTCAAGGCAACCTCGGGCAGGGTTGGCAGGACCAGGTCATCCTTTTCGATGGCATCGAGCAACTGTGCTTGAACCATCTCGGCCAGCTTGTTCATTGACGTGTCTACCGCAGTGGTGGTGCGGCCCCGCCACGGGGGCGGGGCAGGCTGGTCAGCGCTGGATTTCCCGGTCGCGGTCCAGTTCGTAAGGCAGGGTCAGCACCTGCAGGCGTGGGCCTTCGAGGCTGCCCAGGTGCAGGTTGTCGTCTTCCACCGCGTCGGCGCTGAGCACCGCGAGCAGTTCGCAGCCAGCACCGTTGCCGGCGGCAATGACTACTTCACCGACCGCCGAGCCGTGGGTGGGCGAGAAGATCGCGGCACCCGGGGCCGGGATGGCCTGCTGGTCCAGTGCCAGTCGGTACTGGCGGCGCTTGAGCTTGCCCAGGTACTGCATGCGGGCGACGATTTCCTGACCGGTGTAGCAGCCTTTCTTGAAGCTGACGCCGTCGACGGCCTGCAGGTTGATCATCTGCGGGATGAACAGCTCACGGGTCGGTCCCATGACCTGGCCGATACCGGCACGAATCTGGCCTAGCAGCCATTCGTTGAGGCTGCCTTCAGGCAGGGCGCTGGCGAGGGCCTGGCGTACCGTGTCGGCATTGTCCGCCGGTACCCACAACTCCACACGTCCTGCGGACACGGCAATGGCGATCAGGCCTTCATGGCGCACGGTACTGCCGGCGTTTGCAGGCACGTCGAGCCCAAGCGCCTGTAGCGCAGCGTCACCGCCTTGCAGCCCGAAGCGTGCCCAGGCGGCGCTTTCGTCGGTCAGCGTGGCCTTGGAGAACACAGCGTACTTTTTCAGGTCGGCCAGTTGCGCCTCTAGCAGTTCGCTGGCCATGGCCAGCAGGTAACCGTTGCCTTCGGGCAAGATGCGAAAGCTCGACTGCATGCGCCCCTTGACCATGCAGCGGGCGCCGAGGCTGGAATGTTCCTGGCTGAGGTAGGTGATGTTGCAGGTCAGCTGGCCTTGCAGGAACTTGCCTGCATCGGAGCCGCGGACGGCGAGGATGCCCTCGTGGGACAGGGGGCAGAAGAAAGCGGAATCGGCCATGGGTCATCGCGGTGGCTTAAAGACTGGCGGCCATCATAGAACGCCGGTAACAAAATAGGTAGGTGACTAGACCAACGCCCGGTGTCGCCATGCTCGCCTGCCTGTATACTGGCGGGCCATTCGAGGAGGGCCCCATGGTCGAACAAACTGAACTCAACCGGCTTTTCTGGCATAGCCGCCGCGGCATGCTGGAACTGGACGTACTGCTGGTGCCTTTCACCCAGGAAGTCTACTCCACCCTCAACGAGACCGATCGCGAACTGTACGTGCGTCTGTTGAGCTGCGAGGACCAGGACATGTTCGGCTGGTTCATGGAGCGCACCGAGTCCGAAGACCCGGAGCTGCAACGCATGGTCCGCATCATCCTGGACCGTGTCCAGCCCAAGTGAGTGCTTCGAGTGCCGCTGGCAAGGCTCGCGCCTGCTGCTAGCGGCCTACCTGGGTTGCCAGGTGCTGGCGTGGCTTGCCGTGTGGGCGAGCCCGTTGCCTGATTGGCTTTCCTTTTCTGTTGTCGCCGCCTGTATCGCCCACGCTGGCTGGGCCATTCCCCGACGAATCCTGTTAACCCATGAGCATGCCGTTGTTGGGCTGCGCCGTGATGTGCGCGGCTGGCAGGTGTTCTGCCGTGCCCGTGGCTGGCAACCGGTGCGGTTGTGCCGGGACAGCGTGGCGTTGCCGCGGCTGGTGGTGTTGCGCTTTGAGCGGGCGGGGCGATGGATGGGGCAGAGCCAGTGCATACCGCAGGATGCGCTGGGGGGGGATGAGCATCGGCGCCTGCGGGTGCGGCTGAAGTTCAGCCGACGGCGCTGGGCAACGACAGCGGTGGGGTAGGGCCGAGAGGTGTTCGCCGTGGCAGGTTCAGAGCCCGGGAGACCGAGCGCAGCTCGCGATGCGCCGCGCGGGCGGCGCTCGATCTCACACACGCTGCACATTTCAAAGTGGGCTGAGGATGGTGTCCTTGGCCTCGTCCAGCATCCCCGGGTAATCCAGTGTGTAATGCAACCCACGGCTTTCCTTGCGCTGCATGGCTGACAGAATCATCAATTCGGCCACCTGCGCCAGGTTGCGCAGTTCGATCAGGTCGCGGCTGACCTTGTAGTTGCTGTAGAACTCGTCGATTTCGTCCAGCAGCAGGCGAATGCGGTGTTGGGCCCGCTGCAGGCGCTTGCTGGTGCGCACAATACCCACGTAGTCCCACATGAACCGCCGCAGCTCATCCCAGTTGTGCGCGATGATCACATCCTCGTCCGAGTCGGTGACCTGGCTGGCATCCCACCCTGGCAGGGCCTTGGGCATTGTCACGTGTTCAAGGTGCGCCTGGATGTCGGCAGCGGCGGCGCGGCCATAGACAAAGCATTCCAGCAGCGAGTTGCTGGCCATACGGTTGGCGCCGTGCAGGCCGGTGAAGCTGGTTTCGCCGATGGCGTACAACCCTGGCACGTCTGTGTGACCGCGGTCGTCGACCATCACCCCGCCGCAGGTGTAGTGCGCCGCCGGTACGACCGGGATCGGCTGGCGGGTGATATCGATGCCAAAGGCCAGGCAGCGTTCGTACACGGTGGGGAAGTGGCCCATGATGAAATCGGCCGGCTTGTGGGTAATGTCCAGGTACACGCAGTCCACGCCCAGGCGTTTCATCTCGTGGTCGATGGCGCGGGCCACAATGTCGCGCGGGGCAAGCTCTTCGCGCGGGTCGAAGCGTGGCATGAAGCGCTCGCCATTGGGCAGGCGCAGCAGCGCACCTTCACCGCGCAGGGCTTCGGTAATCAGGAAGCTTTTGGCCTGTGGGTGATACAGGCAGGTCGGATGAAACTGGTTGAATTCCAGGTTCGCCACCCGGCAGCCCGCACGCCAGGCCATGGCGATGCCATCACCACAGGCGCCATCGGGGTTGCTGGTGTACAGGTAGACCTTTGCTGCACCGCCGGTGGCCAGTACGGTGAAGCGCGCGCCGAAGGTGTCCACCTCACCGGTGTTGCGGTCGAGCACGTAGGCGCCCAGGCAGCGCTCGCCCGGCAGGCCCAGGCGACGTTCGGTGATCAGGTCGACCGCCACGCGCTGCTCCAGCAACTGGATGTTCGGGCGCCGGCGGGCCTGTTCCAGCAGCGTGGTGAAAATGGCTGCGCCAGTGGCGTCGGCGGCGTGGATGATACGCCGATGGCTATGGCCGCCCTCGCGGGTGAGGTGGAACTCGAAGCCTCCGTCGTCAACGCTGGAGTGCTCGTCGCGGGTAAAGGGCACACCTTGCTCGATCAGCCACTGGATCGCTTCGCGGCTGTGTTCGACGGTGAAACGCACCGCCTCTTCATGGCACAGACCGCCGCCGGCATTGAGGGTGTCCTCGACATGCGACTGCACGGTATCGGTGTTGTCCAGTACTGCCGCGACCCCGCCCTGGGCCCAGAAGGTCGAGCCGTTGGCCAGGTCGCCCTTGCTGAGGACGGCAACACGCAGGTGGCTGGGGAGGTTCAGTGCCAGGCTGAGACCGGCGGCACCGCTGCCGATCACCAGGACATCATGTTGGAATTGTTGGCTCATGTCGGGACACTAGTAATCTTTAGAGGGGGCGCGGCACAATAGTCACGCGCAGATGGCATTGTGAAACTATCGTTAAACTTGGCCAGGTTGCCTTTATAGCAGCCCGAGGTGGCCAATTTCCATGCCACTTGGCCACTTACCGAGGCGCGCGGCAACCTTTGTGGGAACTTTCCGACATGGCCGGAAATCCTATGAAGGTTGCCCGCACGTCACAATTTGTCGAGGCGACGCGGGGCGGCAAGACCTGTTCGGGTTGTCCCTGCGTATTCGAAACCTGATTATCGACGTAGCCGGCCGTGCCCGCGCCGCGTCTTCCGTGCAAGCCGACCAAGGGCTGCAGGAAACTTGCTTGGAGGGGAGAACTTTTGCGAAAAGCCCGAGTCTATGGTTGCAAGCCTGATCGATGGCTGTTGCAACGCTCCTTCGAGTTCACTGAGGAGTGTTCATGCTAACCCAGGAAGAGGATCAGCAGCTTGTCGAGCGCGTTCAGCGTGGTGACAGGCGAGCTTTCGATCTGTTGGTGCTGAAGTATCAGCACAAGATTCTCGGGTTGATCGTGCGGTTCGTTCACGATACCCACGAGGCCCAGGATGTCGCACAGGAAGCCTTTATCAAGGCCTATCGTGCGCTTGGCAATTTCCGCGGTGACAGTGCGTTTTATACCTGGCTCTACCGCATCGCCATCAACACGGCGAAGAACTACCTGGTGTCCCGTGGAAGACGGCCACCAGACAGTGATGTGAGCTCTGAGGATGCGGAGTTTTACGACGGCGATCATGGCCTCAAGGATCTCGAGTCCCCAGAGCGCTCGTTGTTGCGGGATGAAATCGAAGGCACTGTCCATCGCACCATCCAGCAACTGCCCGAAGACCTGCGTACGGCATTGACCCTGCGCGAGTTTGACGGGCTGAGTTACGAAGACATTGCCAGTGTCATGCAATGTCCGGTGGGTACCGTGCGCTCTCGAATCTTCCGCGCTCGGGAGGCCATAGACAAAGCCCTGCAGCCGTTGTTGCAGGAAACCTGAGACAGCGGCGACAGCCAAGAGAGGAACCGCCATGAGTCGTGAAGCTTTGCAGGAATCGCTGTCCGCGGTAATGGATAACGAAGCGGACGAACTGGAACTGCGTCGGGTGCTGAGCGCCGTAGACGATGCTGAAACCCGTGCCACCTGGTCGCGTTACCAGGTAGCCCGTGCAGCCATGCACAAGGAGCTGCTGCTGCCCAACCTGGATATCGCCTCGGCGGTGTCTGCGGCGCTGGCTGACGAAGCCGTACCGGCCAAGGTCAACAAGGGGCCATGGCGCAGCGTCGCTCGTCTGGCGGTTGCCGCCTCGGTCACCGTTGCGGTGCTGGCAGGCGTGCGGATGTACAACCAGGATGAAATCACCGGCGCCGAGCTGGCTGCGCAGCAGCCTGCGCAACAAGGCCTGAGCATGCCACAAACTCAGGGCCCTGCTGTTTTGGCAGGCTATAGTGAAAGCAGTGAGCAACCGACCGGGCCGATGGCTAACGGCGTGCTGCAAAACCAGGCCGGCTGGGATCAGCGTCTGCCGGGCTATCTGCGCCAGCATGCACAGGAGTCCGCGCTCAAGGGTACTGAAACTGCCCTGCCGTATGCCCGTGCCGCCAGCATGGAAAACCCCGCTAAATAAGGAGGATCATGCGCGCGCTACCTCTTCTGTCGCTGCTGATTGGCAGCTGCATGACGGTGCCGGTATTGGCAGCCAACTCATCGCCCGAGGCGAACGAGTGGCTGAACAAGCTGGCACTGGCCGAGAAAAAGCAAAGTTACCAGGGCTCGTTCGTCTACGAACGCAACGGTAGCTTCTCTTCCCACGATATCTGGCACAGGGTCCAGGACGGCAAAGTCAGCGAGCGGTTGCTACAGCTTGATGGCGCCGCCCAGGAGATACTGCGCGTGGATGGCAAGGTGCAGTGTGTCAGTGGGGCCTTGGTCAGCGGAGTGACCGCCCCTACGGACACTGCGCAGCGTGTGCTTGATCCGCTGAAACTGATGGGCTGGTACGATTTGAGCGTTGCAGGCAAGTCACGGGTCGCCGGGCGCGATGCCGTGATCTTGACCCTCACTCCTCGCGACCAGCACCGCTATGCCTTCGAATTGCATTTGGACCGCGCCACAGGCCTGCCACTGCGTTCGTTGATGCTCAACGACAAAGCGCAGTTGCTGGAGCGCTTCCAGATGACTCGCCTCGATACCGACGAACCGCCTGTCGACGATGACCTGCGCCCCAGTGCTTCATGCAAGCCGGTGCAGCGTGTTGCCTCTGTCAGCAACGACAGCGTCGCTGGCTGGCGCTCGGACTGGCTCCCGCCAGGGTTCGAGCTTGTCAACAGCTCGGTACGGCGTGATCCCAAACATGACAGCACGGTCAGTAGCCTGATGTACGACGATGGGTTGGCGCGCTTCTCGGTGTTCCTTGAACCCGTGAAGGACGATACCGGGACCGATGTGCGTACCCAGCTTGGCCCGACCTCGGCGGTTTCGCGACGGCTTAACACCCCCAAAGGCAAGGTGATGGTCACCGTAGTTGGCGAAATTCCGCTGGGTACGGCAGAACGCGTCGCGTTGTCGATGCGGCCCCAGGATGCCCAGGCGCGCCAGTAATGGCGCGCTTTTGAGGGCCATGCCAAGGCGAACGGATATGCGCCTGAAATGAAATTAAAGCATTGTCATTTGCAATCTACTGGCAAATTTTCTATAGGTCAGGCTTCTAGGAGCCTGGCCTTTCCTGCATTGTGCAGGGGCCTTTCTAAACTACCGCTCGTTGTGACGGGAGCCGTATGTCTACACCACGCTTGAAATCCTACCTATCAATGTTCGCCGCTGTGCTCATGCTCGGCCAGGTGCTCACCGCCCAGGCCGAGGAAGCCTTGCCGGACTTCACCACGCTGGTCGAGCAGGCCTCGCCGGCCGTGGTCAACATCAGTACCAAGCAGAAGCTGCCAGATCGTCGTATCGCCGCGGGGCAGATGCCGGACCTGGAAGGCCTGCCGCCGATGTTCCGCGAGTTCTTTGAGCGCAACATGCCGCAGCAGCCGCGTTCGCCGCGTGGCGACCGCCAGCGCGAGGCGCAATCGCTGGGTTCGGGCTTCATCATTTCCAGCGATGGTTACGTGCTGACCAACAACCACGTGGTGGCCGACGCCGACGAAATCATCGTCCGCCTGTCGGACCGCAGCGAGCTGCAGGCCAAGCTGGTCGGCACCGACCCGCGCACCGACGTGGCCCTGCTGAAAGTCGAAGGCAAGAACCTGCCGATCGTGAAGCTGGGTGATTCCGAGAAGCTCAAGGTGGGCGAGTGGGTGCTGGCCATTGGTTCGCCGTTCGGCTTCGACCATTCGGTGACCAAAGGTATCGTCAGTGCCAAGGGCCGTACGCTGCCTAATGAGACCTACGTCCCGTTCATCCAGACCGACGTCGCCATCAACCCGGGTAACTCGGGCGGCCCGCTGTTCAACATGAAGGGCGAAGTGGTGGGTATCAACTCGCAGATCTTCACCCGTTCTGGCGGCTTCATGGGCCTGTCGTTCGCCATCCCGATCGATGTGGCGCTCGATGTGTCCAATCAGCTGAAGAAAGATGGCAAGGTCAGCCGCGGCTGGCTGGGTGTGGTGATTCAAGAGGTCAACAAGGACCTGGCTGAATCCTTCGGCCTGGATAAACCAGCGGGTGCGCTGGTGGCCCAAGTGCTGGAAAACGGCCCGGCAGCCAAAGGTGGCCTGCAGGTGGGTGACGTGATCCTGAGCATGAACGGCCAGCCGATCGTCATGTCGGCCGACTTGCCGCACCTGGTCGGTAGCCTCAAGGACGGTGAAAAGGCCAAGCTGGAGATCATCCGCAACGGCAAGCGCCAGACCCTGGACGTCGGTGTGGGCGCCATGCCGGATGACGATGCCGACATCGGTACCGGTGCCGGCGCCGAAGGCAGCGCCGAGCGCAGCAGCAACCGCTTGGGCGTATCGGTGGCTGACCTGACCGCCGAGCAGAAAAAGTCCCTCGAACTCAAGGGCGGCGTGGTTATCAAGGAAGTGCAGGATGGCCCTGCAGCGATGATCGGCCTGCGTCCGGGTGACGTCATCAGCCACCTGAACAACCAGGCCATTGGTTCGGCCAAGGAATTCACCGAAATCGCCAAGGAACTGCCGAAGAACCGCTCGGTGTCCATGCGCGTGCTGCGTCAGGGGCGTGCCAGCTTCATCACCTTCAAGCTCGCAGAATAAGCGGATTTGTAGGCAGGAAAGGGCAGCTACGGCTGCCCTTTTTCATGAAAATTCACAATTGCAGACGCCAAAGCGCTGCACAGCCCGATAGAGGAATCTCCCATATCCCTGCTGCTTGAGGTACAATTCCCGGCTATTTTTCGGCGGGCGTCCCGGCTCGCAGCCTTTTCGAGTGTTGACCCGTGAGTGATTTGAGTCATATCCGCAATTTCTCCATCATCGCCCACATCGACCATGGCAAGTCGACGCTGGCCGACCGTTTCATCCAGATGTGCGGTGGCCTGTCGGCACGCGAAATGGAAGCCCAGGTGCTTGATTCCATGGACCTGGAGCGCGAACGCGGGATTACCATCAAAGCCCACAGCGTGACGCTTCACTACAAGGCGCAAGACGGCAAGACCTACCAGCTGAACTTCATCGACACCCCCGGCCACGTCGACTTCACCTACGAAGTCTCGCGTTCGCTGGCAGCCTGTGAAGGCGCACTGCTGGTGGTTGACGCCGGCCAGGGTGTTGAAGCCCAGTCCGTGGCCAACTGCTACACCGCCATCGAGCAGGGCCTGGAAGTCATGCCAGTGCTGAACAAGATGGACCTGCCCCAGGCCGACCCGGACCGCGTCAAGGACGAGATCGAGAAGATCATCGGCATCGACGCCACCGACGCCGTGGCTTGCAGCGCCAAGAGCGGCATGGGCGTGGACGAGGTTCTCGAGCGCCTGGTGCACACCATCCCCGCGCCCGAAGGCGAGATCGACGCACCTTTGCAGGCGCTGATCATCGACTCCTGGTTCGACAACTACCTGGGCGTGGTCTCGCTGGTGCGGGTGCGCCAGGGCCGCGTCAAGAAAGGCGACAAGATTCTGGTCAAGTCCACCGGCAAGGTGCACCTGGTCGACAGCGTGGGGGTGTTCACTCCAAAACACACCCAGACCGCTGATCTGAAAGCCGGCGAAGTAGGCTTCATCATCGCCAGCATCAAAGACATTCACGGTGCGCCGGTGGGTGACACCCTGACCTTGTCCTCGACCCCCGAGGTCGAAGTGCTGGCGGGCTTCAAGAAAATCCAGCCGCAGGTTTACGCCGGCCTGTTCCCGGTCAGCTCTGACGACTTCGAAGACTTCCGCGACGCATTGCAGAAGCTCACCCTCAACGACTCGTCGCTGCAGTACATGCCGGAAAGCTCCGACGCCCTGGGCTTCGGCTTCCGTTGCGGTTTCCTCGGCATGCTGCACATGGAGATCATCCAGGAGCGCCTTGAGCGCGAATACGACCTGGACCTGATCACCACAGCACCGAGCGTGATCTATGAGCTCGAGCTCAAGACCGGTGAAACCATCATCGTCGATAACCCGTCAAAGCTGCCGGACGTCTCGTCAGTGACCGACTTCCGCGAGCCGATCGTCACCGCGACCATTCTGGTGCCGCAGGAGCACCTGGGTAACGTCATCACCCTGTGCATCGAGAAGCGTGGCGTGCAGCGCGACATGCAGTTCCTCGGCAGCCAGGTGCAGGTGCGTTACGACATGCCGATGAACGAAGTGGTCCTGGACTTCTTCGACCGTCTCAAGTCCACCAGCCGCGGCTATGCTTCGCTGGATTATCATTTTGATCGCTACCAGTCGGCCAACCTGGTCAAACTGGACGTACTGATCAATGGCGACAAGGTCGATGCCCTGGCATTGATCGTGCACCGCGACAACGCGGCCTACAAAGGCCGTGCGTTGACCGAGAAGATGAAGGAACTGATCCCTCGGCAGATGTTCGATGTGGCGATTCAGGCAGCCATTGGCGGCCAGATCATCGCGCGGACAACCGTCAAGGCGCTCAGAAAGAACGTACTGGCCAAGTGCTACGGTGGTGACGTCAGCCGTAAGAAGAAACTGCTGGAGAAGCAGAAGGCCGGTAAGAAACGCATGAAACAGGTCGGCAACGTGGAAATTCCACAGGAAGCCTTCCTCGCCGTGCTCAGGTTGGATAGCTAGGTCCTATGTCGCTAAATTTCCCGCTGTTGCTAGTCATCGCCGTCTTCGTCTGCGGTCTGCTGGGCTTGATCGACCTGCTGTTCCTGGCCCCGCGCCGGCGTGCGGCAATCGCCAACTATCAGGGCAGCGTCAGCCAGCCCGAGATGGCCGTTGTCGAGCGCCTGAACAAGGAGCCGTTGCTGGTCGAGTACGGCAAATCGTTCTTTCCGGTGCTGTTCATCGTGCTGGTGCTGCGTTCATTCCTGGTCGAGCCGTTCCAGATTCCTTCGGGGTCGATGAAACCGACCCTGGAAGTGGGCGACTTCATCCTGGTGAACAAGTTCTCGTACGGCATTCGCCTGCCGGTGATCGACAAGAAGGTCATCGAGGTAGGTGACCCGCAACGCGGTGATGTAATGGT
The DNA here is from genome assembly GCF_900187545.1 of Pseudomonas sp. Irchel 3F3. Classification (NCBI taxonomy): domain Bacteria; kingdom Pseudomonadati; phylum Pseudomonadota; class Gammaproteobacteria; order Pseudomonadales; family Pseudomonadaceae; genus Pseudomonas; species Pseudomonas sp. Irchel 3F3. Next base: position 131,798 of record NZ_FYDS01000005.1, on the reverse strand, counting down.
GTTCCGCTATCCGAGCGACCCGAACGTCAACTACATCAAGCGAGTGGTCGGCCTGCCGGGCGACCAGATCCGCTACACCAACGACAAGCGGTTGTTCGTCAACGGCCAGCCGATTGCCGAACAACTGGTGGGTACCGAACCGGGCACCTTGGGCAGCGCCGAGCTGTACAAGGAAAAACTCGGCGCGGCCGAACACCTGATCCGCAAGGAAATGAGCCGTTATCGCATGCCGCCGGACCAGCAGTGGACCGTGCCGGCAGGCCATTACTTCATGATGGGCGACAACCGCGACAACTCCAACGACAGCCGTTACTGGGATGACCCGAACATCCCCAAGGAACTGCACGGCATGGTTCCGGACCGGAACATCGTCGGCAAGGCCTTCGCGGTGTGGATGAGCTGGCCAGAGCCCAAGCTCAGCCACCTGCCCAACCTGTCGCGGGTCGGCCTGATCCATTGATACCCTTCGGCGCTGTCCAGCAGACAGCGCCGAATGCATTTCTGACATAGGCTGTGTTCTCAGGGATCGGGAGATTCGTCGCAAACGGCGGCGGGCCACAGCCAAACAGTCTTTCAGGATGTTGATTTGAACAACGCGTTGAACAACAAACGGGTGGTTGCATGAGTGCTTCCCTTGCCCATCTGGAGCGAAAGCTCGGTTATACCTTCAAGAATCAGGACCAGATGCTTCTGGCGCTGACCCATCGCAGCTATGCCGGGCGCAATAACGAGCGCCTGGAGTTTCTCGGTGACGCCATTCTCAACTTCGTCGCCGGCGAAGCGCTGTTCGAGCGCTTCCCTCAGGCACGCGAAGGCCAGCTGTCGCGGCTGCGCGCGCGCTTGGTCAAGGGCGAGACCCTGGCCCGCCTGGCCCGTGGTTTCGACCTGGGCGAATACCTGCGCCTGGGGTCGGGTGAGCTCAAGAGTGGCGGGTTCCGTCGCGAATCGATCCTGGCCGACGCCCTGGAGGCACTGATCGGTGCCATTTACCTGGACGCTGACATGGACACGGCCCGCGAACGTGTACTGGCCTGGCTGGCCGACGAGTTCGAAGGCCTGACCCTGGTCGACACCAACAAAGACCCGAAAACCCGGCTGCAAGAATTCCTGCAATCACGCAGCTGTGAGCTGCCGCGATACGAAGTCGTGGATATCCAGGGTGAACCGCACTGCCGTACCTTCTTCGTCGAATGCGAAGTCGTGCTGCTGAACAACAAGAGCCGTGGTCAGGGCGTTAGCCGGCGTATTGCCGAGCAAGTCGCTGCCGCGTCCGCACTGATCGCCCTGGGCGTGGAGAATGGCAATGACTGATAGCAACCCGACTCGCTGCGGCTACGTGGCCATTGTCGGCCGCCCCAACGTGGGCAAGTCGACCTTGCTCAACCACATCCTGGGGCAGAAGCTGGCGATCACTTCGCGCAAGCCGCAGACCACCCGCCACAACATGCTCGGTATCAAGACCGAAGGTGATGTGCAGGCGATCTACGTTGACACCCCCGGTATGCACAAGGCCAACGACAAAGCCTTGAACCGCTACATGAACCGCAACGCCTCGGCGGCCCTCAAGGACGTTGACGTGGTGATCTTCGTGGTCGACCGTACCAAGTGGACCGACGAAGACCAACTGGTGCTGGAGCGCGTGCAGTACGTGACCGGCCCGCTGATCATCGCAGTCAACAAGACTGACCGCATGGAAGAGAAGGCCGAGTTGATCCCGCACCTGCAGTGGCTGCAGGAGCAACTGCCAAACGCCGAAGTCATGCCGATTTCTGCGCAGCAGGGGCACAACCTCGAAGCGCTGGAAGCACAGATCGCCAAGCACCTGCCCGAGAACGATCACTTCTTCCCCGAAGACCAGATTACCGACCGTAGCAGCCGCTTCCTGGCCGCCGAACTGGTGCGCGAGAAGATCATGCGCCAGTTGGGTGCCGAGCTTCCGTACCAGATCACCGTGGAAATTGAAGAATTCAAGCAGCAGGGCCATGTGCTGCATATTCACGCGCTGATCCTGGTCGAGCGCGACGGCCAGAAGAAAATCATCATTGGCGACAAGGGCGAGCGTATCAAGCGTATCGGCTCCGAGGCGCGCAAGGACATGGAAGTGCTGTTCGACTCCAAGGTCATGCTCAACCTGTGGGTCAAGGTGAAGGGCGGCTGGTCCGACGACGAGCGCGCCCTACGCTCGCTGGGCTACGGCGACCTCTAAGGCTCAAGGCGGCCCTTGTGGGAGCGGCCTTGCGTCGCGAAAGGGCTGCGAAGCAGCCCCAGCCATTTTGGCGGCAATGCTGAAATCCGGGGGGCCGCGTTGCGGCCCTTTCGCGACACAAGGCCGCTCCCACAATCACGGGCTGGGTGAACGCTAATGGAACAACCTGTCGGCCAGCCAGCCTACGTGCTGCACAGCCGTGCCTACAAGGAAACCAGCGCGCTGGTGGACTTGTTCACGCCGCAGGGCCGCGTGCGCGCCGTACTGCGGCGTGCGCGTGGCAAGGGCGGCAGCCTGGTGCGGCCATTCGTGCCACTTGAGGTGGAGCTGCGCGGGCGTGGCGAGCTGAAGAATGTGGGGCGGATGGACAGCGCCGGCATAGCGGCCTGGCTGCACGGGGATGCCCTGTTCAGCGGCTTGTACCTTAATGAGCTACTCATGCGCCTGCTGCCCGCCGAAGCGCCATTCCCGGCCCTGTTCGAGCACTACGCCCTGACCTTGCAGGCCTTGGCCGCCGGGCGCCCGCTGGAGCCGCTGCTGCGCTCGTTCGAATGGCGGCTGCTGGACGAACTGGGTTATGCGTTCTCCTTGAATCATGACGTCAACGATCAACCCATCGCGGCCGACGGGCTGTACCGCTTGCGTGTGGATGCCGGCCTGGAGCGGGTCGAATGGGTGCAACCCGGCCTGTTCCGCGGCATCGAGCTATTGGCCCTGGCCGACGCCGACTGGGACACCGCAGGCGCTTTGCTCGCGGCCAAGCGCCTGATGCGCCAGGCCCTGGCGGTTCATCTGGGCGCAAAACCGTTGGTCAGCCGGGAACTGTTTCGCAAGCGCTGATCACGACGTATGCTGTGGGGCTAAACCTTCAGGAGAGCCTTTCGTGACTCACAGCAACCGCATGCTTCTCGGCGTAAACATCGACCACGTGGCGACCCTGCGCCAGGCCCGGGGCACGCGTTACCCTGATCCGGTCAAGGCTGCCCTGGATGCCGAGGAAGCGGGCGCCGATGGCATCACCGTGCACCTGCGTGAAGACCGTCGGCATATCCAGGACCGCGATGTGCTGCTGCTCAAGGATGTGCTGCAGACCCGCATGAACTTCGAAATGGGCGTCACCGAAGAAATGATGGCCTTTGCCGAAAAGATCCGCCCGGCGCACATCTGCCTGGTGCCTGAAACCCGTCAGGAACTGACCACCGAAGGTGGCCTGGACGTGGCGGGGCAGGAGGCACGGATCAAGGCGGCAGTGGAGCGTCTTGCCCGAACCGGTGCCGAAGTGTCGTTGTTCATCGATGCTGACGAGCGCCAGATCGAGGCCTCTCGCCGGGTGGGGGCGCCGGCCATCGAGCTGCATACTGGGCGTTATGCCGATGCCGAAACCCCCACCGAAGTGGCCGAGGAGCTCAAGCGTATCGTCGATGGCGTTGCGTTTGGCGTGGGGCAGGGGTTGATCGTCAATGCTGGCCACGGGCTGCATTACCACAACGTCGAGGCGGTGGCGGCGATCAAGGGCATCAATGAACTGAACATCGGCCATGCGCTGGTGGCGCATGCCTTGTTTGTAGGCTTCAAAGCCGCAGTGGCCGAGATGAAGGCACTGATCGTGGCGGCTTCGCGCTGAGAGTTTGGTTGCCTGTTCTGGCCCTTTCGCGGGTAAACCCGCGAAAAGGCCAGAACAGGCAATCGATTATTCGGCAGGAAACACCAGAGTGAAGCGGGTAGGCCCAAGGGGGCTGCTATTCACTTCGACCCGCCCGCCATGCAGCTGCATGATCGACTTCACGATTGCCAACCCCAACCCGGTTCCGCCCTCCAGCCGCGAACGCCCCGGGCCCACCCGGTAAAACCGCTCGAACAAGCGCGACTGGTGTTCTGTAGCAATGCCAGGCCCCTGGTTCTCTACCGAAAGCCATACTTCGCTGCCTGAACGTTCAATCCGCAACTCGACTCGCTCACCCTCAGGGCTGTGCCGGATGGCATTGCTCAACAGGTTCGACAATGCCCGCTGAAACATCAGCCGGTCCCCCAGCGCCGTCCCCCAGCCCTGCACACGCAGCTCAACCGCTTTCACCTCGGCACTGAAGGCAAACAGCTCGACCACTCGCGCTGCCTCGTCAGCCAAGGCCAAGGGTTTCAATGCAACCTGCGTTTGCGGCTGGCTGACCTGGGCGAGAAACAGCATGTCATTGATGATGCGGTTGAGCCGGGTCAGCTCCTCGATACTGTCTTCCAGCACTTCCCGGTAGTTGGCGTTGTCCCGCTCACGGGCCAGGGTCACTTGCGCCTTGCCCATCAGGTTGCTCAACGGGGTACGCAACTCATGAGCCAGATCGTCGGAGAACTGCGACAACTGGCTCACGCCCTGATCGAGGCGGTCGAGCATCACGTTGATGCTGCAGGCCAGTTGCGCCAGTTCTTGCGGCAGGCCGGTAGCCGGCAGGCGGTGTTGCAGGTCTTGGGCCGACACTTGCCCGGCAATACGCCGGAAGCGCCGCAGCGGTTTCAGGCCGCGCTGCATCAGCCACCAGGCACCCGCGCCGATCAACACCAGAAGCAGTGGCAAGGCGAGCAAGGTCGAGTGCAGGTAGGCCTGCAGCAGGGCGTTGTCGTCGGCGCGGTTGAGCGACATCATCACCTTCACCGGCGTGTTGTCGCGCAGGCGCATCTGCCGGGTCGCGGTGAGGAACTGGTTGCCGCTGCTGTCGCGCCATGCGTGAAAGGCCAGGCGGGCATCGGTGTGCAACTCGCTCACCCGCGACTCCAGGGCCGGGCCCAGGCTGAGCAGGTGCGGGTGGCGGCCTTCCAGGGCCAGTACGCTGAGGCTGAGGTTGTCATGCCCCATGACCAGGTCGAGCAGTGGATGGGCGCGACTGCCCAGGTCCTCGCTGCGCAGATCGACGCGCAGGTTGTGCTCGACCTGCAGCATCTTGCGCGCCAGATCCTTGCGTGCGCGGCTGTCCAGTTCGTGATCCAGGGCGAACACGGCCAGGCAGGCCAGCAGCAGCACCAGCGCGGCGCCCATCAGTGTCACGCTCAGGCCCAGGCGCAACGACAGGCTCGCGTTTTTCAAACGCGGGCCTCAAGGACATAGCCTACGCCGCGCAGGGTATGGATGAGCTTGTTGTCGAACGGGTCGTCGATCTTCGCCCGCAGGCGGCGGATCGAAACCTCGACCACGTTGGTGTCGCAGTCGAAATTCATGTCCCATACCAAGGAGATGATCTGAGTGCGCGAAAGCACTTCGCCAGTCTGGCGCATCAGCAGGTGCAGCAGGGCGAACTCCTTGGCGGTCAGGTCGATGCGTTGCCCGGCGCGGTAGGCGCGGTGCCGGCCAGGGTCCAGTTCCAGGTCGGCGACGCGCAGGGTGCTGGGCTGCAGTTGCTGGTCGTTACGCCGCAGCAGGCTGCGGATGCGCGCCAGAAGTTCAGGGAATTCGAACGGCTTGAGCAGGTAGTCGTCAGCGCCCAGGTCCAGGCCTTTGACCCGGTCGGCCAGGCGACCGTGGGCGGTAAGCATCATGATGCGCGTGGCCGATTCGGCTCGCAGCCGCTGCAGCACGGTCCAGCCATCGATTTCAGGTAGGTTGACATCGAGGATGACCAGGTCATAGGGCTGTTGGCGGGCCAGGTGCAGGCCGTCGGTGCCGGTGTGGGCGCAGTCGACCACGTAGCCGTTTTCACGCAGGCCTTGTTGCAGGTAATCGGCGGTACGCAGCTCGTCCTCGATGATCAGTAGGCGCATGGGGTGCTCGGTGTGATGAAAGGGGGCAATTCTCGACCCTGTAGTGACATCAGGGTCAAGAACCAGGATGTTACGGCATGAGAAAAGGCCTGCGGTGCAGATAACGGATTTGTCATTCTGCTGTTATCTGGCTGTAGGCCAGGGCCCTGGTAGGCAACACAAGGCCAGATTGCAGGACTGTAATCCCCGCCTCACCTTGCTGTTAGCTGCCCCTCGCTAGGATGGCCGTGTCTGATCGGTTACCACGAGGCAAACACGATGAACCTGACCAAATACCTGCTGTTGGCCGCCCTTGCCCTGGGCAGTGCCAGTGTCTATGCCGAGGGCGGTGCGGAGCGCTCGAAGCAGTTCTGGCAAGCCTTCCGCGAAGACCAGCAGCGCTTGCACGGCGACAAACAACAGGCCGTCGCCGAACGCGAACGAAAGGCGCAAGAGAAGGCCCGCGAGGTGGCCAAGGATTGAGGTCACAACACCTGCGCCGCGACAGCTCCTCGCCGCAGGTGGATTCAGGCGCCCGACCGGGCGCCTTTTTTATTTGCGCGCCAGCAGGGTGGCGCGGCGGGGGGCAGGCAGGCCTTCGATGGTCTTGCTGTGGTCGTTCGGGTCGAGGAAGTCGCCCAGCGACTGGTAGCGCATCCACTCGGTGCTGCGCTGCTCCTCGACGCTGGTAACGCTCACATCGACGCAACGCACATCGCTGAAGCCGGCACGGCGCAACCAGCGCGCCAGGGCGGGTACCGACGGCAGATACCAGACGTTGCGCATCTGTGCATAGCGGTCCTCCGGTACCAGCACCTGGTTTTCGTCACCTTCGATTACCAATGTTTCCAAAACCAGCTCGCCTCCTTTGACCAGGCAGTCCTTGAGCGCCAGCACGTGCTCGATGGGTGAGCGCCGGTGATAGAACACGCCCATGGAAAACACGGTATCGAAGCCTTCCAGGTTTGCAGGCAGTTCTTCAAGGGCGAAGGGCAGGTGCCAGGCTGGCAGCTCCGGCAGGTACTGCTGCACGGCCTGGAACTGGCAGAAGAACAACCAGTTGGGGTCGACACCAATTACCATGTCAGCGCCGGCACCGAGCATGCGCCACTGGTAATAGCCGTTGCCGCAGCCGACGTCGAGCACGCGTTTGCCCTTGAGGTCCAGGTGCGGGCTTACCCGCGACCATTTCCAGTCCGAATGCCATTCGGTGTCTACATGCACGCCAAACAGATCGAACGGCCCTTTTCGCCAGGGCGACAGGCCCATGAGTGCCTGGCGCATCTGCGCGCGGGTAGCGTCGTCGCAATCGCAGTCCAGGCGCAGCCCGTTGACCAGGTCGATTTCGCTGGGTTGCAGGGCAGGCAGGGCATCGAGCGCACCGCGCCAGCGGTCGAGGTCGCCGTGGCCTTTCTCCAGCTTGGCTTCCAGTTGTGCTTGCAGGCCTTGCGACCAGGAAGCCAGTGGCGTGCCCGCCAGGCGGCGGACGAGGGGGGACAGATCGATCATGGCAGGGCTATCAACGAGGCGAAGTTAAGGCATTGGAACCACGGCACCACTTTGGAGAAACCGGCGGCGCGCAGGCGCTCCTGGTGTGCTTGGAGCGTATCGGGGCGCATCACGTTTTCGATGGCGCTGCGCTTCTGGGCGATTTCCAGTTCGCTGTAACCGTTGGCGCGCTTGAAGTCCAGGTGCAGTTCATTGAGCAGGTCCTGCTCTTGCTCATCGGCGAAACGCAGCTTCTCCGAAAGGATCAGCGCACCCCCCGGCAGCAGCGCCTGGCGAATACGCCCGAGCAATTCCAGGCGTTGGTCGGGGGCGATGAATTGCAGGGTGAAGTTCATCGCCACTACCGAGGCAGGCTCGAAGGGCAGGGCAAGGATATCGGCTTCCAGCACTTGCACCGGCAATAGCTCCTGGAACATCGAGTCCTGAGCGGTGAGGTACTGGCGGCAGCGTTCGGCCATGGCGGCGGAATTGTCCACCGCGATCACCCGGCAGCCGTCGCTGCGAACATGGCGACGCAGCGACTGGGTGACGGCGCCCAGCGATGCGCCCAGGTCGTACAGAGCGGTGCCTGGCTGGGCGAAACGCGCAGCCAGTACGCCGAGGTTTTCGACGATGGTCGGGTAACCGGGCACCGAACGCTTGATCATGTCCGGGAACACGCGCACCACGTCTTCGTTGAAGACGAAATCGGGCACCTGCTCCAGGGGCTGCGAGAAAAGGCGGTCGGGTTGTTTGCTCACGGTGGGCTCGATACAGGGTGAAACGGGTGCGCATTTTATCCAATGGCCACGCATCTTGCCATGGCAATGCTTCAGGGTCGGAGCGTTCATGCCCGCAGCAGTGAACTTTCCCACAGCGTTAAGTTATCCGGGTGAATGTATTCAGGGGGGTTCGGGTGGACACTCCAACTGCCTTTACTTCATTGGTTTCATGGGTTGAGAAATGAATATAGCAACTGTGCAGGAAGAGCTACCCGTCGATGATCTGGACCTGGTTTCCAGAGTGAAAATATTGCCAGAACGCTATTTTTCATTCATTGAAAGCCGGCTCGATGGTGGTCAGCAAGTTGGTGGTTTGCTGACGGCAGATAATTTGAAATGCATTAAGCGGTACGTCAATACCGTTAACCATTTACCGCGGACGCAGGTGGAAATCGAGAGGGAGGTCGATTACGCCGCCCTCGGTATTAAAGCGTCGATGGTCAATGAGCTTTACGTGGCGCTGCACCGGCATGCCGCTGAATGGGACATACTGGAACGCAGTATAAAACAGCTGGGGCCTGAAATTGAGATGTTTGCCGAAAGCCTGGTGCAGCGTGGCAGTAGCCTTTTGGAAAACCTTGAAAGCAGCGACGTGTTCATGGCGATCAAGAAACGCAAGGCCGAGGAGGGCGACGATGTTTACACCTCGGCGCTCAGCGAACATGAACAAGCACAGATCGCCAGTGTGCTGACGCTCGGCATTTCCGAACTGGTGAAGGAAATTGAATGCACTCGCCGGCGTATCGTTGACGTCGACAGCCGTGCCAACTGGTTCAACAATGAAATCAAGCGTGAACTCAAGCCGCGTATGGGACGCTTGTTGAAGCACTTCGATGAGAAGGTTTCCCATGAGGAAATCCTGGAAAAACGCAAGCAACTCGATCAGTGGGACGAGCAGGTCGACCAGTTGAAGGCTGAGTACGATGCCCATGTTGGCTATGCATTCACCGGTATCTTGTTGGGGCCGATCGGTCTGGTGATAACCGGTGGCGTATTCGGAAACAAGGCAGAAGCTATCAGGGCTACAAAGAATGCGCTGATTGAAAGACGCGATGAGTTGGCCAATGCACTGGGCAAGCTGGCGCCGGCCTTGAAGGACTTCGAGCGTGTTTCGACGCTGGTCAGAGATTTGCAATTCAGGTGCAAGGATCTGTCGGCGGCGACCAAGCGGTTGGCCGATGTTTGGTTGTTCCTCGCTTCGTATGCCGACAACTCTGTCAATGAAGCCAAAGAACTGAGTACCGTCGTCCAGCTTGAATCCTTTGTTCTTGATTTTTCGGAGGTTATCAAACCGTGGACCAAAATAGGCAGTGTGTGCCATACGCTGTCAGAGCTGTTCAATGAACTGATTGACGAGTATGAGGAAGCCTGACATGGAAATTGCCAATACTCAAACCGTCACGCCAGATGTTGTAGAGATGCAAAATCTGCAGGATCAGATATTCCAGCTCATTGGAAGTTGGGAAATGAACGTGCTGCCTGCCGCACGCGAGCAACTGGATGAACTGTGTACACTGTTGCTGGCTGTCGAGCGCGCGTTCAAGGAGAGCTTGATAGGCGGTATCGTATTGCTGGAGGATCGGCGATTTATTCCGGGTGTGGACAGCGCCGCTTCGCAGCGCAGGCTCGCCAGTGTACTGGAGCGTTTGAATCAGCATCACGCGCACTTGGCCAGGAAAAACTTGCGGTTGGAGCTGTTTTCGCTATCGGCGCTTGTCGACGCCTTGCCAGAGTTGGCAGCGCGAACGGCCGGCCTTCAAGTACAGGCAGTCGCATTCGATGAACGATTGATGCAACTGCAACAGCAGCGTGCAGATATTGTCCAGGCTATCGAGCTGTTCGAGAAACCTTCGGTTGCAAGCGCACTGAAAGGCCTCATCCCGAGCGATGATGAAGTCGATCAGATAATGGGATTGATCACCGATCCGAAATTCGACGCCGGCCTGTTCAAGGCTGTGACGCAAAAGCTTGCACGGCATGCTGATGCGCTTGACGGGGCCAAGACATTCGTCGACCTGGGCAAAGCCCGTGGCCGGCTGGATAGCAAGATCGAGGCTGCAGTGGACGACCAGCGGCAGGTGCAGCGAACCCTGCAAGCGGCGCGGGAAGAACTGGAAGCGGTCACGGCGCTGTCGGGCTTGGTGCCGCTGAAGAACGGGTGGCTACATGAGCTTCGCAAGGTAGAGTCTGAGTGGCAGGCGCAGGCCGCCAGACTCAGCGCAACCATGGATCTGGAAGCTGCCACAGTCGCGCTGGACGGTTTGTGTGAGTACCTGAAGGTGGTGCAACTGCTGTATGACCGCAGTTGATTGCCCTCAGCGGACGACAATCTTGCAGTCGAAGGTTTGTACCGGGGCGACTTCTGCAGCCCATGGCTGTTGGTAGACCAGTAGCAACTGGGCATCTCCGGTGCTGGTAGCCTGGAAGCGCCAGGTGGAGACACCGGCGCTTCCGACCACGTCTTGATCATCGGGGGCGTTGTAGACCTCCGGGCCGAGGCTGCGCAGCACAGCTGATGCGGCATTCTTGACGAGCCAGCGATAGCCGGTGGATGGATTGCCGGGCAAGCTCAACGTCAGTGTCTGGCCTACCTGCAGTCGCGTTGGGCATTCACTTTCGGCATCCAGCTCGACAGGCTGTGTGGGGTATTGGGCACAGGCAGAAAGCAGGGTAAAGCTCAGGGGAACGAGCAGACGAGGGGCGGTCATGTTGGCTCCGTAGGCTGACGATGCCTGAGGATAACCGATGCTGGTGGGGTTTTGTGTGCCCAGTGCCGTCCTCTTCGCGGCTAAAGCCGCGAGGAGGACGGAACAGGTCAGAACAGAACTTTGGCCACGTCGGCAAAGCGCTTGGCGAAATGCACTGTCAGGCCTTCTCGCAGGTAGTCCGGCAGCTCCTCGAAGTCGCCGCGGTTAGGCTCGGGCAGGATCAGTTCGAAGATCTTCTGCCGCCGCGCCGCAATCACCTTTTCGCGTACCCCGCCAATCGGCAGCACCTGGCCGGTGAGGGTGAGCTCGCCCGTCATGGCTACGCCTTTTTTCGGTGCCTGATCGCGGGCGAGGGACAACAGGGCACTTGCCATGGTGACGCCGGCACTCGGGCCGTCCTTGGGCGTGGCGCCTTCAGGAACGTGCAGGTGGATGAACGCTTCGTTGAAGAAGCCAGGATCGCCGCCAAACTGCTTGAGGTTGGAGCTGACGTAGCTGTAGGCAATTTCGGCCGATTCCTTCATCACGTCCCCCAGCTTGCCGGTCAGCTTGAAGCCGCGGTTGAGCGTGTGGATGCGGGTCGCCTCGATCGGCAGCGTGGCACCGCCCATGCTGGTCCAGGCCAGGCCGGTGATTACCCCTTTGCCAGCCAGTACCTGCTCACTGCGGAATACGGGAATGCCCAGTGCGGCCTCCAGGTCCTTGGTGCCGATCTTCAGCTTGGCTTCGGGGTCTTCCATCAGCTTGACCACCGCTTTGCGCACCAGTTTGCCCAGTTGCTTCTCCAGCTGGCGCACGCCGGCCTCGCGGGCATAGCCCTCGATAACCAGGCGCAGGGCGCTGTCGCTGATGCTCAGGCTGGTCTTGGAAACGCCAGCTTTTTGCAGTTGCTTGGGCCACAGGTGGCGCTTGGCGATGGCCAGTTTTTCCTCAGTGATGTAGCCGGACAGGCGGATCACTTCCATGCGGTCGAGCAACGGCCCGGGGATCGAGTCGAGGGTGTTGGCGGTGCACACGAACAGCACCTTGGACAGGTCCAGGCGCAGGTCGAGGTAGTGGTCGAGGAAGTCGACGTTCTGCTCCGGATCAAGGGTTTCCAGCAATGCCGAAGCCGGGTCGCCCTGATAGCTTTGGCCCATCTTGTCGATCTCGTCGAGCATGATGACCGGGTTCATCACTTCGACCTCTTTCAGGGCCTGTACCAGCTTGCCGGGTTGTGCGCCGATGTAGGTGCGGCGGTGGCCCTTGATTTCGGCCTCGTCGCGCATGCCGCCAACGCTGAAACGATAGAACGGCCGGCCAAGCGACTCTGCAATGGATTTGCCGATGCTGGTCTTGCCCACCCCGGGCGGGCCCACCAACAGCACGATGGAGCCGCTGATTTCGCCTTTCCAGGCGCCCACGGCGAGGAATTCGATGATGCGTTCCTTGATGTCGTCGAGGCCGGCATGGTGCTGATCAAGGACTTTGCGTGCATGCTTGAGGTCGAGCTTGTCTTTGCCGTACACGCCCCACGGCAGGGCGGTGGCCCATTCGAGGTAGTTGCGGGTGACGGCGTACTCGGGCGAACCGGTTTCGAGAATGGCCAGTTTGCCCATCTCTTCATCAAGGCGCTTGCGCGCCTGGGGCGGCAGGGTCTTGCCTTCCAGGCGCTGTTCGAACTGTTCCAGGTCGGCGCTGCGGTCGTCCTTGGTCAGCCCCAGCTCCTGCTGGATGACCTTGAGTTGCTCCTTGAGGAAAAACTCCCGCTGGTGTTCGCCGATCTGCCGGTTTACCTCGGCCGAGATCTCGTTCTGCAGGCGCGCGACTTCCACCTCTTTGCGCAGCATCGGCAGGACCTTTTCCATGCGCTTTAGCATGGGCACGCAGTCGAGTACTTCCTGCAACTGGTTGCCGGTGGCCGAGGTCAGCGCGGCGGCGAAGTCGGTGAGCGGTGACGGGTCGTTGGGGCTGAAGCGGTTGAGGTAGTTCTTCAGCTCTTCGCTGTACAGCGGGTTGAGCGGCAGCAGCTCCTTGATCGCGTTGATCAGGGCCATGCCGTAAGCCTTGACCTCGTCGGTCGGCTCGGCGGACTGGCGCGGGTATTCGACTTCGACCAGGTAGGGTGGGCGGTGATGCTTGAGCCAGTTGCGGATGCGTACCCGGGTCAGGCCCTGGGCGACGAACTGCAGTTTGCCGTTTTCACGGCTGGCATGGTGCACCTTGACCAGCGTGCCGTATTGCGGCAAGGCCGAGGTGTCGAAATGGCGATGGTCTTCCGGCGGGGTGTCCATGAAGAACAGCGCCAGGCAGTGGTCCGGTGACTTGGCCACCAGGTCGAGGGTTTCGGCCCAAGGTTCTTCATTGACGATGACCGGCAGTACCTGGGCCGGGAAGAACGGGCGGTTGTGGATCGGGATCACGTAGACTTTGTCCGGCAGTTGCTGGCCGGGCAGGGCGAGGGCGTGGCCGGGTTCGGCCGGGGAGGTGTGCTCGACTTCGCTGTGTTCGTCAGGGTGTTCCGGGAAATCCTGCTGGTCGCTCATGGGGCACCTGCGTGAATGGCTATGGTGCTTAGATGGGGCGCAGGGGAATCGGTTTCAATGGTAGATGAAGGGATCAGGGGAGGGTTTCATCTGTGATGGCCTGCACCGGCCTCATCGCCGGCAAGCCAGCTCCCACAGGTATTCCACCGACCTTGAAAATGGTGGGTTACCTGTGGGAGCTGGCTTGCCGGCGATGAGGCCGGTACAGGGGAATGAGCCCTGCAAGCAGGGCTCGGTAACTTAGTCAGCCAATTTGTAAGCGATGATGTAATCGCCCATTTTGGTGCCCAGCGAGCCATGGCCGCCGGCGGTTACCAGCACATACTGCTTGCCATCCTTGCCGGTGTAGGTCATCGGCGTGGCCTGGCCACCCGCTGGCAGGCGGGCACTCCACAGTTCCTTGCCGTTGTTTACATCATAAGCGCGCAGGAATTGGTCCAGGGTGCCGCTGAGGAAGCCGACGCCACCGGCGGTGACGATCGAACCGCCCATGCTCGGCACGCCAACCGGCAGGCCGATCGGAACCGGGGTGCTGTCACGAGTGGTGCCGTTCTTGTGTTTCCACACCACCTTGTTGGTGAACAGGTCGATGGCGGCGACATAGCCCCAGGCCGGTGCCTGGCACGGTACGCCCAGCGGCGACATGAATGGGTGCATGGTGACCGCGTACGGCGCGCCGGTATTCGGCTGCACGCCGCTGGTCTCGCTTTCGCGCTTGCTGCCTTCGGCCACCTGCTCGCGCGGGACCATCTTCGACACGAAGGCCATGTAGTTGGGCGAGGTGAACAGCAGTTGGCGGACCGGGTCGACGGACACGCTGCCCCAGTTGAATACACCCACGTTGCCCGGGTAGATCAGCGAACCCTGCTCGGAAGGCGGGGTGTACTGGCCTTCGTAGCGCAGTTCGCGGAACTGGATGCGGCACAGCATCTGGTCGAATGGCGTAGCGCCCCACATGGCCTGTTCGGTCAGCTCAGGGCCCAGCAGGTTGAGGTCGGAGCGGGCCTGGGTCGGCGAGGTGTGGTCGCCCTTCACTGCGCCTTGCGGGGTGGGGATTTCGCGAATCGGCACGATCGGCGTACCGTCGCGGCGGTCGAGCACGTACAGGCTGCCTTGCTTGGTCGGCACGATGATCGCGGGTTTCACCCCATCGTCAGTCTTCAGGTGGACCAAGGTCGGCTGGCTGCCCACGTCCATGTCCCACAAATCGTGGTGGGTAAACTGGTAGTTCCAGCGGGCCTTGCCGGTGGCCAGGTCAAGGGCGACCACGCCGGCGCTGTACTTCTCGGCGCCCGGGGTGCGGTCGGCGCCCCACTGGTCCGGGGTCTGGTTGCCCAACGGCAGGTAGATCATGCCCAGGTCTTCGTCGACGCTGGCGATCGACCACATATTGGCCGAGTTGCGGCTGTACATCTTGCCGGCGGCCAACGGCTTGGTGTCATCCGGGTTGTTGCTGTCCCAGTTCCACACCAGGTGGCCGTCGTGCACGTCGTAGGCGCGGATCACGCCCGACGGCTCGTTGGTCGACTCGTTGTCGGTGACGTGGCCACCAATGATCACCAGGTCACGGGTGATCGCGGCAGGCGAGGTGGAGTAATAGCCGCCGGCGGTGAAGGGACCGATGCCGGTGGTGAGGTCGATCACGCCCTGGTTGGCGAAGCCTTCGCAGACTTTGCCGTTGTCGGCGTTGATGGCAATCAGGCGGGCATCTGCGGTAGGCAGGTACAGGCGGCGTGGGCAGGCCTGGGCTACGGCCTGGCCGGCGTCGGTAATTTTCGGCGCCGGGCTGCCGTCGCGGCTGACATAGCGGTTTTCGTCATAGTACGAAACGCCGCGGCAGGTCATGTGGGCAAAGCCTTTGAAGGTGCCGGTCGGGCTCTTGACCTGCGGGTCGTAACGCCAGATTTCCGCACCGGTGTCCGGGTCCAGGGCCAGCAAGCGGCTGTGTGCGGTGCAGGCGTAGAGCATGCCGTTGACCTTCAGCGGGGTGTTCTGGTTGGTCAGCTCCACAGGGTCGTTGTCGGTCGGCAGGTCACCGGTGCGAATGCGCCAGGCTTCTTCCAGGCGGTAGGCATTCTGCGGGGTGATCTGGCGCAGCGGTGAATAACGGTCGCCATGCTCGGTGCGGCCGTAAGCCTGCCATTCGCCATCAGGCATGGATGGGGCGGCGCTGGCCATTTCGCTGCTTTCGCGGCCCAGTTCGCCGAACACTTCGCCGGGGTGGGTGAACTGGCTGCCCAGCGCACATGCGCCCGAAGCAACCACCGCAACGCCGAGCAGTGCAGTGTTGGCTTTGCTGGCCGGGCCGATCAACGGACGACGTGCCCACGGCAGCAGCAGCACCACGCCGATGGCAAACCAGATGGCCAGGCGTGGCACCAGTTGCCACCAGTCCAGGCCCACTTCAAGCAGCGCCCATACAGTGCTGCCCAGCAGCACCAGGCCGTACAGGCCCAAGGCAATGCGGCGTTGGGCCAGCAGCAGGATGCCCGAGAGGGCAAAGCCGATACCGGCAATCAGGTAGTACAGCGATCCGCCCAGCTGGCTTAGCTTGATACCACCGGCCAACAGGGCCAGGCCCATCAGCAACAGCAGCGCGCCGATCAGGCGAGGGAGCCAGCGGCTTCCTTGGTTGGCACCTTCAGTGCTCATCGTAGGTTCTCCGTCAGGTCAAAAAAGGGTGGTTAGAAACTGCTCTGGATCTTCAGGCCACCGATCAGGGCGCCATCGACCTGCGACACCCCGCCCGGGTGGCGGATGTACTGCAGGTTGGGGCGTACGGTGAGCCAGTCGGCCAAGTGGATGCCGTAGTACAGCTCGGCGCTGTACTCGGTGTCCTGCACCGGCAGGAAACCTGGATTGTCATAGTCGTAGAGGCCTGCGGCCTGGTTAGCCAGGCGGGCGTTCTTGCGGTAGGCGGGGTTGACGTGCACGCGGGCCAGGGCGAAACCGATGTCGTCCTTGGCGCGGGCGTCGAAAGGCCCTTTGTATACCAGTCCTGCCTGCACATAGTTGTCGATGGCATTGGTCTTCTTGTCGTGCACCGTGGCGTTGGCGAACAGGCTCAGGCCTCGCGACTGGTCGGATGCCAGCGAGGTTACTTGCTGCTGGGCGCCGAGCCACATGCCGTGCTTGCTCGAACTGCTGCGGTAGGCGGCGCCGCTGAGGGCGGCCGGCTGGCCGTTGCTGTCCTTGAGAACATCCTGTGCCTTGGCATTACTGTAGTAGTAGCCAGCGCGATATTCCCCTTTCAAACCTTGGATACGTGGGGTCCATACCAGTTCGACTGGCATTACCGCGCCTTGGGTGCCGCTGCCGCTGAGCTTGAAGCCGTTGCCAGATTCGAGGTTGGAGGGGTTCTGCTCGAACACGCCCACCTGGGTGTAAAGCGTGTCGCTGAGGTTGTAACGCACGCGCAGGGCCCATTGGCTGACCGGCCAGTTGTACCAGATGCCACCCACCCAGTTGCCTACCTGCGAGCCGCAAAAGGCCAGGTTCTGGAAGTCGCAAGGGAAGCTGTTGAAATCTTCGCCTTCGCCGAAGCGACCGAATTTCACATCCAGCGCACCCTCGAAGTACTTCTGCTTGATCCACATCTGCGTCAGCCGCCAGGTTTCGCCACGGCCCCAGACTTCCTGGGCCGAGGTGAAGCCGCCGACGCGAGGATCGTTGATGCGGTCGTTGCTGATGTTGTCGCCGTGGCGCTCGGTAAGGGTCAGCTGGAACTCGGTGTCATGCCAGCCGAAAATCTTGTCCAGGTCCAGGTGGCTGCCAAAGGTGAACTGGTCGCTGTAGCGAGCGGTACGGTCGTGGTCGAAGCCACCGTGCAGGTTGCTGCCCATCTCGCCGGTGTAGCCGAGGGTGAAGTCGTAGCCTTTTTCCAGCAATTCGCTGCGAGTGCCGCCCCAGTCACCGAGCATCCATGGGGAGTCGCTGGCGAACATTTCGCTGGCGGCGGCGGGTGTCGCCAAGGCGCTGAGGGCAAGGCCGATGTAACAGGTTTTGGGCAGTTGGAGCATGAGATAGCGCTATCTTTTTGATTATTGAAAAAACGGCAAGCGCATCGAAGGGCGTGCCCTTCAATGGATATGGCGACAGGATGGTTTCAGTGAAGCGATTCAGCTTCAGGCGGGCAGGATATAGCGGAAGTTGTAAGAAAAAAAGACAAATTGTCGCAGGGGATTGTTGTTCAGCGGGTAACAATAGCCTGAAGAGGGGCGCAAAGCGCCCCGCGATTTCAGAAGGTGGTACGCAACCCCACTTCGACACTACGCCCCGGCGCCGGCGCGATATCGCGCAGGATCGAGCTGGCATAACGCACGGTCTGGTCGGTCAGGTTTTCGCCGCGCACAAACGCCAACCACTGGCTCTGGCCAACTTCGAAGCGGTAGCCAATGCTTGCACCCAGTGTGGTGTAGCCATCGGTGCTGGTTTCGTTGGCCGGTTTGCGGTGCTGCGACGCGGCATGCTGGACATCGACCCGCGCCTGCCAGCGGTCCAGTTCCCACACCAGGCCGCTGTTCAGGCGCAGCGGGGCGATGCGTGGCAGCGGTTCGCCGCTGTCGAGGTTCTTGGCCCGGGTGTAGTCACCAGACAACTCCAGCGCGAAGCTGCCGTAACGGTTCTCGACCAGTTGCCAGCGGTCCTGGGCCTCGATGCCGTAAAAGCGCGCCCGCACGCCCTGGTACTGGTATTCCGGGAAACCGTCGTGGTCATGGTCATGGTCGTGATCGTGGTCGTCCTCGCCATGGTCGTGATCATGCCCGCCCTCGCGCAGGTTGCCGGTGCCGATCAGCCCGATGTAGTTGCGAAAGTGGCTGTAGAACACCCCGACACTGCCTTTGTGGGTGCCATTGTCGAAGCGCAGCGCCAGGTCGGCAGAGATGGCCTTTTCCTTGTTCAGGCTGGCGTCGCCAACTTCAAAAGCGCCGGTGGCCACGTGCGCGCCATTGGCGTACAGCTCGTAGAACGTCGGGGCGCGCTCGGTGTAGCCGAGGTTGGCGGCCAGCGACCAGATCGGGTCGAGCTGGTACACCGCACCTGATGACAGGCTGAAGGCGTTGAAGCTGCTGGCGCTGTCGGCATCGACGAAGTTTTCGTTGCCTTTGGCGTCAGGGTCTACCCGAGTGTGCTCCACGCGTGCGCCCAGGCTCAGGTTCAGCCGCTGTGTGGCCTGCCATTGCTCCAGCATGAACAGCGCGAGGCTGTTGGTATGGGTGTGTGGGACAAAAGCCTCTTCGCCCAGGGCGGAAAATTCGTTGCGGCTGACCTGAGCACCGATCACCCCCTCCACCGGCCCGAGCGGTTGGTGGCGGGCTTCGATACGGGCTTCGTAGCCCTTGTTCTTGAAGGTGGTGTGCACCTCGCCTTCTTCGATCTCGCTGTGTTCGTAGTCGGTATAGCCAGCATCGATCTTGACGGAGCTGAACGGGCCATCCAGGTCACGCAGTTCGGAGGCGAAGGCGTAGTGGTCCTGTTTCATGTCCAGGCGCACACCGGATTCGGCCACCGAGCCGTAATTGCTGTCGTAGCGGCTATAAGACAGGCCGGCGTAACCGTGATCCCAGTGATAGGCGCCACCGACGGCACCGCCATCTTGGCGGCCGTCGCTGTTTTCCAGGCGGTGTTTGCTGCCGGGCTCATCGGCGTCACGTACCTTGGCGCTGCGGGCGTAGCCGGGGATGCGCAGGTCGTTGAATTGGCGGCTGTTGGCATCGAGATGCAGGGCGAAGGCACCGTTGCCCGCCTCCAATTTGCCGGCGCTGCTGCGGGTGGTGTCGGCGCCACCGTAGCGCAGCTCGCCGGCACCGTGGATGCCTTCGATCGGTGCGTCCGGGATGCGGTTGTCGAAGGTATTGACCACGCCACCGATGGCGTTGCCGCCGTAGAGCAGGGCGGCCGGGCCACGGACGATCTCGACGCGCTCGACGGTAACCGGGTCCAGCGGCACGGCGTGGTCATAGGACAGCGATGAGGCATCCAGGGCGCCGACGCCATTGCGCAGGATGCGGATGCGGTCGCCGTCCAGGCCGCGGATCACCGGGCGGCTGGCGCCAGGGCCGAACCAGGTAGAGGCGACCCCGGGCTGCTTGTTCAGGGTTTCACCGAGGCTGCCGTGCTGTTGTTGCAGCAGGTTGTCGCCTTCGAGCACGGTGCTGGGGGCGGTCAGCTGGCGGTTGCCCAGCGGATTGGCGGTAATTACCTGTGGTTCGAGTTCCACGGCCTGGCTGGGCGATGCAGCCAGCCAGAGCGCGACGGCAAGGGGGGAGAGACGAAGCGTTGGGTACAACATGGCGATGGGGCGTTCCTTGGCAGATGCTTTTTTAGTGTTACAACATAACATAACTATTTCAGCACAGAGGTTTTACGCCTGGCCAGCAGTTTTTCTGTCGACTTGACGGATCCCGTCCGCCACTACACTCGTGTAAGGTGCGCATCTTTCCAACGGAGCACAGCATGAGCACGGCCCAACACAACGCGCTGCACGGCAAGACCCTTGAACAGATCCTCACCGAGCTGGTGGCGCACTACCAATGGCAGGGCCTGGCCGAACGCATCGATGTGCGTTGCTTCAAGAGCAACCCCAGCATCAAGTCGAGCCTGGCCTTTTTGCGCAAGACACCGTGGGCGCGGGAAAAGGTCGAGCAGTTGTACGTGAAGCTGCAGCGCCAGGCCTGATATGCCGCGTCGCCCCTGGCTGACCAGCATCGCCGTGCTCGGCTGGTTCGGCCTGACCGTGCAGGTATACCTGGTGCTGCTGGCGCGCTGGCAGGAACAGGCCAGCCTGATTGGCGGCCTGATCAACGTGTTCGGCTATTTCACCGTGCTGACCAATACCTTGGTGGCGGCGGTGGTCAGTTATGCGGCGTTCGGTCGTGAAGGCCGAGTCAGGCGTTTTTTCCTGTCGCCGTCGGTGAGTACTGCGGTGGCTGCCAGCATCGTGCTGGTGGCGCTGGCCTACAGCCTGTTGCTGCGTCACTTGTGGCAACCGCAGGGCTGGCAATGGCTGGCGGACGAGTTGCTGCACGACGTGATGCCGGTGCTTTATGCCGTGTACTGGTGGTGGGAGGTGCCCAAGGGCAGCCTGAGGCTTTGGCACTTGGCGGTGTGGGCGATTTACCCGGCGGTGTACTTCGCCTACGCGCTGTGGCGGGGGAGCGAGATTGGCGTGTATGCCTACCCGTTCATCGATGTGGCGAGCCTGGGGTATGGGCAGGTGATGCTCAATGCCCTGGGGGTGCTGGCGGGGTTCTGGGGGATAGGGCTGGTGTTGCTGGGGCTGGATAAGTGGCGCGGGTCGAACAGATTCGCTTAGCGTGCACTGGCCCTATCGCCGGCAAGCCAGCTCCTACAGGTACCCCATAGCCTTCATGGGCTGTGCAATAACTGTGGGAGCCGGCTTGCCGGCGATAGGGCCAGTACAGGTAACCAAGATCACTCGTCGTCCGCAGTCCCGTCGGCACGCCAGTAGGCCGCTGCCTTCAGCGCATCCTCCGGCACCCCTTTTTCCAGCAATAGCGCCTTGGCCTGGCGGGTCAGGGCTTTTTCCAGCGCCACCCAGCCGTACAACCGACCTTGCGGCAAGGTCAGATTCTTCAACAGTTCCAGCAAATCTTCTTGCTGGCGACGCACCCAGATGACTTCGACTTGTGACTTGCTCGGCAGCGGCTGGCGCTCCTGCTCGTCTTCGATCTGGATCACCGCCAGCACCTGGCGGCCAGCCGGCAGTTCGTCCAACCGCCGACCAATCGCCGGAATGGCGGTTTCGTCACCGATCAGCAGGTAGCTGTCGAAAATATCCGGCACCACCATTGATGCTCGTGGCCCAGCGATGTCCAGGGTTTGCCCAGGCGCGGCCTGGGCGGCCCAGATGGAGGCGGGGCCATCACCGTGCAGTACGAAGTCGATGTCCAGTTCATTGGCCACCAGGTCGATGCGCCGTGGCGTGTACTCGCGCATGGTCGGCCGTGCGCCACCGTCCCGGCCCATATTACGGGCCTCGATGGCCTGCTGTTGCTCCGGCGTTTCGGCGAACAGCAGCTTGATATGGTCATCACTGCCCACGCTGGTGAAACCCTGCAGTTCGGCACCGCCGAGGGTGATGCGGCGCATGCGTGGGGTCAGTTCGGTGACCCGCAGTACCTGCAAACGGCGTTGGCGGATCTGGTGGTTGACGCGGTGGATGGTGTCACTCATGGGAAGCCTCCCTGACAGGTTCGGCCGGCCCGGAGGCGATGGCCTTGGCGGTATGGTTGAGCAAGTCGCGGACCCGTTGGATCTCTTCCGGTGTCCAGCGGCCGCTGTGCATGTGCAGTGCGTGGCGCAGGTTGCCGACTGCTTCATGGATTTCTGGCGGGCGGTCGTGGCCGCGCAGGGCGCGTTTGCTGACCTCGATGCGCATGCGCACGCCGTCCAGGGCGACAGCCTGCTCGGCCAGGGCGCTGCGCCCGGCGTCGGTGATGGCATAGAGGCGTTTGCTGCCTTGCACCTGGCCACTGATCAACTCGGCCTCTTCTAGAAAATTCAGCGTGGGGTAGATCACCCCGGGGCTAGGGCTGTAGCTGCCGTCGAACAGGTTTTCGATCTGGCGGATAAGGTCGTAACCGTGGCCGGGCTGGTCTGCGAGCAGGTCCAGCATCAGCAGCTTGAGGTCACCGGGGGCGAAGACGCGTGGACCGCGCTCGCCGCGGCCGGGGCGCCGCTCGAAGGGATCATGGGGGGTGTGTTCGCGCATGGGGACAGGGCTCCGTCGTTTGCGATATATCGTAAGATATTACTCAAGATATATCTAAAGACAAGCCTCTGGATGCTGATGATTATCATCTAGTCATTCGATACGTTCCCTGCCGCAGTCGGTGTGTTCACGGCCACCTGTGGCGGTTTGCACTCATTCGGATTACCCGGCTGCAGGTACGGCATGAGAATCGGGGCCATGCCTTTGAGAACCTGCACCGGCAGCGCCGAGGTGAATTTGAATGCCTCTGCCGAGCGCCCCGGCACGAAGGCGGTGAGGGTGCCGAAGTGGTTGTCGCCAAGGAAGAACACAAAGGTGGCTGTACGGTTCAGCGAGCGCGAGCCAATCAGCCTGCCACCGGCGCCGAAGCTTTCAATGCGGTTGTCACCGGTACCGGTCTTGCCCCCCATCACCAGTGGTGTACCGTCCTGCAGCTTGAAACTGCCGGAAATACGCCGCGCCGTGCCTGCATCCACCACCTGCGACATGGCGCCTTTCAGTGCGCGCGCCACTTCCACGGGCAGAATCCGCACGCCCCGGTCCGGGTCGGTGATCAACTTGGTCTCATAAGGTGTATTGGCTGCAAAGTGCAGGGTGTCGATGCGCAGGGTAGGCAGGCGTATGCCGTCGTTCTGGATGATGCCGACCAGTTCGGACAGGGCGGCAGGACGGTCGCCCGAACTGCCGATCGCGGTGGCCAGCGAGGGCACGAGGTGGTCGAATGGATAGCCAACGCGCTTCCAGCGCTGGTGGATGTCGAGGAAGGCTTCGATCTCCACCATGGTGCGGATGCGGCTATCGCGGGCCCCTTGGTAGCGGCTCTTGAACAGCCAGCTGTACACCTCTTGGCGCTCGAAACGGCTGGCGTTGACCATTTCGGTCAAGGTCGAGCTCGGGTTCTTCAGCAGGTAGCCGAGCAGCCAAAGGTCCAGCGGGTGGACCTTGGCAATGTAGCCCTGGTCGGGCAGGTCGTATTTACCGGGGCCATAGGCATCGTACATCTCTGACAGGCGGCCGTCGGTCAACTTGCCCAAGGCAGCCTTGTCGCCCTTGAGGTGGGCACGTACGAAGGCATTGAAGGTTTCCTGCCCTGCTTCAGGGAACAGGTAGCGGTGCACCGCTGCCAGCCGCTGTGGGGTCACGCGCATGCTGTCCAGGAAGGTGTCCAGGCGCTGCTGCGAGGTTTTGCGCTGGTATTTCTTCCAGAAGCGCATCAGGTAGTTGGTGCCTTCCTTGTCGGCGAAGCGGGCCAGGTATTCCTGGCGGCGAGGGTCGGCGTCGTCCTTGAGCAGCGGCACGCGGTTGTACGGCTGCTGGTAGGTCACGTAGCGCACCAGGTCGCGCATCAGGCGGATGAACGGCAGGTTGATCGATTCGCGTAGGGCATCCTTGAGTGTCGGGTTGCGGCTGTTGTCTTCCTTGCGGAAGTTGTTGAACACGTGCATGCCGCCGCCTGTGAAAAAGGCTTCACCGGTATTGGCGGAGTATTTGCGCTCCAGCGCGGCGTCGAGCATGGCGTCCAGGCTCTGGTTCTTGCTGTTCTGCGCCAGCCATTCCAGCGACCACTGGGTAATGCGGTCGAGTTCGGCGACTTCGACCTTCTTCAACTCGGCAGCGGGCTTGCCGGCGTACTTGTCGTGCAGTTCGGCGATGATCTCCAGGTATGTGGTCAGCACCCGCAACTTGGCGGTGGAGCCCAGCTCCAGCTTGCTGCCTTCGTTGATGTCGAAGGGCTGGTTGGTGCTGTCGGTCTGCACCCGTACTCGCGAGCCGTCGGCCGTGCGCTCAAACAAGGTGAAGCTGTAGCTCACCTGGTCGGTGGTCTTGGTGGTGAGCAGGCGCTCGCCGATCAGCCCCATCTGCGCGGCAAACTCGGGGTCGGCAAGGTTTTTCAGGTACTGGCTGACCTGCAGTTGCAGGTCGGCCTGCAGGGTACTGGTGGCCGACACATCGAGGCGGTCGAGATCATACAGCGGGCGGTTGAGCATGGCTGCCAGCCGGTTACGCGCCAGGCTGATGCCCTTGTTGGTGACGATCGGCACGATGGTTGGCTGCGCTACCCAGTCGCGATAGACCGCTTTGCTGGCCAGTGCGGCTTCGGCCAGTGGCTGCTCTATCACATTGTTTGCGGCGAGCACGCGGATGTGCGAATCGGTGAGTTCGGCCAGCTCGACCCGGCCCTTGGACAGGTAGTGGGACGGGCGGCGCTGGGCAATCATCAGCGACAGCACCTGGCGCAGGGCAAGGCCGCGTGTGGCCATGCTTTCGGCGTCAGTGGCGGTGGAATTCAGCGCCAGGTTGACCTGGTCGAAGTCGGCGCCGTACCACACCCGCAAGCCTTCGGCCATGCCGTGTACTTCGCCGTGCCCGGGCACGGCCGACAGCGGCACACTGTTGAGGTAGTCGCGCACGATGCGCTGGCGTGCTTCGGTGGTATCCGGGCCGCCCCGGTAGGCGCGCACGCTGGCAGAAATCATCTGTCGGATTTTCTCGGCACCCGACACGGTCAGGCCGTCCGGTGAGTGGCGGTACTTTTCCAGTTGCGTGGCCAACGTGCTGCCGCCCGCAGACTGACCAGGCAAAGCCAGGTACTTGGCCACCTGGCTGTAGGCGGCTTTGGCAAAGCGTGGCCAGTCCACGGCGGGGTTGTTGCGCGGGTCCTGGGTATCGAGCAGGTCGCGGTTCTCGATGAACAACAGGCTGTTGACCATCACCGGCGGGATCGCGGCAAAGTTCGGGTACAGGTGCTGTGGATAGTTGTACTGGTACAGCGTGTCGCCGCGGCAGTCAGTGATCGACAGGCCGGCCTGAATTTTCTCGATATAGGGCGCGAACAGCCCATGATCGACGTAGTTCATTAGCGCAGGGGAGAACCTCACCTGTTCAGTGATCAGGTAATCGCGCTTGAGCAGGCGTGGCAGGAATTCGCCCAGAGCGCTGTAGCCCAGTCGTTTGTCGAACGGCCCTTCACCGGGGTAGATGATGGCGTCACTAGGGCCAGGCTCCAGCGAGTAGGTCAGCGTAGCGGCCAGTTTGCTGAACTCGCGCGATTGCAGTTCGGAGGTGCGGAATTCGTCATACGCAGCGAAGCCGATGGCTACCAGCGCCACCAGCAGGATGAGGATGATCAGCCGCCACCAAAGCCGACGCTGACGGGGGGGCTTCGGTTGGGGCGTCTCGGCCGGAGGTATCTCGGGTGCTTCCGTTCTGCTTGGTTCCGATTGCCACAGTGCGCCCATAGTCTTCAATCCGGCCAGGTGTTTTCGTCTTGCTTGTCTGAAGCTTAGACGTTGAGCGGGTGAGGTGAAAAATTTGTAGGAGGTGGAGAAAAGCGGGTAGGGCTATGCGGCTTTGGTGTGGGTTTTTTGACCCCGAGATGTTGCTATGGTGCCGGGGCAGTTTTCCGGGCCGCTGCACGGGCGAGAAAACTTGCTGATTATTCCTGTATATACAGCGAAAAACCCTGCAACGGTCTTCCTATACTGCTCGGCCCCTTCGCCCTGCCGGGCGCTCTACCCCGGCACACGGGCCGGCCCACGAAGCCAGCCTGGCAAGCAGACGCCACGCCTATCGGCCTGGCCGGTGCTGCACGAAGGTCAAATCCAATAACAAAATGAGGTTGTATTGCTATGCCAGTCGGCAACCACTCTGCCCATGGCCAGGCCAATGAAGGCGGCCCGCTCAAGCGTGAACTGGGCGAACGGCACATCCGCCTGATGGCGCTGGGCGCCTGTATCGGCGTCGGTCTTTTCCTCGGTTCGGCCAAAGCCATCGAAATGGCCGGCCCTGCCATCATGCTGTCCTACATCATCGGTGGCTTGGCCATCCTGGTGATCATGCGCGCCCTTGGCGAAATGGCCGTGCATAACCCGGTCGCCGGGTCGTTCAGCCGCTATGCCCAAGACTACCTCGGCCCGCTGGCGGGCTTCCTCACCGGGTGGAACTACTGGTTCCTCTGGTTGGTGACCTGTGTCGCCGAAATTACTGCAGTAGCCATCTACATGGGTATCTGGTTCCCCGACGTGCCCCGCTGGATCTGGGCCCTGGCAGCCTTGGGTAGCATGGGCGCCGTTAACCTGGTAGCGGTGAAGGCCTTTGGTGAATTCGAGTTCTGGTTCGCCCTGATCAAGATTGTCACCATCATCGCCATGGTCCTTGGCGGCATCGGTGTCATTGCCTTCGGCTTCGGCAATGACGGTGTGGCTGTAGGTGTCTCCAACCTGTGGAGCAACGGCGGCTTCATGCCGAATGGCGTGACCGGCGTGCTGATGTCGCTGCAGATGGTGATGTTCGCCTACCTGGGTGTGGAAATGATCGGTTTGACCGCCGGCGAAGCACGCAACCCGCAAAAGACCATCCCACAGGCCATTGGCTCGGTGTTCTGGCGCATCCTGCTGTTCTACGTCGGTGCGTTGTTCGTGATCCTGTCGATCTACCCGTGGAACGAAATTGGCAGCCAGGGTAGCCCGTTCGTCATGACCTTCGAGCGCCTCGGCATCAAGACCGCCGCCGGCATCATCAACTTCGTGGTCATCACCGCGGCACTGTCGTCGTGCAACGGCGGGATTTTCAGCACCGGGCGCATGCTCTACAGCCTGGCACAAAACGGCCAGGCCCCTGCCGCCTTTGCCCGTACCTCGAAGAATGGCGTACCGCGCAATGCACTGCTGCTGTCGATCGGCGCGCTACTGCTGGGCGTGCTGGCCAACTACCTGGTGCCGGAAAAAGTGTTTGTCTGGGTAACGTCGATTGCCACCTTCGGTGCAATCTGGACCTGGGTGATGATCCTGCTGGCGCAGCTCAAGTTCCGTGCCGGTCTTTCCACTGCTGAGCGCAAGGCACTGAAGTACCGCATGTGGCTGTGGCCGCTGAGCTCCTACCTGGCGCTGGGTTTCCTGGTGCTGGTGGTTGGCTTGATGGCGTACTTCGAGGATACCCGTGTGGCCCTGTACATTGGCCCGGCGTTCCTGGTGCTGCTGACCGTGCTGTACTACGCGTTCCGTCTGGCGCCGAAAGACGTACAAGGTGTGGCCAGTACTGCTTCCTGATCTGAAACCTCTGGGGCCGCTTTGCGGCCCATCGCGGCGCAAGGCCGCTCCTACAGGAGATCGCGTATTTCTGCAGGAGCGGCCTTGTGTCGCGATCTGGCTGCGTAGCAGCCCCAGGGCTCTATCAGGCAGCCACTTCGCTGTGTGGCTCAAAGCTGTCGGCCCGGGCCAGTTGCCACATGCGTGAATAGAACTGCCCGTTCACCTCGCCGGTCAGCAACTCGCCCGGTTTCAAGAACACATGCATCTGCGAGAACAACTTGATCTCGGTGGCCGAGACGCGCCGCACCAGGTGCTTGGCTTCCAGCTGCGCCGGGTGGTCCAGGCCCGCCGCCGCGAGCATTTCGGCCAGGGCACGCAAGGTGTTGTGGTGGAAGTTCAGCACCCGTTGGGCCTTGTCCGGCACCACCAGAGCGCGCTGGCGCAGTGGGTCTTGCGTGGCCACGCCGGTGGGGCACTTGTTGGTGTGGCAGCTCTGCGACTGGATGCAGCCAATGGCGAACATGAAGCCACGCGCCGAGTTGGCCCAGTCAGCACCAATGGCCAGCACGCTGGCGATGTCGAAGGCGCTGACGATCTTGCCGCTGGCCCCGAGCTTGATCTTGTCACGCAGGTTCAGGCCAACCAGCGTGTTGTGCACGAACAGCAGGCCTTCGCGCAGCGGCACACCGATATGGTCGGTGAACTCTACCGGTGCGGCGCCGGTGCCGCCTTCCTTGCCATCGACGACGATGAAGTCGGGCAGGATGCCGGTTTCCAGCATGGCCTTGGCGATGCCCATGAACTCCCACGGGTGGCCCAGGCAGAACTTGAAGCCGACTGGTTTGCCGCCGGACAGCTCACGCAGCTGGGCAATGAACTGCATCATCTCGATCGGCGTGGAGAAAGCGCTGTGGCGCGACGGCGAGATGCAGTCTTCGCCCATCAGCACGCCTCGGGTCTCGGCAATCTCTTGGGTTACCTTGTGTTTGGGCAGGATGCCGCCGTGGCCGGGCTTGGCGCCCTGGCTCATCTTGATTTCGATCATGCGCACCTGCGGGCTGCGCGCCTGGGCGGCGAAGCGTTCGGGGTCGAAACGCCCGTCCGGCGTGCGGCAACCGAAGTAGCCGCTGCCCAGTTCCCAGACCAGGTCGCCGCCATGCTCGCGGTGATAAGGGCTGATACTGCCTTCGCCGGTGTCATGGTGGAAGTTGCCCAGCTTGGCGCCCTGGTTGAGGGCGCGGATGGCATTGGCGCTGAGCGAGCCGAAGCTCATGGCCGAAATGTTGAAGATCGAGGCCGAGTACGGCTGGCTGCACTGCGGCCCGCCGACGATGACGCGGAAGCTGCTTGGGTCGGCCAGCGGCGCCGGGCGCATGGAGTGGCCGATGAACTCGAAACCAGACTCGTATACGTCTATCAGGGTGCCGAACGGTTTGTCCGAGGCTTCGTTCTTGGCCCGGGCGTACACCAACGAGCGCTGAGCGCGGGAGAATGGCAGGGCGTCGCTGTCGGACTCCAGCAAGTACTGGCGGATTTCCGGGCGAATGGCCTCGACCAGATAGCGGATGTTGCCCAGGATCGGGTAGTTGCGGCGTACGGCATGGCGTTGCTGCAGCAGGTCGAACAAGCCGATCAGGCTGAGGATGCCCGTGGTCAGGGTGAACGGCCACAACCATTCGTGGTGGGTGAAGGGCAAGCTCGCCAGGGTGAACAGCACACAGGCTGCGAAGAAGGCATAGCGACTGAGGAGTGACAGGCTCATACAGGGTCCTTGCGATGGCGCGGTCAGGCTCAGGGCCTGGGGGCAAACCCCGACCATAGCCAAGTTGCAGGGCCCTGCAAATTAAAATCGGGGTAGCGAAAATCATTCTCGCCAAGTTATGTACTGGCTGTACCGGCCCTATCGCCGGCAAGCCAGCTCCTACAGGTCATCACCAGCTTCGAGCGAAGTGACATCTTTGTGGGAGCTGGCTTGCCGGCGATAGGGCCGGTACAGCCGCTAACGCTCAGTGCTTGTCACGCAGCAGTTTCTGCCGCCAGATTTCCTGCTCTTGTGCGGGCGCCTCGACCAGATACGAGTAACGCCCGGCCACCCGTACCGCCACCGGTACCCCGTCGCGATACAACAAGCGGTTACCACTCACCGCTGGCACTTTCGCCCCGGGCAGCAACGAGCCGGTCAGGTTCAGCGGGTCATTGCCACTCACTACCAGCAACGTCCCGTCCGGGTCGCGGCGGCGCACCTGCCGCAGCAACCCCACCGCCTCCGGCAAGGCGAACTGTTCACCCGCCAGCCCGGCAATGAAGCGCCCACCACGGATCTCGCCACGCGCCTCCAGCCGGTGATAGCAGCGCAGCAGTTCACGCCAGGGCGGCAGTACATCACTCTCGCGCTCCAGCAGCCGCCAGCAGATCACGCCATAGCGGCGCAGCAGGGTGCGGGCGATGTACTCCAGGCGCTGGTCTTGATCCGGTGGCGTAGCGCTGCGGCGCAGCAGTGCCCAGCGCCCGGCATGCGCCATGCTGCTGGAAAGCGGCGGGTGGCCACGGCGGCTGTTACGCGAGCTGCGCTTGGCTGCAGGGGTGATCAGGCTGCGTAAGCCGGTGAAACTGTCCGCACCGACCAGGCCCGAACCCACCAGCTCCTGCAGCGCAGTTTCCAGTTCGCTGGGCAGCAGACGTGCCTCATGCGCCAGTTCATCGAAGAACAGCGCCCCCTCGGTTTTAAGCGCTTCGTGCACACGTTGCGCACGCAGGCCAAGGGCATCCACCGTTGGGGCGGGCGCCAGGCTGCGCCATGTGTTCAGCTGGTCGCGCGGCAGCAGCACCAGTGGGGTACTTGATAGGGTGCTGCTCGCCAAAGTTGCCGCCAGCCGGCTCCAGGCAAACTGGCCGCTGCGGCAGGCATCGTCGAGCCAGTGGGGGCTGTAGTCCTTGATGCGCGAAGGCAGCAGTTCCGCCTCCCACGCCCCGGCGGCGCTGGGAAACCCCTGCAACTGGCCCAGCACTTCGGCCAGCGCCTGCGGACCACGCAAGCGCTCGTCAGGTGCCAAGTGCTGCCAGTCGAACAGAAAGCGCATGAAGTCCTGGAGGCTGACCGGTTCGATCTCCCGGCGCAGGCGTTTCACGGTGTAGCGATGAATGCGCGCCAGCAAATGGCGTTCGCACCACTGCAGGTCGGTTGCACCAGGGCTGAAATGCCCGCGCAGCACATAGCCTTCGGCTTCCAGGCGGGCCAGTGCCTGCTCGACGGCTGGCAACGGCTTGCCAAGCGGTGCGGCTATCTGTGGCGCGGTGCTGGGGCCATGGCCACTCAGACGGGCACGTAACAGTTCAGTCAGGGCAAGGTCCGGCTCGGGGGCCTGATCGAACCCAGGCAGCATCTGCAAGGCAGGTTCCAGCACAGCGTCCGGATACACGCTCTGCAGCAGGCCCAGTCGCTCACGCGCCAACCACAGCTTTTCGTCCGCCAGGCGCAAGGCCCGACCATTTTGGGCCAGTTGCCTGAGCAACAGGTCCCAGCTGGCATTGCCCTGCACTTCCGCTTGGCTGATGGCGCCCAGGCCCATCAGCGCTTCGTGCATTTCGTCTGCATTGCCTGGCTGTGGCCAGGCTTCTGCCGCGACGGCGGCGATGGCATCAGCGTCCAGCGCGCCCAGGTCGTCGCCACTGTGCACTTCGCTCCAGCGTCGGTTGAGTACTGCCTGGGTGCGCCGTTCTTCCAGCGGGGCATCGTCCAGAAAAGCGTACGGCCTGGCATTGAGAATGGCAGAGGCCAGTGGCGAAGGCGCGGGCAGGTCGCGGCACAGCAGACGTACCGCCCCGCTTTCCATGCGTCGCAACAGGGCCAGCCAACCTTCGCTGTCCATCGCCTCATGCAGGCAGTCGTCCAGGGTTTGTTCGACCAGCGGGTGATCGGGTATCTGCCGCTCGCCGGCAATGTTTTCCAGGCAGGCGATCTGGTCTGGGAACACAGCGGCCACCAAGTCTTCGCTCTTCATGCGCTGGATCTGTGGCGCGACCTTGCGCCCGCCCACGAAGCGCGGGAGGGCCATTGCAACGCCGGCGTTCCAGCGCCAGCGTACGCCAAACAGCGGCGCATCCAGCACCGCCTGGACGAGGATCTGCTCGGCACTGCGGCTATTGAGGTAACGCCACACCTCGTCCAGCGCGAAACTGTGGCTGGTCGACAGCGACAGCACGATGGCATCCTCGCTGGCGGCAGCCTGCAGCTCGAAATTGAAGGTGCGGCAGAAGCGTTTGCGCAGGGCCAGGCCCCACGCGCGGTTGATGCGGCTGCCGTAGGGCGAATGGATGATCAGCTGGGTCCCGCCGGACTCATCGAAAAAGCGCTCCATCACCAGCGTGTCCTGCGAGGGCAGGGCGCCAAGCACCTCGCGGGTGCGGGCCAGGTAGTCGAGCAACTGGCTGGCGCTGTCTTCGTCCAGTTCGAAGGTAGCCTGCAACCATGCCAGTACCTCGACCATGTCGCCGTCAGCCTGGGCCAGTTGCTGGTCGACCCGTGCCTGCAGCCGCGCCACGGCGGCAGACAGCTCGTTGCTGCGCCCGGGCGCTTCACCCAGCCAGAACGGAATGGTCGGCGGCAGGCCATGGGCATCTTCCACCCGTACGCGGCCCGCCTCGACGCGCAGAATGCGATAGGAGGCGTTGCCCAGCTGGAAGATATCGCCGGCAATGCTCTCCACGGCAAAGTCTTCATTGACGCTGCCAATGTTCATTGCCTGTGGTTCCAGCAGTACGGTGTAGTCGGCGTTGTCAGGGATGGTGCCGCCGCTGGTCAATGCCGTCAGTTGGCTGCCGCGACGGCCGCGCAAGGTGCCGCTGACCGCATCGCGGTGCAAATAGGCGCTGCGGATGCCCTGGCGGCCGTTGTAGCCCTCGGCGAGCATGCTGAGCAGCGCCTGGTAGTGGCGCTGGTCGAGCTCGGTGTAGGGCGTGGCCTGGCGCAAGCAGTCGAACAGGGCTTGTTCGTGCCAATCCTGGTTACTGGCTTCGGCCACGATCTGCTGGGCCAGCACGTCCAGCGGTGCCCGGGGTATGTGCAGCTCGTCCAGTTCGCCTTGGCGCACGCAGTCCAGCAGGGCCACGCATTCGATCAGGTCATCGCGTGAGGTGGCGAACAGGCGCCCCTTGGGCACGCCGTCCACCTGGTGGCCGGCGCGGCCAACCCGTTGCAGGAAGGCGGCAATCGAACCTGGCGAGGCGATCTGGCACACCAGGTCGATATCGCCGATATCAATGCCCAGCTCCAGCGAAGCGGTGGCGACCAGCACCTGCAAATGGCCGCGCTTGAGCCGCTGCTCTGCACCCAGGCGCAGCTCCTTGGACAGGCTGCCATGGTGCGCGGCGACCGCCTCCTTGCCCAGCCGGTCGCTGAGGTGACGGGTGATGCGCTCGGCAAGGCGCCGGGTGTTGACGAATACGAGCGTGGTGCGGTGTTCGCGGGCGAGGGTGGCCAAGCGGTCGTAGACCAGGCCCCAGACATCGTTGGCCATTACCGCGCCAAGTGGCACCGGCGGCACTTCGATGGCCAGATCGCGTTCGCGCGCATGGCCTACATCGACGATGGCGCAGGGGCGCCCGCTACCGACCAGAAACTGTGCCACCCGCTCGACCGGGCGTTGCGTGGCGGACAGGCCGATACGCCGCAGTGGCCGTTTGCACAAGGCTTGCAGGCGTTCGAGGGTAAGCGCCAGGTGGGCGCCACGCTTGTTGCCGGCCAATGCGTGAATTTCGTCGACGATTACCGTGTGCACGTTGGCCAGGCCTTCACGGCCCGAAGCCGAGCCCATCAACACGTACAGCGATTCGGGGGTTGTCACCAGAATGTGCGGGGCCAGCTTGCGCATGGCAGCACGTTCCTTTTGTGGCGTGTCGCCCGTGCGCACGGCTGTGGTGATGTGTGGGGCGTTCAGGCCCTGGTCTGTGAGGGCCAGGCTGATGCCTTCGAGCGGGGCCTGGAGGTTCAGGCGAATATCATTCGACAGGGCCTTCAGCGGTGAAACGTAGATCACCTGGGTTTGCGCGGGCAGCTCACCTAGGTGCTCCAGGCCTTCACGGAACAGCTCGTCGAGCACCGCCAGGAAAGCACTGAGGGTTTTGCCCGAACCGGTCGGCGCGGCCAGTAACATCGACTGGCCCGCATGGATCAGCGGCCAGGCCTGTGCCTGGGCTTCAGTGACCGTGGCGAAATGGCGACGGAACCAGGTGCGCACGGCAGGGTGGAACAGCGCGAGCACCGGGTGGTGTTTGGCGGGCAGGTTCATGTGTTGGTTATGGAGTGTATGCGGCGGGTTGGCAAGGGGCCGTTCGTCGCGGATGCTATGTTGCCTGCGCTGGCCCTATCGCCGGCAAGCGCAGGCGATACCTTCTTTGATTTCTTGAGTGAGCTGATCCATGCCGAACATAATCCGCATCGCCGCCGCCCTGCTGATCGACCCTCAGGGCCGAACCCTGCTGGTGCGCAAGCGCGGCACCGGGGCTTTCATGCAGCCAGGCGGCAAGATCGATGCCGGTGAAACGCCGGTGCAGGCACTGGTGCGCGAGTTGAACGAGGAGCTGGGCTTGCACATCGACCCGGCCCAGGCCGTGCACCTGGGCCAGTTCAGTGCCCCAGCCGCCAACGAGCCTGGCTTCGAAGTGCAGGCCGAGTTGTTTCGTGTCGACAGCGCCGCAGCCGTGGTCCCGGCTGCGGAGATCGAAGAGGTTGTCTGGCTGGCCGCTGACCAGGCGCCCGTCATGCCACTGGCGCCGCTGACCCGCGACCTGATCCTGCCGCTGTACCGCCAGGCGCTCAACGCACCGCGCTGACCCCATCGAGGGTGGCGAACGAGGTGTCTTTGGCGGTCAGCAAAAAGTCGCGCATGTAAGGCGCATCGAGCATGTCGGTGCGCACGGCCGCATAAAGGGTGGCGAACAGGCCTTTCTCACCCAGGCGTTTGCCCTTCACATAGCCGCGCGAGCTGTACTCGTGCAGTGCCCAGTGCGGCATGCCGCATACCCCGCGGCCGCTGGCTACCAGCTGCATCATCATTACCGTCAGCTCCGAGGTGCGTACGGCGGCCGGCTCGATGTCGGCCGGCTCCAGGAAGCGGGTGAAGATGTCCAGGCGGTCGCGCTCCACCGGGTAGGTGATCAGCGTCTGGTCGAGCAGATCTTGCGGCACCATGTAAGGCTTGCTGGCCAGCGGGTGCTGGTTGGCCACCGCCAGCATTGCCTCATAGGTGAACAGTGGCACATACGTGATGCCTGCCAGGTCCACCGGGTCGGAGGTCACCACCAGGTCCAGGTCGCCGCGGGCCAGGGCCGGCAATGGGGCGAAGGCAAAGCCGGAGGCCAGGTCCAGCTCCACCTCCGGCCAGGCGTCGCGGAACTGGTCGATGGTTGGCATCAGCCACTGGAAGCAGCTATGGCATTCGATGGCCATGTGCAGGCGCCCGGCAGTGCCGCCGGCCAGGCGCGCGATGTCGCGCTCGGCGCCGCGCAGCAGCGGCAGGGTGGCATCGGCCAGTTGCAGCAGGCGAAGCCCGGCACTGGTGAAGCGGATCGGCTTGGTCTTGCGCACGAACAGGGGCAGGCCCAGGCGTTCTTCCAGTTCCTTGAACTGGTGCGATAGCGCCGACTGGGTCAGGTGCAGGCGCTCGGCGGCCTCCACCAGGCTGTCGGCTTCGCGCAGGGCATGAAGGGTTTTCAGGTGGCGGATCTCCAGCACTGCTGACTCCGGGGTTGAAATTTAAAGAAACAGGGGGTGAGTTGAGTTTCCCTCATGTTGGCGCGGCTGTCGACTGGGCATTTGGATGCACCGCCTGGCGGGAGTCATGAAACTGTCACCGAACTGTGGCAGCGCGATCGAACAGAATTCATCAGACTCGCGCTCTACTGGGGATCTGCATTCTGGTGTTTCTTTCATGCGGGCTTTTTGGCTTTTTCTTTTCTTCATGTTCAGCGTACCGGCGAGTTTCGCCGAACAGCATTGTGACGCCCATGTGCCGGTGCAGCGTGCCGAGCTGGGCGCCGTCAGCCTGGTGTACCAGAGCGTCGGGGCGCAGCGTGACCCGGCCTTGCTGCTGGTGATGGGCCTGGGCGGGCAGCTGATTCATTGGCCGGACGATGTGGTCGAGGCCCTGTGCCGCCAAGGCTTTCGGGTGATCCGCTACGACAACCGCGATGTCGGCCTGTCACGCTGGAACCAGGTGCCACCGTCGGCCAACCTGACGGTCGAGCTGTTGCGCTACAAGCTGGGCCTGCCGGTGGCGGCGCCCTATACGCTGACGGATATGGCCGATGACGGCTTGCGCCTGATGGACGCATTGGGTGTACGCCAGTTTCATGTCTTGGGCGTGAGCATGGGCGGCATGATCGCCCAGCATCTGGCAGCCATGGCCCCCGAGCGCGTGCGCAGCCTGACATTGGTCATGTCCAGTTCAGGGGCCGCGGGGCTGCCTGCGCCGGCCCCGGCGCTGGTGCAACTGCTGGCCCGGCGTAGCGCGCCGAACCGCGAAGTGGCCATCGAGCAGCAGGCCGACCTGCTGGCGGCTTTAGGCAGCCCCGAGGTGCGGGACGACCGCGCGGTATTGCTGCGCCAGGCGGCGGTCGCCTATGACCGGGCGTTCAACCCGGACGGGGCCAAGCGCCAGATCATGGCGATACTGGCCGAGCCCAGCCGCGTCGAGCTTTTGAACCAGCTTCGTGTGCCGACGCTGGTGGTGCATGGCACGGCCGACCCGTTGTTGCCGGTGATGCACGGCGTGCACCTGGCGGCGCATATCCAGGGCAGCCAGTTGCGCCTGATACCTGGGTTGGCGCACCGCTTTCAGGAGCCGTTCAAGGCGCCGCTGCTGGGGGCGGTATTGCCTTATTTGCAGGCGCACAGGCAAGAGGTCACGCACATCGCCGGGCTCTGACTCCGCGAAGCAGCCAGCGCGCATTTTGATCAGTGCATCCGCACCCACAAGGTCACCAGCACGGTCGCGGCCATCAGCCACGCTACCGTGGCCAGGGCCATCGACGTCTCCAGGCGCAGGCGGTCGACCAGCACATACAGGGTTGCCAGGTACACGAAATAGGGAATGATCGACCACATGCCGAACAGGATGGTGGCCTTCAAGTCGGCAATGCTGCGCCCCTTGCCAACGATGTAGTGGGCAATCAGGGCAAAGGTGGGAAACAGCGGCACCAGCCCTGCGATGTAGTAGTTGCGCGTTTTCGACAGCACCGCCAGCAGCAGCACCACGCCAGCACCGAGCGCAGCTTTGAATACCAGGTCCACGTTTTTTTTCCAGGTTGGGTTGAGGTCAGCCGAGGCCGTACTTTTTCACTTTGTCGAACAGCGTGGTCTTGGCCATGCCCAGCTCCTGGCTGGCCTGGCTCAGGTTGCCGCCCGTGCGTTGCAGTGCATCGCTGAGCAGGTTGCGCTCGAACGCTTCCACTGCCTCGGCAAAGCCCAGGCCCTGGCTGGCACCGCCGCTGGGGCCCTTTTTGAACGCCGGCAGGCCCAGGGCATAGCGTTCGGCCACGTTGCGCAACTCGCGCACGTTGCCCGGCCAGTCGTGGGCCATCAGGCGTGACAGGATCTGGCTATCCAGCATCGGTGCTTCACGGTCGAAGCGCAGGGCTGACTGCTGGAGGAAGTGTTCGAACAACTGCGTGATGTCTTCACGGCGCTCGCGCAGGGGAGGCAGCTCCAGGGTTACCACGTTCAGCCGGTAGTACAGGTCGCTGCGGAACTGGCCGCTCTGGCCCATGCTATCGAGGTCGGCCTTGGTCGCTGCAATCACCCGGCAGTCCACCGGGATGCTCTGGTTCGAGCCCAGCCGCTCCAGCGTGCGTTCCTGCAGTACGCGCAGCAGCTTGATCTGCAGGTTGATCGGCATGCTTTCCACTTCATCGAGGAACAGCGTGCCTCCGTTGGCGTGTTCGATCTTGCCGATACGGCGTTTGCCGGCGCCAGTGAAGGCGTTGGCCTCGTGGCCGAAAATCTCGCTCTCGAACAGGTTTTCCGGCAGGCCGCCACAGTTCAGCGCTACAAAGGGCTGGCCCTGGCGCCGGCTGAAATCGTGCAGGCAGCGGGCGACCAGCTCCTTGCCGGTACCGGTCTCGCCTTCGATCAGCACGTTGGCCGAGGTATCGGCGACGTTGGCGATCAGTTCGCGCAAGTGTTCCATGGCCGGCGAACGACCAATGATGCGCCCCTCCAGGCTGCTCTGCTCGGCCAGTTGACGGCGCAGGGCCACCACCTCGCGTGACAGCCCGCGATGTTCGAGGGCGCGGCGCACCACGTCGACCAGGCGTTCGGGGGAGAACGGTTTTTCCATGAAGTCGTAGGCGCCATTGCGCATGGCACCGACCGCCATGTCGATGTCACCGTGACCGGTAATCAACACCACCGGCAGGCTGCGGTCGCGGGCCTTCAGGCGGTTGAGCAGTTCCAGGCCATCGATGCCCGGCAGGCGGATATCGCTGACGACGATGCCGGCGAAATCGTCGCCGATGCGTTCCAGCGCTTGCTCGGCGCTGCCCACGCCCTCGCAGGCGATGTCCTCCAGGGCCAGTGCCTGCTGGCAGCCGAGCAGCACATGCGGGTCGTCTTCAACGATCAGGACGGTAAGTGGCGCTTGGTTCATGGTTGCTCTGCCGGTTCGCTAGGAGGGGTGACCAGGGGCAGGGCCAGGACGAAGGCCGTGCCGCCAGTGGCGGGGTGCTCGACATTGAGGCTGCCCTTGGCGGCGGCGGCAAGGCTCGCCGACAGGGTCAGACCCAGGCCCAGGCCATGTTCGCCCGGTTTGGTGGTGAAGAAAGGTTCGAACAGGTGCTTGCGCGCCTCAGCGTCGATGCCGTGGCCATTGTCGCGCACCTGCAAGCGGTACTTGTCACCCTGCAGCTCGCCCTCCAGCCACAGCTCGGGCAACGGTTGTGCGGCCATGGCATCGAGGGCGTTGCCGATCAGGTTGACCAGAATCTGCTCCAGGCGGGTCTGGTCGATGGCCAGTTGCTGGTCCTCGAACTGGTGATGCAACTGCAAATGGCAGGCGCTGATGCGGTTGGCCAACACCTGCAAGGTGGCCTCTACCGCCTTGGCCAGTGAGGCCTGGCCGCTGTCGTCACTGCGCCGGGCGAACGAGCGCAGGCTGGCGGTGATGCGCCCCATGCGGTCGATCAGGTCGTTCATGGTACGCAGGTTGGTACTGGCCGTTTCCAGCGCCCCGCGTTCGAGGAAGCGCACGGTGTTGCCAGACAACGTGCGCAGCGCGGCCAGCGGCTGGTTCAGTTCATGGGCAATGCTGGTGGACATCTGCCCGATGGCGGCCAGCTTGCCAGCCTGCACCAGCTCATCCTGGGCGTGGCGCAGGGTCTGCTCGGCATGCCTGCGCTCGCGAATCTGGCCTTTCAGGCGTTCGTTGCTGGCGCGCAGGTCTGCCGTGCGTTCGGCAATGCGTCGCTCCAGCTGGTTGTTGGCTGCCTCAAGTGCTTCGCGGGCCGCCAGGCGGGTGGCAATGACCTTGCGCCGCTCGTTCCAGGCGATGCCGAGTATGGCCAGCAAGGCAAAGGCTACGCCCACCAGGACGCCCTGCACCATGGATTCGCGGCGCAGGTCCTGCAGCGGGGTCAGCAGGGTGAAGTGCCAGGGTGTATCGGCCAGGCGCCGGGTCTGGGCCAGGTAGGCGACTTCGTGCTGCTTGCCGTGCGCGGTTTCACTGTTGGCCGGAAAGGTCAGCTTTTCCACGCCATCGGCCAGGGTTTCCCGGGCCAGTGGCTGCAGTTCGTTGAGCGGCCACCAGTAGTATTGCAGGCTGCGCGCCAGGCGCTCCTTGATTTGCGGGGTCAGCGGGCGCACCGACTTCAGGCGTCGGGCCGGGTCACTGGAGAGGATGATGATGCCGTTCTCGTCGCTGACGAATGCCTCCAGGCGGGCACGCTGCCAGCGCTCCTCGAGCGTATCCAGACGCACCTTGATCACCGCCACGCCAATGATCTTGCCGTGTTCTTCAAGCCCATGGGCCAAGTAATAGCCGGCTTCGCCCGTGGTACTGCCGATGCCGTAGAAACGCCCGGGTTCGCCGCGCACAGCCGTCTGAAAGTAGGCGCGGAACGACAGGTCTTCACCGAGAAACGAGTCGGCGTCGCGCCAGTTGCTGGTGGCCTGTACCCGGCCATTGGTGTCGAGGACGAAGATGGCGCGGCTGCGGCTGCGCCGATTTAGCCCCTCAAGGTATTCATTGACCGTTTGGCGCGAGCCGCCGTCCGGCTCGGTGAGCAGGTGTGAAACGCTGTCTTCCAGCTCGAGCAGGCTGGGCAGGTAGGTATATTTGCTGATTTCGCTTTCGACCGTACGCGCGTGCAGCTCCAGCTGGCGCTCGCCGTTTTCGCTGAGGGTGCGGATGCCGTTGCTCTCGCTGATCAGGTAGCCAGCCATTCCCAGGCCGACCATCAGCAGAATGATCAGTGGCGGTAACAGCAATTGTCGGATCAGGCGGGAATTCACGGCAGGCTTGGCAGGGAGCAGTAGCGAGGGGTCGCATTTCATCACAGTGGCCTTGTCACGACCAGCATCCGCTGCCCGGTGGGTCCCGTGGCAGCGGATGCAGTGGCCGGATTAGTGCTGCAGGATCTTGCTGAGGAAGTGCTGGGTGCGCTGGTCGCGGGCACTCTGATCGCCGAAGAACTCTTCCTTGGTGCAGTCTTCGATGATGCTGCCCTTGTCCATGAAGATGACCCGGTTGGCGACCTTGCGGGCAAAGCCCATCTCGTGGGTCACGCACATCATGGTCATGCCTTCGTGGGCCAGTTGCACCATCACGTCCAGCACCTCGCTGACCATTTCCGGGTCCAGTGCCGAGGTGGGTTCGTCGAACAGCATGACGACCGGGTCCATTGCCAAGGCGCGGGCGATGGCCACGCGTTGCTGCTGCCCGCCGGAGAGTTGGCCGGGGTGCTTCTTGGCGTGGGCGCTGAGCCCTACACGGTCGAGCAGGGCCAGGCCCTTTTGGGTGGCTTCTGCCTCGCTGCGGCCCAGCACCTTGCGCTGCGCAATGGTCAGGTTCTCGGTGATGGTCAGGTGCGGGAACAGTTCGAAGTGCTGGAACACCATGCCCACCCGCGAACGCAGCTTCGGCAGGTTGGTCTTCGGGTCGGAGATCGACGTGCCGTCGACCACGATGTCGCCCTTCTGGAACGGCTCCAGCGCGTTGACGCACTTGATCAGGGTGGACTTGCCCGAGCCCGACGGGCCGCAGACTACCACCACCTCACCTTTCTTGACCTCGGTGCTGCAATCGGTCAGTACCTGGAAGTCGCCGTACCACTTGTTGACGTTCTTGATGGAAATCATACGGTGATCCTTTTTTGCAGGCGCTTGACCAGCCACGAAGCGGAGAAGCTGATGATGAAGTAGACGACGCCGGCGAAGATCAGGAACTCATGGGAGCGCCCGATGATATCGCCGTTGGAACGTGCCGAGTTGAGGAAGTCCACCAGGCCCACGGTGTATACCAGCGAGGTGTCCTGGAAGAGGATGATGCTCTGTTGCAGCAGCAACGGGGTCATCTTGCGGAAGGCCTGGGGCAGGATGATCAGGCGCATGGTCTGCGCGTAGTTCATGCCCAGCGCTTGCGCGGCGCCCATCTGGCCTTTGGAAATCGACTGCACGCCGGCACGCACGATCTCGCAGAAGTACGCCGCCTCGAACATCATGAAGGCTACCACGCAAGAGGTGAACGCACCCACTGGCGTGTCTTCGCCGGTAATCCACCGCAGCACGAACGGCACCGCCAGGTAGAACCAGGTGATCACCAGCAGCAGCGGGATCGAGCGGAAGTAGTTGACGTAGGCACCTGCCACACGTGACAGCAGCTTGCTCGACGACAGGCGCATCAGCGCCAGGATGGTGCCCAGTGCGATACCGCCGACAACGCCCATGACCATCAGCTGCAGGGTCATGACCATACCTTCCCAGAGGGCTGGCAGGGCCGGGATGATTTCGCTGAAATCCATGTCCATTTACTTGCCTCCCACGGAAATCAGGCCAGGCACGGCGACTTTCTTCTCGACCATGCGCATCAGCAGCATCAGGCCCATGTTCAGGGTGAAGTAGATCAGCGTGGCCAGGGTGAACGCCTCGAACAGGTTGGCGGAGAACTCGGCGGTCTGCTTGGTTTGCGCCAGCAGTTCCATCAGGCCGATCAGCGATGCCACCGAGGAGTTCTTGAAGACGTTGAGGAACTCGGAGGTGAGCGGCGGAATGATGATCCGGTAAGCCTGCGGCAGCAGCACATTGTTGTAGATCTGCGGGAGGCTGAAGCCCATGGCGCGTGCGGCGGCTTCCTGGCCTTTGGGCAGCGCCTGGATACCGGTACGTACCTGTTCACAGACGCGGGCGGCGGTGAACAGGCCCAGGCAGACGACCACGCTGATCAGCGCCGAGGTAGTCGGGTTGAGGTCCTGCTTGAACCATTCCTGCAAGCCTTCCGGCAGCAGGTCCGGCACCAGGAAGTACCAGATGAACAGCTGCACCAGCAGTGGCACGTTGCGGAACAGTTCCACATAGGCGGTAGCGATGCCCGATACCAGACGGTTCGGCACGGTACGCATGACACCGAGGAGTGACCCCAGCAGCAGCGCAATGATCCAGGCGGTGATGGCGATGGCGATGGTCCAGCCCAGGCCGGTGATGTACCAGTCCAGATAGGTTTCGCTGCCCACGCCGGTGGACTTGAAGAACACGCCCCAGTCCCAGTTGTAATTCATCGGGATTTCCCCTCAGACGGTTGTTTCACGGGCACCTTCGAGCATCCGGGGGCGCTTGGCGCCCTCGGATGAAAGGTTAGACACTAATGAGTGGCCTGCAGAATTGATTCGTGCTGTTGAGCACCAGGCCACTATCTGAGGATCAGGACTTCTTCTCGTCCGCAGCCTTGTCGGTCGGCTCGGCGATCAGCTTTTTCAGCTCGTCGCTCATCGGGAACTGCAGGTTCAGGCCTTTAGGCGGGATCGGCTGATTGAACCACTTGTCGTAGCTCTTGTTGACTTCGCCCGATTTGAAGTAGCCCACGATGGCGTCGTCGACCGCTTTCTTGAACGCCTCATCTTCCTTGCGCACCATGCAGCCGTAAATTTCGTACGACTGCGGGGTACCGGTGATGACCCAGTCGGATGGCTTGCGTGCCTTGGCCATTTCACCGGCCAGCAGCGCATCGTCCATCATGAAGGCCACGGCGCGGCCGCTTTCGAGCATGTTGAAGGCTTCACCGTGGTCCTTGGCGGAAATCACGTTCATCTTCATTTGCTTGTCGGCGTTCATCGCCTTGAGGATGCGCTCGGAGGTGGTACCGGCGGTGGTCACCACGTTCTTGCCGGCCAGGTCCGGGAAGTCTTTGTATGCAGGTTGACCGTCCTTGACCTTGGTCAACAGGCGGGTACCGACTTCGAAGATGCCGACCGAGAAGCCGACTTGTTGCTGGCGCTCGACGTTGTTGGTGGTGGAGCCGCACTCAAGGTCGACGGTGCCGTTCTGCACCAGCGGGATGCGGGTCTGGGAGGTTACCAGGTTGTAACGGACCTTGATGTCCGTACCCAGTTGCTTCTTCAGGGCGTCGACGACAGCCAGCTGGATGTCATGCGAGTAGCCCACGGGCTCGGGTTTGCCGGCCAGGTAGGAAAACGGGATGGAGGAGTCGCGGTGGCCCAGGGTGATGGTGCCCGATTCCTTGATCTTCTTCAGGGTGCCAGTCAGTTCTTCGGCCATGGCCGGCGAAGCGATCACAGCGGCCGCGATGGCGGCGCCCAGCAATTGACGAACGATACGCATCAAATTTTCCTCGACGTGTTTGTTTTTTTTATGGAGCCGTTGGCGGACTCTTTCGTTCAACGAATACAGCAAGAAGCGAGTGCATTCGGCTACCAAGTGTAGAGCATGAGTCGTGCCAAGCCCTGCCAATGATCATAACCCCGCGCAAAGCCTGGGCATGAACCCTGTATGAAGGTTTTTGAGCATTCTTCTGTTGTCGGGTTACCGAACGAGGGGCGGTATCGCGTTCGGCTATCCGAACGAATGCCGGCGCTCTGACC
Organism: Pseudomonas sp. Irchel 3F3; assembly: GCF_900187545.1. Classification (NCBI taxonomy): domain Bacteria; kingdom Pseudomonadati; phylum Pseudomonadota; class Gammaproteobacteria; order Pseudomonadales; family Pseudomonadaceae; genus Pseudomonas; species Pseudomonas sp. Irchel 3F3. The sequence continues at coordinate 88,519 of NZ_FYDS01000005.1, read as the reverse complement.
GCGGTGCGCCAGCATTAAGTAACACCCGCCACTTAAGGCGAGCTGTTGAGCTTGCAGCTTCATCTTGTGGAGCTCCTGCCGTGTCCGTGATCCCGATACCTTCTGATTCCGTCGACGCCTTCATTGCCCGCCAGATGGCGGATTGGTTGAAAACGGCCGATGCCGACCTTCTGTTGACCTTGCACCGGGCGCTGCGCACTCAGCAGGCAGCAGCCGAACGTGTAAAGGAAACGCTGGCCAGCATACCCAGCCTGGAGGCCTTTGCCACACAGGTGCTCGAGCCGGCATTGCGCGCCGAGGGGCTGGCCGACGTCGATGTGCGCAGCATGCGGGTGTACATCGAGGATGATGTGCCGATGCCCAGCGCTGCGCCCCGCCTGCATACGCCTTGGCGCACGCTCTACAGCGTGCAACCTTTACTCACGGCCGCGCTGCACAACTTCCACGAAGCCGATACCGTGCCGTCATTCATGCGGCGTGCCCACCTGCAGGACGCGCAGGGGAGCAAGCTGGCGCTGACCTATGAGGCGTTTGCCCGCTGCTGCCGGAAACTCGATATCGGTGGGCAGTACCAGCAAAAGTTGCGCGCCCAGCTGTTCCCGAAAAGCCGGCCGCCAGCGCCTGAAAACCTGGCCCGGGAAGCGGTGCAGCGCATGCTTGAAGAGAGCTTGCGGGCGAAGATGGATGTTGCGGTGCGCATGGCCCGCATCAAGTCCGAGCTGGACGAGGTCGACTACCTGCGCTTGTTGCCTGTGTTCGCCGCCAAACCTGTCGTGCCTGCGGTCACTGGCGTTGTCACACCGCGTCAGTTGTACCTGCTGGGCAAGCGTATCCATGGGGTGGTCACGCTGGAGTTGCGCGAACACGCTGACGGGCCGCTGGAAGGCATCGTCAGCTGGATCCCCCTGGACCCGCAGCGAGCGGTGGCCAAGCACGCTTCCTGGGAGGCTTTTTACCTGTGGCTGGCCAAGCGCATGCGCGCGCCCCACTACCGCTGGTTTTTCAGTCGCTTCATCAGCGAACGGGACAGGCCGACCTTCACGGCAACCCTTGAGCGCTTGATCGCGGCGAGCAGTGCGCAGGCACCCGCGGTTCTGGATGGACGGCATTTCGCCATCGAGACACCGCTTTTTGCCTACCTGCGTGGCTTGCAGGTAGACAAGATGCTCGATGATGCAAGAATCCTGGCGGTGCCGACCGCTGACGAGGCCGCTATCGAGCGCCATGAGCGGCTGGAGGTCCTCAAGAGTGCAGGGCTCGATACACTGAATCTGGCGGCACTGTTCATTCCGGTACTGGGCGAGGTGATGTTCGCCGTGGCAGCGGTGGATGTGGTCAGCGAGGTGTACAAAGGCTATGAGGACTGGCGCCTCGGCGACCGTCAGGGGGCGCTCGATCACCTCATGGGCGTGGCGCAGAACCTGGCGGCCGGCGCCGTGGTGGGCGCTGTGCATGTGGGCGTAAGCCGTGTGCTCGAACGTGTGCCCTTTGTCGATGCGTTGAGGCCCCTACACGAGGGCGAGGGCCGGGCCAGGCTGGCGCACTGGCCGCCTTCTGCTCATTATCTGGAGGGTGGTGGTGCGCTGATGCGCAGGTTTGACGGCGCCCTGGCGCAAATCCCTGACCAACAGGCTGAAACGCTCCTGCGTATCACCGGCCTGGATCACGAGCAGTTGCGCCATTTGCACCTGCAAGGTGAGCCCGGCCCTGCGCGCCTGCGCGATGCCCATGAACGCTACGAGCTCCATGCGTCTGAGCCTCATCTGCAGGGGCGCGCATTCGAACGAGAGCTGGCCGCCGGGCAAGATAAGGCATCGGTTGCGGGGGCTTCGCTGATCAAGGTCTTCCCCGGCTTGTCGGTGCGTGGCGTCGAAGAGATCCTTGCCTTGGCCAGTGGGGCACAGATCAAGGCCTTGCTGGACAGTGGCCGGGTGCCGCTGGTCTTGGCCGAGCGTGCCCGCTGGTTCTTGCGCGAGAGCCGGGTGGACCGTGCGTTGATGGGATTCGAGCACGAAGGAGCGGTAAATGCCGATACCCAGCGTGTGATACTGGGATGGATTGCTCATCGGGCCCCTTGGCCGGCTTCGATGCGTATCGAGTTGCGCCTGGGTGAGGCGGGGGGGCGTCTGGTAACCGCCAGCGGGGACGTCAACGCAACTGATATCAGAACCATCATCCACACCGAACAGGGTTATCAATTGGCCGATGCCCACGCCCCGGTACTGGGCCAGGGCCTTCTGCCATGCCTGATCCACACGCTGGACGCGGGGCAGCAGGCCATGCTTGGCGCAAGCCAGCTCACGGCGCATGAACTCGGCGACCGGATTGCGCGTCTGGCCAGTGCGGATCGGGAAAGAACGGCGAAGTTGATGGGGCTGACGCCTATTGCAGAACGCTATCGTCCGCCGCTGCGAATCGACAGCCGCGTCGGTTATGCACTCAGTGGAGGGGGCGAAAGCAGCCGGCGGGCAATCCGTAGCGGCATCCATGACATTTTCCCGACCTTGACTGACGCACAGCTGGACGCTTATCTGCGCAATCTTGCGGACCGCGGGGTGGGCCTGTGGGACCACCTCAGCCAGCTTCAGCGGCAGCTGCACAGTTTGCGCGAGGCGCTGGACACCTGGCAACGCCAGCGCGTGAGCTTCATGGACGGCCTGCGCAGGCAACGTGTGGCCAACCAGATACGGCGGACCTGGCGGCGCAAGACCGCTGGCCTCGCCGGTGACGATTTTTCACTGCATATCGACGGCGAAGAAGTGGGCAGCCTGCCGAGCTTGCCGGCGGACATCGACTTTGGCCATGTTCGGCGCCTGACGTTGCGCAATATGGCCCTTGAGCAGATCGAAGAGGATTTTCTGCGCAGGTTCACTCACCTTCGCGAACTCGACTTGCGCAACAACCAGTTGACCCGTTTGCCGGTTGGCCTGGAGCAGTTTACCGGCCTGCGCAGCCTGCATCTGGCGGGTAACCAGATCATCGTCGATACCCCAGGCAGCCAAAGGCTGGCCAGCCTCACGTCACTCCAGGTGCTCGACCTGAACTACAACCCGTTGGGTCAGGTGCCTGACCTTTCAAGCTTGCGCCACTTGCGTGAGGTATCGCTGCGCGCAACCGGGCTGCAAACCTTGCCCGATGAAGCTGCGATGCCGTGGCGTGGCCTGGTGGACATGCGGGAAAACCAGATCCGCCAGGTCACCGGGCATCTGCGCACACTGGGCGCCCGTCTGCAACGCCTGTCGTTGCATGACAACCCTCTGGACGAAGCGAGCGAGGCGTCGATTGCCAGTAGCCTCAGCGATTCGCCGGTCAACCGCAGCAGCTCCTATCATCATGCCGTTGCCGATGTCGGCACGTTTGAGGAATGGCTGGGAAGTGCAAGCGAGGCGGTACGCACCCGGCGCATGCAGATCTGGACCCAGCTGGCCGAGGAGCCGCAGTCGGCAGACCTGTTTCGTTTTCTGGCAGATTTCGCCGGCTCTGACGACTTCATCGAACACCCGCGCTATTACCGAGCAAGGGTATGGCGGATTCTGGAGCTGTGTACCGACAACACCGACGTACGCGAAGCCGTGTTCTGGCAGACCCAAGGGCGCCGGACCTGTGAGGACCGGCTGCTGCTGATTCTCAGTCAGCTGGAAGTCAGGGCCCACATTGCCCTGAGTTCGCCCGGTAACGGTTCTGCCATCCAGGCCGAACAGGCATTGCTGCCCCTGGGGCGTTCCCTGTATCGCCTGGATCAGGTGGACAGCATCGCCGCCCGGCATATTCAGGAGCTGCGCCGTGACCCTTACGCTGCCGTGGATGATATCGAGGTTTACCTCGCCTACCGCGTCAACCTGGCTGAGCGGCTTGGGCTGCCAGCGCAACCTGGGCACATGAATTACCCCGAACACAGCCGTGTGACGGCAACCCAGGTACGGCGTGCGGGCGCTGAAGTGCTGGCGGGAGAGAACATCGAGGTGCTCAGCCGCGCACTGGCGGAGCGCGATTTCTGGCAAGAGCATGTGCGTACCCGTTACCTGGAGCGCTTCGAAGCGCTGGCTGCTCCCTTTCATGAACAGTTGGAGCAGGCCGAGCGCGAGGTCGCAGAAGCGGGCGAGCAGCGCTATCTGGAGCGCGCCGCTGCGTTGATGGAGTCGCTCAATGCCCAAGAGCGCGAACTGTACCTGGAATTGGCCCGTGAGGCGTACCAGCGGGAAGCCTAAGGGGAGGGGGCGACCGGCTGGCGGTCGCCCGGGCGGTTCAGGCGGCGTTGCTGCGGGCGTCGCCTTGAGCCAGGTAATCGGCCAGTGCCCGCTGCTCGCTGGGGCTGGTGAACAGGCCAAGTTTGCTGCGCCGCCACAGGATGTCCTGGGCGGTGACGGCCCACTCGGTCGCACGCAGGTAGTCGACTTCGCGGGTGAACAAGCCACCCCCCATGGCCTGGCCCAGGTCTTCCGGGCCCTGTGCGCCGTCCAGCAGTTGCCAGGTGCGGCTGCCATAGGTCACCGCCCAGCGTTTGGCGATGTCCCCTGCCAGCCATTGATGCCGTGCCAGCAGCGCTTCGACCAATGCCTGGGGCGTGCTCATGTCTTCACCGCCGGGCAATGGTGCGTCGGCAGTCCAGCTTTTGCCCATCTGGCTGAAGAACGGCTTGAGTTCGCTCATGGCCGACTCCGCCAGCTTGCGATAGGTGGTCAGCTTGCCGCCAAACACCGACAGCAATGGCGCCTCGCCAGACGCTGCGCTAAGCGCGAGGGTGTAGTCACGTGTGACGGCAGACGGGTTGTCGGATTCATCGTTGCACAGCGGGCGCACGCCGGAGTAGGTGTGCAGGATATCACCGTGGCTGAGTTGATGATTGAAGTGCGCGTTGACCACTTTCAACAGGTAGTCGGTTTCCTGTTCGGTGATCGCCACCTTGGCAGGGTCGCCGCTGTACTCGCGGTCAGTGGTGCCTATCAGGGTGAACCGGTCCAGGTAAGGGATACAGAAGACAATGCGCTGGTCTTCGTTCTGCAGGATGAAGGCATGTTCCCCTTCGTACAGGCGCGGCACGATGATGTGGCTGCCCTGAATCAGGCGGATGCCGTACGGCGCATCGAGCTTGAGGTCGTCCTTGATGAAACTGGCGACCCATGGGCCGGCGGCGTTGACCAGGGCGCGAGCACGAATGCTCTGCAGGGTGCCATCGGCATGCTGCAATTCGACCTGCCATACGCCGTCTACGCGCTCTGCGCGCAGGCAGCGGGTGCGGGTATGGATGTGCGCGCCATGCTCACGGGCGGCCATGGCATTGAGCACCACCAGCCGCGCGTCGTCCACTGCACAGTCGGCGTATTCGAAGCCGCGGGTGATCGCCGGCTTGAGCGGGTAACCCGGGACAAAGCGCAGGCTGCGCGAGGCCCCCAGGCGCTTGCGTTTGCCCAGGTGGTCATACAGGAACAGGCCGGCGCGAATCATCCAGGCCGGGCGCAGGTGTGGGCGATGGGGTAGAACGAAACGCATCGGTTTGACGATGTGCGGTGCCTTGGCCAGCAGCACTTCGCGTTCAGCCAAGGCTTCGCGCACAAGGCGGAACTCGTAGTGCTCCAAGTAGCGCAAGCCACCGTGAATCAGCTTGCTGCTGGCCGACGAGGTGTGCTGCGCCAGATCGTCCTTTTCGCAAAGGAACACCTTCAAGCCGCGCCCGGCGGCGTCGGCAGCGATGCCCACGCCATTGATGCCACCGCCGATCACGGCGAGGTCATAGCAGTCAGCGAGTGGTGGCTGGGACGAAACGGGCTGGGACACGGGCAAGGCCTCCTGAGGCTGTTCACATCGAATATGAACATTGATGTTCGTTTCCGAAAATACTAGCGCAACAGAAAGCCCGTCGCCAGTCAGTCTTTATAGAAAAAACTGATTGGATGACAATAAAGTGAACATTTTCGAAAATTTCGGCTGTATGGTTTGAGGTTGGCGGGTGCATGCCGGAATAGTTGTGGCGCCTGTGAGATCGAGCGCCGCCCGCGCGGCGCACGATCTCACAGGCGCCAAAAATGTTGCGACAAGCACCCGTCAGCCCTCAAACCACCTCGAGGCGGATCTTGTACTGGTTCAGCAACTGAGTGAGGGTAGGGGTAGGCGCCTGGTCAGTCACCAGGCAGTCGACCAAGCTGATCGAGCCCAGACGCACCATGGCGTTGCGTCCGAATTTGCTGGAGTCCGCGGCAAGGATCACTTGCCGGGCATTGGCGATGATCGCCTGGGATACCCGCACTTCCTGGTAGTCGAAGTCGAGCAGGCTGCCGTCCTCGTCGATGCCGCTGATACCCACCAGGGCGAAATCCACCTTGAACTGGTTGATGAAGTCGACACTGGCCTGGCCGACCACACCGCCGTCGCGGCGCACCGTGCCACCCGCCACCAGCACTTCGAAATCGTCTTTGGCAGCCAGGATCGCCGCCACGTGCAAGTTGTTGGTGATGACCTTCAGGTGGTTGTGGTTGAGCAGTGCGCGGGCGATGGATTCGGTGGTGGTGCCGATGTTGATGAACACCGAGGCATGGTCAGGAATCTGCCGGGCCACGGCGTCGGCGATACGCTGCTTTTCGTCGCGCATCTGGTCGGCACGCATGGCGTAGGCCGTGTTCTCGATACTGGAGTCATACGCCGCGCCACCGTGGTAACGGCGAAGCAGGTTGAGTTCGGCAAGCTGGTTGATATCACGACGGATGGTCTGGGGTGTCACGACGAACAGCTGCGCCATTTCTTCGATACTGACGTAACCGCGCTCGCGCACCAGTTCGAGGATTTGTTGTTGGCGGGGTGGCAGATTCATGGGCGGTCCTTTGGGGCAGCCGGACAAATTCTGCAATGATGCCGTAGGAAGGGGATGACGGCCAGTAGACGATGGGGGCCGCATGGCGGCCCCCATGTGCTTTACGCCTCGTGATCTTCCCAGTCACGGGTGCGTTCGACGGCCTTCTTCCAGCCGGCGTACAGCTTCTCTTTCTGCGTTTCATCCAGCTGCGGGCTGAACTCGCGCTCGATGATCGCCTTGTCGCGCAGTTCGTCCAGGCCGCTCCAGAAGCCGCAGGCCAGGCCGGCCAGGTAGGCAGCGCCCAAGGCCGTGGTTTCGCGCATTTGCGGGCGTTCTACGCACGTTCCGAGAATATCGGCCTGGAACTGCATGAGGAAGTTGTTGGCCACCGCGCCACCGTCCACACGCAGCTCGGACAGGCGCTGGCCGCAGTCCTGTTGCATGGCATCGAGCACATCGCGGGTCTGGTAGGCGATCGACTCCAGTGCAGCGCGGATGATGTGGTCCACCTTCACGCCGCGGGTCAGGCCGAACAGCGCACCACGGGCATAGGGGTCCCAGTACGGTGCACCCAGGCCAGTGAAGGCCGGCACCAGGTAGACGCCGTTGCTGTCCTTGACCTTGCTGGCGAAGTACTCGGTATCCAGGGCGTCGTTGACGATCTTCAGCTCATCACGCAGCCACTGCACGGTGGAACCACCGTTGAACACCGCGCCTTCCAGCGCATAGGCCACCTCGCCGCGCGGGCCGCAGGCGATGGTGGTGAGCAGGCCGTGGGACGATTTGACCGCCTGTTCGCCGGTGTTCATCAGCAGGAAGCAGCCAGTGCCGTAGGTGTTCTTGGCCTGGCCCGGCTCCACGCACATCTGGCCGAACAGTGCCGACTGCTGGTCACCCGCAATGCCGGCAATGGCAATCCCGCTCTTGGTATGGCCGTACACTTCGGAAGAAGAACGAACCTCGGGCAGCATCTGCCGCGGGATGCCGAGGATTTCCAGCAGCTTGTCGTCCCACTGCAGGCTATGGATGTTGAACATCAAGGTGCGCGAGGCATTGGTGTAGTCGGTGACGTGCACCTTGCCGCCCGAGAACTTCCAGATAAGCCAGGTATCGATGGTGCCGAACAACAGTTCGCCACGCTCGGCGCGTTCGCGAGCGCCCTCGACATTGTCGAGGATCCACTTCAGCTTGGTGCCGGAGAAGTATGGGTCGGTGACCAGGCCGGTGGTTTCGCGAATGTAGTCTTCATGGCCGTCACGCTTGAGCTGGGCGCAGATCTCGGTGCTGCGGCGGCACTGCCAGACGATGGCGTTGTAAACCGGGCGGCCGGTTTCCTTGTCCCATACCACGGTGGTTTCGCGTTGGTTGGTGATGCCGATTGCGGCGACCTGGGCATGACTGATGCCTGCCTGTGCCAAGGCCTCGACCATGGTCGCGCTCTGCGTGGCGAAGATTTCCATCGGGTCGTGCTCGACCCAGCCCGCCTGCGGATAGTGCTGGGCGAACTCGCGCTGGGAGGTGCCCACCACATTGGCGTCGCGGTCGAAAATGATGGCACGCGAACTGGTGGTGCCCTGGTCCAGGGCGATGATGTAGTTCTTGTCCTGGGTGTCTGTCATGGTCGTAGGCCTTGCAAGAATAGGAGGTCAGGGCTGTGCGTGTTGCCGGCATCAATTGGCTTGAGTATCGCCCTGGCGATTGTCATTTGTCTCAGGGTTCGCGGCAGGTGCCATTGGCAAGTTGCGGGCAATCAGGCCGCGATAGGTCGCGGCACCCAGGCAGGCGCCAAGGATCGGTGCGAACACCGGAACCAGGAAATACGGTATGTCCCGACCGCCAGTGAAGGCGATTTCACCCCAACCGGCCAGGAAGGTCATGAGTTTTGGCCCGAAATCGCGGGCAGGGTTCATGGCAAAACCGGTCAGCGGGCCCATGGCGCTGCCGATCACCGCGATCAGCAGGCCGATCAGCAGCGGGGCCATGGCGCCACGTGGCAGGCCGTTGTTGTCGTCAGTCAGGGCCATGATCACGGCCATCAGGATAGCAGTGATGACTACTTCAACCAGGAACGCGTGGCCGGTGGACAGCGACGGGTGCGGGTAGGTGGAGAACACCGAGGCCAGCTCCAGGCTGGCTTCGCTACCGCGCAACATCGCATGGGCCTGTTCGAAATCGAAGAACAGATTGCTGTACAGGGTGTAGACCAGCGCCGCGCCACAGAACGCGCCGCATACCTGGGCCAGCACGTAGAAGGGCAGCTTGCGCTTGTCGAAACCGGCGAACAGGGTGAGGGCGATGCTCACCGCCGGGTTCAGGTGCGCGCCGGAAATGCCGGCCGTGAGATAGATCGCCATGCTTACGCCGACGCCCCAGATGATGCTGATCTCCCAAAGGCCGAAACTGGCGCCGGCGACCTTGAGCGCGGCAACACAGCCGGTGCCGAAGAAGATGAGCAGGGCAGTGCCGAGAAACTCGGCCAGGCACTGGCTGGACAGCGTGGGTTGGCGTAGAGCAGTCGTCATGTATGACCTCGTTTTTTTTGTTGTGAGGCGCGTGGCGCTCGACAGCAAAGCCCGGTGTCGATCCCCATTGACCCCGGGCAGATACAGGAAACGCACCTTAAAAGTGCGCCATTTGTTCAGATGCGAAAAAATATAGACAAGAAACGCTGATGTCAAAGGTCGAAAGTGAACGACCAGTCACGAAATGGCCCGTAAAATCAGCCGCGGATCCCCGTACTAGAGGCGCGCGATTGTGGTGCGCTGGCTGGGATGTGGGATTTGTCCTAAAGTAGCCGCCGAGCCGTCCCAGACCGGAGCCTTTGCATGACCCCCGCCCTAGACCTGTTGAAGAAGCATCGCGCCGAACACCGTGTGCACAGTTATGAGCATGACCCCAAGTCGGCTTCTTACGGTCTGGAGGCAGCGGAAAAGCTTGGCCTGGACCCGCAGCAAGTGTTCAAGACCTTGTTGGCGAGCAGCGAGAAAGGGGAGTTACTGGTAGCGGTGGTGCCTGTGGTGGGTACCCTGGACCTCAAAGCCTTGGCCCACGCTGCCGGGGTAAAGAAATGCGAGATGGCAGACCCGGCGGCGGCGCAGCGGGCTACGGGTTATCTGGTAGGTGGGATCAGCCCGTTGGGGCAGAAGAAGCGCCTGCGCACCTTTATTGATGACTCGGCGCAAAATTTTGCAACTATCCATGTCAGCGCCGGTAGGCGCGGGTTGGAAGTGGAGTTGGCGGCGGCGGTGCTGGCCGAGCATACCCAGGGCAAGTTTGCCGGGATCGGCAGAGGCTGAGATCTGGGCCGCAAAGCGGCCCAGGAATCTGCAATCAGGTCGCGGAACTGTACCGACGCACGCCATTCTCCTGCTGCGGCAACTGCGCCGCAACGCTGCCAGGCACCGGGAACAGCACCAGGTGATCAGCTTGCACCTCAATCCCCACATCCTCACCGACCTCATGGTCGTTATGGCTAGGGAAGATTGCTTCCAGCTGGCTGCCGGTCGGCAATTGCAGGCGGTACAGGGTCGATGCCCCCAGGAAGCTCTTGCCGATGATGTTCGCCTGCAGCGCGCTGCCGGGTGCATGCACGATATCGTCGGGGCGCAGCAGCACGTCCACCGAACTGCCGGGCGCCATGATGTAGGCACGGTTGCCGCGCAGTTCACCCAGCTCGGTATTGACGGCCTCGTGGCTGCTCATCTGGCCACGGATGAAGTAGCCCTGGCCAATGAAGCTGGCCACGAACGGCGTCTGTGGTTCGTGGTAAAGGTTGTAGGGCGTGTCCCACTGCTCCAGGCGCCCCTCCTTGAACACACCGACCTGATCGCTGACGGCAAAGGCTTCTTCCTGGTCATGGGTAACCAGGATGGCGCTGGTGCCACGGCTTTTGAGGATATCGCGAACCTCATGGCTCAGGCGCCGACGCAACTCCACGTCAAGGTTGGAGAACGGCTCGTCGAGCAGCAGCAACTGCGGTTCAGGCGCCAGCGCGCGGGCCAGGGCGACCCGTTGCTGCTGGCCACCAGACAGCTCATGCGGGTAACGCCCGCCCAGGCCCCCCAGCTTGACCAGTTCGAGCATCTCTTCGATGACGGCGGCCTGGCGTGGGTGCTTGGCGATGCCAAAGGCAATGTTCTGCGCCACGGTCAGGTGCGGGAACAGCGCGTAGTCCTGGAACACCATGCCGATGCGGCGCTTTTCCGGGGCCAGTGTGAAGCCAGCGCGGGAAATGACCTCGCCGGCCAACTGGATCTCGCCTTCATGCACCGGTTCGAAACCTGCAATGGCGCGTAGCGTGGTGGTTTTCCCGCAACCGGATGAACCCAGCAGGCAACCGATGTCGCCTGCGTTCAGGTGCAGGTTGAGGTTCTGGACGATGCGCTGGTCGCCGTAGCCGCAGGCGAGGTTGCGCAGGTTGAGCAGTAGGGGTTGACTCATGCGTGGTGGTAAGCCGGTTCTACAAGAAATTCGAGAAGCGCCTTCTGTGCATGCAGGCGGTTTTCAGCCTCGTCCCAGGCGACCGAACGTGGGTCGTCGAGCAGGTCCTGGCTGATTTCCTCGCCACGGTGGGCGGGCAGGCAGTGCATGAAGAGGACATCGGGTGCCGCCAGGTCGAGCAGTTCGCGGGTGACCTGGTAAGGCGCGAAATGCGCCAGGCGCCGTGCAGTTTCCTCCTCCTGCCCCATGGAAGTCCAGACATCGGTAACCACAAGGTGTGCGCCACGCACGGCTTCCTTGGCATCACGGATGATCTGTACGCGGTCACCGCCCAGCGCCATGAAGCGCTGATCCGGCTCGTAGCCTTCTGGGCAGGCGATGCGCAGCTGGAAATCGAACTGCCTGGCGGCCTCGATGTAGGAGTTGCACATGTTGAAGCCATCGCCGATCCAGGTCACGGTCTTGCCCTGGATCGAGCCGCGGTGCTCGAGGAAGGTCTGCATGTCGGCCAGCAGTTGGCACGGGTGCGACTCGTCGGACAGGCCGTTGATCACCGGTACGCGCGATTTGGCGGCGAACTCGGTCAGGGTGCTGTGGGCGTGGGTACGAATCATCACCACATCGACCATGCTCGACAGCACGATGGCGCTGTCACCGATCGGCTCGCCACGGCCCAGCTGGGTGTCGCGTGGCGACAGGAAGATGGCCTGGCCGCCCAGCTGGATCATGCCAGCCTCGAACGACACGCGGGTACGGGTCGAGGATTTCTCGAAGATCATGCCCAGCACCCGGTTCTTCAGGGGCTCGAACAGCACGCCTCGTTTGCGCAGGTCCTTCAGCTCGATGCCGCGGCGGATCACCCCGAGCAATTCGTCGGTGGTGAAGTCCAGCAGGGAGAGAAAGTGCCTAGCGCTCATGATTGACTACCTTATCTGCAACGGTATGCAGGTCGACCGTATGGTTTTTTTTGACAACGGGATTGACCTGCGGCGTAAGCCGCACGGGGCGGACGAAAATAGGGAAAGGCGCAATACTATAAGTAAATGTCGCCTGAAGCCAAGGGGGAACAGCGGCCTGATTGCAAAGGGTGTCTTCACCCGGCGGCCTGTGCTGTTTTTTATTTGCTACACGAGGTTGTACAGGGCTTGCTGGCAATTTGGCAAATGGCTGTCGCAAATCGTGTGCCTGATGTCGGTGGATTCACGCGGCGAAGGGCGCTGGCGGGGGGCTGGGACCGGGCGCATAGTCACTGTTCGACAACAACAAGGCAGAGGCGGCCATGACCAAGACCCTGCATCACCGTGCCTGTCACCTGTGCGAAGCAATCTGCGGGCTGAACATCGAAGTCAGCCATGAAGCTGACGGGCAGGCGCTAATCAGCTCGATCAAGGGCGACCCCCAGGACCCGTTCAGCCGTGGCCACGTCTGCCCCAAGGCCGTCGCCTTGCAGGACATCCAGAACGACCCTGACCGCCTGCGCCAGCCCCACAAGCGGGTAGGGGAGCGCTGGCAGGCCATCGGCTGGGACGAGGCCTTTGCCCTGGCCGCCGAAAAGTTGTGGGCGGTCCAGCAGGCTCACGGGCGCAATGCCGTGGCGGTCTACCAGGGCAACCCAAGCGTGCACAACTACGGTTTGATGACCCACAGCAACTACTTCCTCGGCCTGCTCAAGACACGCAACCGTTTCTCGGCCACCTCGGTGGACCAGCTGCCACAACACCTGGTCAGCCACCTGATGTATGGCCATGGCCTGCTGCTGCCGATTCCGGATATCGACCACGCCGACTTCATGCTGATTCTTGGCGGCAACCCGCTGGCCTCCAACGGCAGCATCATGACCGTGCCCGATGTGGAAAAGCGCCTCAAGGCCCTGCTTGGCCGGGGCGGGCGCCTGGTGGTGGTGGACCCTCGGCGCAGCGAAACGGCGGCCATGGCCGATACCCACCTGTTTATCCGCCCGGGCGGAGATGCGGCCTTGTTGTGCGGCCTGCTCAACACCCTGTTCGAGGAAGGCCTGGCGCAAGGTTCGCACTTGCCGATCAACGGCCTGCAGCAGGTGCGCGAAGCGCTTGCACCGTTCAGCGCCGAAGCCATGAGCACGCACTGCGGTATTGCCGCCACGCAGATTCGCCAGCTGGCACGGGACTTCGCCGCGGCAGAAAAAGCCGTGTGCTATGGCCGCATGGGCGTTTCGACCCAAGCCTTCGGCACCCTCTGCCACTGGCTGGTGCAACTGATCAACCTGGTAACCGGCAACCTCGACCGTGAAGGCGGCGCTTTGTGCACCGAGCCCGCTGTCGACCTGGTGGCTGCCACCTCCGGCGGCCATTTCAACGCCTGGCAGAGCCGGGTGTCGGGCTTGCCCGAGTACGGCGGCGAGCTGCCTGTGGCGGCCCTGGCCGAAGAGCTGCTTACACCGGGCGAAGGGCAGGTTCGCGCCTTGGTGACAGTGGCTGGCAACCCGGTGCTGTCCACGCCTAACGGCCGTCAGCTGGATGCGGCACTGCAAGGCCTGGAGTTCATGCTCAGCATCGACCTCTACATCAACGAAACCACGCGCCATGCCGACCTGATCCTGCCGTCCACGTCGTCGCTGGAAAACGACCACTATGACAGCACCTTCAATTTGCTGGCCGTGCGCAACGTCACCCGCTTCAACCGGGCGATTCTGGCCAAGCCGGACGGGGCGTTGCACGACTGGGAGATCTTCGTCGGCCTGGCCCAGGCGTTTGCCAGGCGTGCCGGGCTTGAATTGAAGCCGACCTTGGCGCCTGCGCAGATGATCGATCTGGCCTTGCGCAAGGGGCGCTATGGCCAAGCAACACCTTGGCGCCTTTCCCTCGCAACACTGGACGATCATCCGCACGGCCTGGACCTGGGCCCTTTACGCAGCAACCTTGCTGCACGCCTGGCGACTGCCAGTCAGGCTGTCGAAGCCGCACCCCAGGTGTTGCTGGACGACCTGCGCCGCCTGACGCAACTGGCACCTCCTGTACCGGGTGAACTGCTGTTGATCGGCCGCCGCCATGTGCGTAGCAACAACTCGTGGATGCACAATTTCCACCGTCTGGTGAAAGGCAAACCACGGCATCAGCTGTTGATGCACCCGCAAGACTTGCAGCAACGGCAACTACAGGACGGCCAGCGGGTGCGTATCCGCTCGCGTACGGGTGATCTCGAAGTCGAGGTGCAAGCCTGCGAGGACATGATGCCCGGTGTGGTCAGCCTGCCCCATGGCTACGGTCATGCTCGTCAGGGTGTGCACCTGCAGATCGCCCAGGCGCAAGCCGGCGTGAGTGCCAACGACCTGACCGACGAGCGCTTTCGCGACCCGGTGTCCGGCAACGCTGCGCTCAATGGCGTACCTGTGCAGGTGGAGGCCGCGTAAGGAACAGTAAGGCCGAGCACGCTGCTCGGCTTTCCGTTACAATGCGCCACCGTGCCGACAACAGCGTCGCAAAGTTAAGCCGAGGTGCTACATGGATATCATCGAAACGATCAAAGAGCAGATTGCCAACAACACCATTCTGCTTTACATGAAAGGCTCGCCGAATGCCCCGCAGTGCGGGTTCTCGGCCAAGGCATCGCAAGCTGTGATGGGTTGTGGCGAGAAGTTCGCCTACGTCGACATCCTGCAGAACCCGGAAATCCGTGCCAACCTGCCCAAATATGCCAACTGGCCGACCTTCCCGCAGCTGTGGGTAGCCGGCGAGCTGGTTGGCGGTAGCGATATCATGCTGGAAATGTTCCAGAACGGCGAGCTGCAGACCCTGATCAAGGACGCTGCTGCCAAAGCCAAGGCTTCCGAAGCCTGATTTTCCGGCAAGCATAAAAAAACCCGCTGATCGCGGGTTTTTTTATGGGGCGAATATTTACTCTTCGCCCATCTGCGACTGCAGATAATTTTCGATGCCGATCTTGTCGATCAGACCCAGTTGGGTTTCCAGCCAGTCGATATGCTCTTCCTCGGATTCGAGGATATCTTCGAGCATGTCACGCGAGCCGAAGTCGCCAGCGGTTTCGCAATGGGCAATGGCTGCCTTCAGGTCGGCCAAGCCTTTCTTTTCGAGCTTCAGGTCGCACTCGAGCATTTCCTTGGTGTGCTCGCCGATCAGCAGCTTACCCAGGTCCTGAACGTTGGGGATGCCTTCAAGGAAGAGAATACGCTTGATCAATTTGTCAGCGTGCTTCATCTCATCGATGGATTCCTTGTACTCGTGCTTGCCGAGTTTGTTCAGGCCCCAATCTTCATACATGCGTGCGTGCAGGAAGTACTGGTTGATCGCGACCAGCTCGTTTCCGAGGATCTTGTTGAGATGCTGGATGACGCTTACGTCGCCTTTCATTTCGGGTTCCTGCCCTGTAGAAGTGTGCCAATACAGTGAAGTTTGAGCCCGATACTTAAGAGTGTCAAACCTAAGTTATTGAATAATAAGTGAAAATTAATAGGAATAAGAATGTTTGTGAACCGCGTTGGAGCGCTAACTTATTGAATTTAAGGCATAAAAAAACCGGACACAGGGTCCGGTTCTTGGAATCAGGGGCTTTCAGGCTGCGGTAAATTCCACGGGGTAGGGCAGGGCTGCCTGGCTGACCTGCAGCTCGGTCAGGGTCTCGCGGACCACTTCCTTGGCCAGGCAGGCGCATTTGCCACACTGGCTTGCGACATTGGTCGCGGCTCGCACTTCCTTGTAACTGCAGCATCCTTCATAGATCGCATCGCGGATCTGTCCGTCGGTGACGCCGACACAAAGACACACATACATAAGGGCTGACCATCGCGGGTTGAGTCGATGGATGGGAGCTTAATGTGAATGAGAATGCTTGTCAAAGTGCTTTCTGAAAAGGCCGTGCTTGAGCGACCGGTGGTTGTCTGCCTGATGGATTCGGCCTGTCATCAGAAGCCGTGTATGATGGTCGGCCTTTGTTGGATGTCGGGCAAGCCCGTCTGGCCCGGCAAACGGTTTTTCACCCTCATCAGGAGATTACAATGAGCGTACTCGTTGGTAAGAAAGCCCCCGATTTCACCGTTCCAGCCGTGCTGGGCAATGGCGAGATCGTCGACAGCTTCAACCTGGCTTCGGCCATCAAGGGCAAGTACGGCCTGGTGTTCTTCTACCCGCTGGACTTCACCTTCGTCTGCCCGTCCGAGCTGATCGCCCTGGACAACCGCATCCCTGACTTCCAGGCGCGCAACGTCGAAGTGATCGGCGTGTCGATCGACTCGCACTTCACCCACAACGCCTGGCGTAACACCCCGGTCAACAACGGCGGCATCGGTCAGGTGAAGTACACCCTGGCTGCCGACATGACCCACGAAATCTGCAAAGCCTACGACGTAGAGTCCGAAGGCGGCGTGGCCTTCCGTGGCGCCTTCCTGATCGACACCAACGGTGTTGTACGCTCGCAGATCATCAACGACCTGCCACTGGGCCGTAACATGGACGAGCTGCTGCGCTTGGTCGACGCCCTGCAGTTCCACGAAGAGCACGGCGAAGTCTGCCCTGCCAACTGGAAAAAAGGCGACAAAGGCATGAACGCTTCGCCAGAAGGCGTTGCTGCCTACCTGAGCGAGAACGCCGGCAAGCTGTAATTGCCGCTCGCATAAAAAAACCGGCCCTCGTTGGCCGGTTTTTTTATGCCGTTCTGTGCCGGCCTCTTCGCGGGCGCGCCCACTCCCACCGATTCTCTGCATGCCTGACGGCAAAGGTGAACCTGTGGGAGCGGGCATGCCCGCGAATGCTTTTGCAGTTCAATCGTTGAAGTCGCGCCAGCCGCCCATCTCTTTCCAGCGGTTGACGATGCCGCAGAACAGCTCGGCCGTCTTCTCGGTGTCATAACGCGCCGAGTGCGCCTCACGCCCGTCGAAGTCGATGTCCGCGCTCTGGCAGGCACGCGCCAGCACGGTCTGGCCATACGCCAAGCCCGCGAGGGTAGCGGTGTCGAAGCTCGAAAACGGGTGGAACGGATTGCGCTTCAGGTCGTTGCGCGCCACCGCCGCATTGAGGAAGCCCAGGTCGAAGCTGCTGTTGTGGCCGACCAGGATCGCCCGCTTGCAGCCATTGGCCTTGAGTGCCTTGCGTACACCGCGGAAGATATCGGTCAGCGCGCTTTCCTCGCTAACAGCCATGCGCAGCGGGTGGTCCAGCTTGATGCCGGTGAACTCCAGTGCGGCGGCTTCGATATTGGCGCCCTCGAACGGTTCCACTCGGTGGAAGTAGGTGTGTTCGGGGAACAGGAAGCCTTTCTCGTCCATGCCGATCGTGACGGCGGCAATTTCCAGCAGCGCATCGGTGGCGCTGTTGAAACCACCAGTCTCCACATCCACCACCACCGGCAGGTAGCCGCGGAAGCGCTCGGCCATCGGGTGGCGCGAACCGCTGCTGCCCTGGGTGTCCATGTCGTCTTCGTAGAGGTCTTCGCTCACGCGTTTTCCTCCAGCAGGCGCCAACGTAGTTTTTCACCGGCGCGCAGCGGGATCACGGTCTGCTCGCCAAACGGCAGGCTGTCCGGGGCGGTCCATTCTTCACGCACCAGGGTAATGGTGTCGGTGTTCGCTGGCAGGCCGTAGAAGGCAGGACCGTGCAAGCTGGCAAAGCCTTCGAGCTTGTCCAGCGCGTTACGCTGTTCGAACGCTTCGGCGTACATTTCGATGGCCGCGTATGCGGTGTAGCAACCGGCGCACCCGCAGGCGGCTTCCTTGGCGTGACGGGCGTGCGGTGCCGAGTCGGTGCCCAGGAAGAACTTCGGGTTGCCGCTGGTGGCCGCGTCCAGCAGCGCCACCTGATGGGTGTTGCGCTTGAGGATCGGCAGGCAGTAGAAGTGCGGGCGAATGCCGCCAACCAGCATGTGGTTGCGGTTGTACAGCAGGTGCTGTGCAGTGATGGTCGCGCCGACGTTGGCCGGGGCCTCGGTGACGAACTGAGCGGCATCGCCGGTGGTGATGTGTTCGAACACCACTTTCAGCGTCGGGAAGCGCTCGACCAGACGACGCATGTGCTCGTCAATGAAGCGCTTCTCGCGGTCGAACACGTCGATCTCGCTGCGGGTTACTTCGCCATGCACCAACAGTGGCATGCCGACTTCCGCCAGCGCCTCGATGGCCGGGAAGATGTTGTCGATGCTGGTCACGCCCGAGTCGGAGTTGGTAGTGGCGCCGGCCGGGTACAGTTTGGCGGCGTACACGATGCCGCTGGCCTTGGCCGCGCGGACATCCTCGGGGCTGGTGCGGTCGGTGAGGTACAGCACCATCAGCGGCTCGAAGCGGCTGCCGGCAGGGCGGGCGGCCAGGATGCGCTCACGGTAGGCACTGGCCTCGTCGGCATTACGCACCGGAGGAACCAGGTTTGGCATGATGATGGCACGGGCAAAAGTGCGCGCCACGTCGCCAACGGTGTGGGGCAGGACGGCACCATCGCGCAGATGGATGTGCCAGTCGTCGGGGCGCAGGAGGGTCAGGCGATCGGACATTGGGGATTCCAGGCGGGTCGAACTCAAGCCCCAATGCTACCGGAAAAGCCTGGGGCGAGCACGGCTATCAAGTTTTCCGGCCGGCGTCCGATAGCCTGCAGGTAAGCCGTCAGAATTTGTGGAGCCGCCCGTGCGCCAGCGTTACCTCACCCTGTTGACCCTGTTCGCCAGCCTGCCGGCCGGTGCACTGACTTTTCAGACGCGCATGGAAAATATTGCCTGGAAGGTCGAGGGCGACCCGTTCGAGTGCCGTCTGATCCAGCCGATAGAAGGTTTTGGTAGCGGTGAGTTCGTGCGTCGGGCAGGTGAACAGCCCGTTTTTCAGCTACGTTCGGACAACAATGTACTGGGTGCAGGTACAGCCAGCCTGCTGGCGGCGGCGGCGCCGTGGCAGCCTGGGCGGGGTGATATCAACCTGGGCAACGTGCGGATGGCCCGCACCGGTGTGCTGTTCAGTTCTTCCCAAGGCCAGGCCAGCCGCCTGATCAACGGCTTGCTCGACGGGCGTAGCACAGTGGTGCGCAACTACACCGGTGAGGCCGGAAGGCCAATTGAGGTACGCGTTCTGCCGGTCAGCTTCGCCAAGGCCTACAGCGACTATCTGGTCTGTGCCGGCAAGCTGCTGCCTATGAATTATGATCAGGTGCGCCAGACCCAGGTGGGTTTCCCCGGGGGCGGCACCGAGCTGGACGCGTCGGCGCGTGCACGGCTGGATGTGATCCTGGATTACATCAAAGCTGACCCGACGGTGAACCACATCGAGCTCGACGGCCACTCCGACAACAGTGGCAACCGCCTGACCAACCGAGACCTGTCGCGCCGTCGTGCGCTGGCTGTGGCTGATTACTTCAAGGCCCATGGATTGACTGAAGAACAGATCACGGTGCGCTTCCATGGCGAGCAGTACCCGTTGGTGAAGAACAACAGTGCGGCCAACCGGGCACGCAATCGCCGGGTAAACATCGAGCTGGATCGGGTTTCGGTGGTTGAGAAACCTGTGGAAAAACCGGCTGAGCCAGCGGCGCCTGCCGCCCCAGCACCAGCCAACCCGGCTGCTGCCGCGCCGGGGGCGAAGGCACCCTGAGATCGGGGGGGGGCCTTCAGGTGTTTGCCACGACATTTCCAGCGCCTGTGAGATGGTCATGCATACCCCCGTCGCCCTTCCGACAGTTCTTGTCGCTTTGTCGTCAGAAGCTGTCGCCCCACTGTAAATTTTTCCGCAAGGCCGTTAGAATCGACCCCTTTCCGTACAACCCCGTGGAGTGATGGCATGGCGGACGTAAAAAAGGTCGTACTGGCGTATTCCGGCGGCCTTGATACTTCGGTGATTCTCAAGTGGCTGCAGGATACCTATAACTGCGAAGTGGTGACCTTCACCGCTGACCTGGGTCAGGGCGAAGAGGTCGAGCCGGCCCGTGCCAAGGCCCAGGCAATGGGTGTTAAAGAGATTTACATCGACGATCTGCGCGAAGAGTTCGTGCGTGATTTCGTGTTCCCGATGTTCCGCGCCAACACCGTCTACGAAGGCGAGTACCTGCTGGGTACTTCCATTGCCCGCCCGCTGATCGCCAAGCGCCTTATCGAAATCGCCAACGAAACCGGCGCTGACGCCATTTCCCATGGCGCTACTGGCAAAGGCAACGACCAGGTTCGTTTCGAACTGGGTGCATACGCCCTGAAACCAGGCGTCAAGGTTATCGCCCCGTGGCGTGAGTGGGACCTGCTGTCCCGCGAAAAACTGATGGACTACGCCGAAAAGCATGGCATTCCGATCGAGCGCCACGGCAAGAAGAAGTCGCCGTACTCGATGGACGCCAACCTGCTGCACATCTCCTACGAAGGCGGTGTCCTGGAAGATACCTGGACCGAGCACGAAGAAGACATGTGGCGCTGGAGCGTCTCGCCTGAGAATGCCCCGGACCAGGCCACCTACATCGAGCTGACCTACCGTAACGGTGACATCGTTGCCATCGACGGCGTCGACAAGAGCCCAGCCACCGTTCTGGCCGATCTGAACCGTATCGGTGGTGCCAACGGCATCGGCCGCCTGGACATCGTCGAGAACCGTTACGTCGGCATGAAGTCGCGTGGCTGCTACGAGACCCCTGGCGGTACCATCATGCTCAAGGCCCACCGTGCCATCGAGTCGATCACCCTGGACCGCGAAGTCGCTCACCTGAAAGATGAGCTGATGCCGAAGTACGCCAGCCTGATCTACACCGGTTACTGGTGGAGCCCGGAGCGTCTGATGCTGCAGCAGATGATCGACGCCTCCCAGGTCAACGTGAATGGCGTAGTGCGCCTGAAGCTGTACAAGGGCAACGTCACCGTGGTCGGCCGCAAGTCGGATGACTCGCTGTTCGATGCCAACATCGCCACCTTCGAAGAAGATGGCGGCGCGTACAACCAGGCGGACGCTGCCGGCTTTATCAAGCTGAACGCTTTGCGCATGCGCATTGCTGCCAACAAGGGCCGTTCGCTGCTCTGATTGCTGGCGCGTGTCTTGAAAACCCCGGCTTAGGCCGGGGTTTTTTATGTGCTCAGAAAAGTTTGGGCATTCAGTGCTCGTCGTTCACGACGTGGCCATCAAGTGCACTGATGGACAGCTGCGCACATTGACGTCTGTCCAGGTTGCAAAAGCGCCAGGTTCGCGCCGGTAGGGGAGGTTGGGCAAGTGCAGAAAGCAGTTGCTGCTCCATCATGCGATTGGCGTCGGGGCCGGAAAACATGAATGTGACAGGCTCCCCTTGAACTGCTTCGCGGGCACCGTCGGCCATTGCAGGCGTGGCCACGCTATTTTCAGCCAGCGTGGTGCCGTTCGCCGCCCTGTCGGATGATGGACTGTAGAACGACTTGTAGTTGAAATTGAGCGTCAGGAAGAACAGCGCAGTCAGAAAGAATGGGAAACCCACCAGAAACCAGGTGTAGAGCTTCTGGCTAGACTCGCTAAGAAACGGAAGTGTGGCAAGGGCAGAGGCTTCGATTATCCCCGCGAAGATGGCAATGATCGTCAGCGGGGCGACAGGTTGTGCTTGGGTCATTTGGGCCGTCTCCAGCAGTTTTAGCCATCTTTACCTACCGTTGCGCTCAACTAAATACCGGATTGATTTCCGGGCGAGGAATAATCGCCAAATAGCCCGATAGCTCGGACTTTTCACCTTTTTCGAATTGGCTCTTTCTTCAAGTGAGCGTCAGTTTTCAACTGGTGCGCACCTGCAGCCCAATGCTACCGTCAGTTTGGGAATAAAGATTTTAGTTGTTACAACTATCGCCGTTATTTGTAGGAAATTTCTCTAACTTATGTAGGTTTCATCTGCTCATGAGTTTCGCCGAGAATTCGCCGCGCCATCGGGCGCCCTGTCGGTTATCGTGGCGTGCCAAAGCAAAAATAATGAATCAATGGATATCGCATGAATAAAGTGCTTATCGTGGATGATCATCCGGTCATACGCCTGGCCGTGCGCATGCTGATGGAGCGGCATGGGTACGACGTCGTGGCGGAGACCGACAATGGGGTGGCTGCACTGCAACTCACTCGGCAACACTTGCCGGATATCGTGGTGCTCGACATTGGAATCCCCAGGCTGGATGGCCTGGAGGTTATTGCGCGCATGGCCACTTTCAGCCCAGGCAGCAAGGTGCTGGTGCTGACGTCGCAGGCTCCCGGCAACTTCTCGATGCGCTGCATGCAGGCGGGGGCATCGGGTTACGTCTGCAAGCAGCAGGAACTCACCGAGCTCCTGAGCGCTATCAAGGCCGTGTTGTCGGGTTACAGCTACTTCCCCAATCAGGCCCTCCATGCGTCGCGTGGCAGGGGAGGGGGGAGCGAGACGGACATGGTCAACCGTCTCTCGGCGCGCGAGATGACGGTGTTGCAACAGCTGGCGCGGGGGCGCTCGAACAAGGAAATTGCCGACAGCATGTTCCTCAGCAACAAGACGGTCAGCACCTACAAGTCCCGCCTGTTGCTAAAGCTCAATGCGCGGTCGCTGGTTGACCTGATCGAGCTGGCGCAGCGGCAAGGGCTCAACTGACTGCCGGCCCGCAAAGCCTCCATTCAGGAGGCTTTGCCAGTGCTCCGCAGCCGCGCTACAGGTCGTAGTCGAAATCGGCCAGCTGCTTTTGCAGGCGCCGTTCTTCCAGCATGTTGTCGATGGTGCGGCGTTTGCTCAGGTTGGTCTTGGCGCTCTCCACCTGGGGTTCCGCTTCATCTTCTGTGGCAACAAAATCATCTTCGATCGACAGGTCGTCTTTATCGGTGCTCATGAGTCGCTCCAAGCCAAGGGGCCATTGGCCGTCCTTATAACCAGAAAGCAGACGCCGGTAAAAAAGATTTTTTCAATCGCTCGAGTGGTTTCAAGCTATCGGCTCAATCGTCGCTGGTCTTATGCTTGTATTCGCACAAGTCCTCGATCCGGCAACTGCCACACCTTGGCTTGCGTGCCTGGCAGACATAGCGCCCGTGCAGGATCAACCAGTGATGGGCATCGAGCAGGTAATCCTTTGGCACGAACTTGACCAGTTTCTTCTCTACCTCCAGCACCGTCTTGCCTGGCGCAATGCCTGTGCGGTTGCTGACCCGGAAGATATGGGTATCCACGGCCATGGTTGGTTGGCGGAATGCAGTATTGAGCACCACGTTGGCGGTCTTGCGGCCAACGCCGGGCAGTGCCTCCAGGGCTTCGCGGGTCTGCGGCACCTGGCTGCCGTGCTGCTCTATCAGCATGCGGCAGGCTTCGATGACGTTCTTGGCCTTGCTGTTGTAAAGCCCGATGGTCTTGATGTATTCGCTCAGGCCCTCAACGCCCAGGGCATAGATGGCCTCCGGGGTGTTGGCGACAGGGAACAGGCGGGCGGTGGCCTTGTTGACGCCGACGTCGGTGGATTGCGCGGACAGCGTCACGGCGACCAGCAGTTCGAACGGCGTGGTGTAGGCCAGTTCGGTCTTCGGGTCGGGGTTGTCTTCGTGCAGCCTGCGAAAGATCTCCAGGCGTTTGGCGGCATTCATGAAATCAGCGCTTTCCTTGACGACGTGGGTGGGCGGGGCCCGGACGCAGGCGATTGTACAAGGCCAGCAGCAGTCCGAGCAGTAGCAGTGCGCCGGGGGCCAGGCTGGCCAGGTGCAGGCCGGCCAACTGGGCCAACCCTTGGCGGCTGGCACCGAGCAGCAGGCAGATGGCAAGCATGGCACCAAGGTGCCTGACCAGCAGGCGCCAGCGCCCCTGGCTGGGTAGCAGGTGGTCGTAAACCAGGCATTGCAGGCAAAGCAGCGCAGGATAGTGGCCCAGGGCAATGGCCAGTGGCAGTAGCCACGCACGCAGGGCCAGTTGCAGGCAACTGGCCAGGGCGGCCAACAGCAGCAGGCTTGCCAGCATGTACGCCCAGGTGGCCAGCCGCTGGCGCAAGGGCGCCAGCAGTAATTGGTGCAGCGTGCTCATCAGTATCGCGCACACGCCAATGGCGGCGCCCTCTCGCAGTGTGCCGGTGGCGCCAAGCACGGGCACAAGGCTTGCGGCCAGCCAGTAGACGCTATTCATGCGTGGGGGCCTCCAGCAGCAAGTTGCGCTGCTCATCGAAATAGCTCAGGCCTTCCTGCAACGCTGTGATCACTGCCCGTGAAGTCACGGTTGCGCCGGCCAGTTGGTCAAAGTCACCGTGGTCCCGCTTCAGCGCCCAGTGGTCGCCCAGCTGACGGTTGGCAAACTGCCCCAACCAGTGCACCTGCGGGTCTCCCAGGCGTGCGCCCAACCCTGGGGTTTCCTGCTGCTCGACCACTTGGCTACCGATCAGGCGGCCGTCTGTGCCGATGGCAATGCTCAGCACGATCGGCCCGGCATACCCTTGGGCTTGGGTGATCAGGATGATGGCGGTTGGCTCGCCTGCTCGCGTTGCGCGGTAAGCTGCCAGGATACGACTGTTTGGCCGCTGTGCGGCGGGCATGGCCAGGGGGGTGTCCAGTGGCTGGTTGTCGTAACTGCCTTCAGGCAGCACCGCCAGCCGCTGGCGGCTTTGCAGTTGCTTCTCGGCGCTGGCGACGGCAGTACTGGTCCATTGTCGCCATGCCAGTGTGACAGACACAGCCAGTGCCACGGTTAGCAGCAGCAGGCCTGCATCCCGCGCCAGGCGGCTCATCGGGTGGCCTGCTGATGCAGCAGGGCCAGGCGCTCAAGGCTCGGTGCCATGAGGTTCATCAGCAGGATGGCGAAAGCTGTGCCATCCGGGTAGCTGCCCCAAGTGCGAATCAGGTAGATCAGCAGCCCTGCTCCTAAGCCGAAGCCCAGCTTGGCCCACTCATTTTTTGGGCCGGAGACGGGCTCGGTGGCAATGAAGAACGCCGCCAGCATGGTCGACCCGGAGAACAGGTGCAGCAAAGGTGAGCCATTGGAATCCGACCCCGAACCGTTCCAGCCCAACAAACTGAACACGAACAGCCCTGCCAGCAAGCCCGCGGGCGCATGCCAGCTGATCACCTTGCGCTGCAGCAGGAACAGGCCGCCGAGCAGGAACGCCAGGTTGGCCCATTCGCTTTCCCTCCCGCCAATACTGCCAAAACCTGGGTGACTGGCGAATAGCTCATCAATGGTGAGGCTGCGGTTGTGGCGCAGGCCATCGAGCAGCGTAGGGCTGGCCCAGGCATCAATGTGCTCGCTACCCGCAAATGCCTGCTGCAGGCTTTCCATCAGGCCCGGTGCAGGCCCCGGCCAATGGTTCATGTGCAACGGGAAGCTCAGCAGTACAAAGGCATAACCGACCATGGCCGGGTTGAACAGGTTGCGGCCGACACCGCCAAAGGCCTGTTTGCCGATACCGATGGCAACGCTTGTGGCGACCACCGGCAACCACCATGGCGCCAGGGTAGGAAGTGCGCACGCCAGCAACACAGCGGTCACCAGAGCGCTGCAGTCGTCTAACGCCGGCTTCAGTGCTTGCCCGCGCATTGCCAGCAGCAGGGTTTCGCACAGCAAGGCGGCGCTGGTGCAGAGCAACAGGTTCACCAGAAAACCCCAGCCATGGAGCCACAGCAGCGTCAGCAGGCCAGGTACGCAGGCCAGCAAGACCAGGCCCATGCTGGTGCGTAGTCGCGGGTCAGGGCTGGTATTCATTGCGCAAACAACCCATTGAAACCGGAAAACGCCATGGCCATTACCCCGGCACCGATCAATTCGATGGGCAGGCCGCGCAGTACGCCGGGGATATCGGCATGGGCACTGCGCTGGCGCAGGTCGGCGAGCAAGGCCAGCGCCAGCCAGAAGCCGCCACCGCCCAGCAGGCCTAGCAGCAGTGTGGCTGGCCAGGTGCTGTCGTCGCTGGCCAGCCGCAGCGCCAGCCCCAGCGCTGCGCTGTTACTCAAGAGCAGTGCTGGCAACCCCGTTACGGGCCAGTTCGGGCGCCATTTGGCCAGCAGCCATGGCACGCCCCAGGCGAGCAGCGCCAGCCAGGGCAACAATACGAAAAGGGCAAGGTCGTGGATGTGCAATGGAGCAAGCACCCCTCGCACCAGCAACTGAGCACCGATCACGCCCAGCGCAATGCATAGCGCGCAGGCCAGGCCATGCACATGCAGGTGCAGCCTGGAGACTGATGGTTGCAGCAGGCACAGGTGATTGACCAGCGCGGCGCTGATCAGGACCAGGATGTAGTCGCTCATGAGATGACGATAGCCGGGAATCATGGTGATTGTCCGGCAATCAAGGCGCAGAGGGAACTGCCCCGGCACAAAGGCCGGGGCAGGGCTGTTACTTGATGCGCTGGCCTGGCTTGGCGCCGCTGTCCGGGCTCAGCAGGTAGATTTCTTCACCGCCAGGGCCGGCCGCCATGACCATGCCCTCAGACACGCCAAAGCGCATCTTCCGTGGCTTGAGGTTGGCTACCATCATGGTCAGGCGGCCTTCCAGCTTGGACGGGTCAGGGTAAGCCGACTTGATACCGGAGAACACGTTACGGCGCTCGTCACCGATGTCCAGGGTCAGTTGCAGCAGCTTGTCGGCACCTGCCACCGCTTCGGCCTTGACGATCAGTGCCACGCGCAGGTCAACGGCAGCGAAGGTGTCGAATTCGATTTCTGTCGACAGTGGGTCCTTGCTCAGCTCGCCGTTACCCGCCGGGGCCTTGGCTTCGGCGGCCAGCAGGTCTTCCTTGCTGGCTGCGACCATGGCTTCGACCTTGGCCGGTTCGATGCGGCTCATCAGTGCCTTGAACGGGTTCAGCTGGTGGTTTTCCAGGCGCGACAGGTGGTCGTTCCAGGCCAGCGGGGCAACGTTGAGGAAGGCCTCGGCGTCGGCGGCCAGCACGGGCAGCACGGGCTTGAGGAAGATCACCAGCTGACGGAACAGGTTGATGCCCTGGGCGCAGATGGCCTGCACTTCATCCTGCTTGCCTTCCTGCTTGGCCAGCGACCACGGTGCTTTGTCGGCGATCCAGGCGTTGGCGCGGTCGGCCAGCGCCATGATCTCGCGCATGGCGCGGCCAAAATCGCGGCCTTCGTAGGCTTCGGCGATCGACGGGGCAGCGGCCAGGAAGGCCTCGGTCAGCTCAGGTGCGGCATCGCCGGCCACCATCACGCCTTCATTGCCTTTGTGGATGAACCCGGCGCAGCGGCTGGCGATGTTGACCACCTTGCCCACCAGGTCGGAGTTGACCTTCTGCACGAAGTCTTCCAGGTTCAGGTCCAGGTCGTCGACGCCACGGCCCAGCTTGGCTGCGTAGTAGTAACGCAGGTATTCCGGCTGCAGGTGGTCAAGGTAGGTGCGGGCCTTGATGAAGGTGCCGCGGGACTTGGACATCTTGGCGCCGTTTACGGTCAGGTAGCCGTGCACGTTGACCGCAGTCGGCTTGCGGAAACCGGCGCCTTCGAGCATGGCAGGCCAGAACAGGGCGTGGAAGTTGACGATGTCCTTGCCGATAAAGTGGTACAGCTCGGCCTTGGAGTCTTCTTTCCAGAAGGCGTCGAAGTCCAGCTCTGGGCGGCGTGCGCACAGGTTCTTGAAGCTGGCCATGTAGCCGATTGGCGCGTCCAGCCATACGTAGAAGTACTTGCCTGGTTCGCCCGGGATTTCGAAGCCGAAGTACGGCGCGTCACGGGAGATATCCCACTCCTGCAGGCCGGAATCCAGCCATTCGGCGAGTTTGTTGGCCACGGCGTCCTGCAGGGTGCCGCTGCGGGTCCACTGCTGCAGCATCGCCTGGAAGTCTGGCAGCTTGAAGAAGAAGTGCTGTGAATCACGCAGTACCGGGGTGGCCCCGGAAATCGCCGACTTGGGGTTCTTCAGCTCGGTGGGCGCGTAGGTCGCGCCGCATTTTTCACAGTTGTCGCCGTACTGGTCTTCGGCCGCGCACTTGGGGCAGGTGCCCTTGATGAAGCGGTCGGCCAGGAACATGCCCTTTTCCGGGTCGAAGTACTGGGTTACCGAACGGGTGGCGATGTGCCCGGCTTCACGCAGGCGCGTGTAGATCAGGCTCGACAGTTCGCGGTTTTCTTCGCTGTGGGTGGAGTGGAAGTTGTCGAACTCCACCAAAAAGTCGGCGAAGTCGCCGCTGTGCTCGGCCTGGACGTTGGCGATCAGCTGTTCCGGGGTGATGCCTTCTTTTTCGGCGCGCAGCATGATGGCCGAGCCATGGGCGTCGTCGGCGCACACGTAGATGCACTGGTTGCCGCGCATTTTCTGGAAGCGTACCCACATGTCTGTCTGGATGTACTCGAGCATATGGCCAAGATGGATGGATCCATTGGCATAGGGCAAGGCGCTGGTGACGAGAATCTGACGTGGCTCGGACATGGTGGCTCGGCTACTTATCTGGCGACGGGGTAAAAATAAGGATGATCGGCCACTATAAAGGGCTGGCGAAGATATTTCACCCCGCATGCGCATCTGCTGACGATTGACGGGTTAGGATAGGCGCCTGTTCTACATCAAGTTTGCCAATGGGAGTCTCCATGAGTGCCGTCACCCGTGCCGCCGTTGAAGGCGTGCTTCGCCAGTACACCGACCCCTATCTGAACCAGGACCCGGTCAGCGCCGGTTGCGTGCGCGCCATCGATATCCAGGGCGGTCAGGTCAGCGTGCAGTTGCAGTTGGGGTATGCCGCCGGGCTGTTCAAGAACGGCTGGGCCCAGGTGCTGCAGACCGCCATCGGCAACCTCGAGGGCGTCAGCAGCGCCCAGGTGTCGATCGATTGCCAGGTGGCCGCGCACAAGGCCCAGGCCCAGGTACCGGCCATGGCCAACGTCAAGAACATCGTCGCCGTGGCCTCGGGCAAGGGTGGGGTGGGCAAGTCGACCACCGCGGCCAACCTGGCCTTGGCCTTGGCCCGCGAAGGCGCGCGGGTGGGTATTCTCGATGCCGACATCTACGGCCCAAGCCAGGGCGTGATGTTCGGTATTGCTGAAGGCACCCGCCCACAGATCCGTGACCAGAAGTGGTTTGTGCCGATCAAGGCCCATGGTGTGGAAGTCATGTCCATGGCGTTCCTCACCGACGACAACACGCCGATGGTCTGGCGAGGCCCGATGGTCTCCGGTGCGCTGCTGCAACTGGTGACCCAAACCGCCTGGGACGACCTGGATTACCTGGTGATCGACATGCCGCCGGGTACCGGCGATATCCAGCTGACGCTGGCGCAGAAAGTGCCGGTGGCCGGCTCTGTGATCGTCACCACTCCGCAGGACCTGGCGTTGCTGGATGCCAAGAAGGGCGTGGAGATGTTCCGCAAGGTCAACATCCCGGTGCTCGGCGTGGTCGAGAACATGGCCGTGCATATCTGTTCAAACTGTGGTCATGCCGAGCATCTGTTCGGCGAAGGCGGTGGTGAGAAGCTGGCGAGCCAGTATGGCGTCGACCTGCTGGCCTCGCTGCCGTTGTCGATGCTGATCCGCGAGCAGGCCGACAGCGGTAAGCCCACGGCGATTGCCGAGCCGGAAAGCCAGATTGCCATGGTCTATCAGGAACTGGCCCGCCAGGTGGGTGCACGCATCGTACTGCAGGAAGCAGCCGCACCGGCGATGCCGAGCATTACCATCAGCGAAGACTGACGCATTTCCTGTGGGAGCGGCCTTGTGCCGCGAAAGGGCCGCAAAGCGG
The DNA here is from genome assembly GCF_900187545.1 of Pseudomonas sp. Irchel 3F3. Taxonomy (NCBI): domain Bacteria; kingdom Pseudomonadati; phylum Pseudomonadota; class Gammaproteobacteria; order Pseudomonadales; family Pseudomonadaceae; genus Pseudomonas; species Pseudomonas sp. Irchel 3F3. The sequence goes on along the minus strand of NZ_FYDS01000005.1, from coordinate 58,744 downwards.
CCCCGGCAATATGTGGTTGGATCACCTATCTTGGGGGTGCTTCGCACCCCTTTCGCGACACAAGGCCGCTCCTGCACAGGCATAAAAAAACCCGCCAGAAGGCGGGTTTTTTTGAAAGCTAGGAAGCGAGATCGACTTAGGCGATCTGAACTTCTTCAGCCTGCATGCCTTTCTGGCCGCGGGTAGCGACGAAAGTAACAGCCTGGCCTTCTTTCAGGGTTTTGAAGCCGTCAGCTTGGATGGCTTTGAAGTGCACGAACAGGTCGTCACCCGACTGAGGGGTGATGAAGCCGTAGCCTTTCTCATCGTTGAACCACTTAACGGTACCGGATTGGCGATTGGACATTTTTCTGTCTCCTTGGACAATTTAATAACGGTCAGGAAAAACCCTGCCCGGGACTGAGCGCAAAGAGAGCAGAAAATTCAGCGATGGGCCGATCAGGATCGTGCATCAAACTAGAGATTCTCGGTGTCACGTGCAGCACAGTGGCGTCACCTTACCCCACTTTCCGCAACCTGCCAATGGTCTGGAGAAGCTTTAGGCAAATTCGGATCGACGGCGGCTGCAGCCTCCGCCCGGCGCGGGATGCGGCATAGAACTTTAACCTGCGCGCCGGGACCGGTAAGATGCGCCTCACGATTTTTACCACGCAACTCTTCAGGACACCCCCGCCATGAGCATCAAATCGGACAAGTGGATTCGCCGCATGGCGCAGGAACACGGCATGATCGAACCGTTCGTCGAGCGCCAGGTGCGCGGCGAACAGGACAGCCGGGTCATTTCCTTCGGTGTTTCCAGCTACGGCTACGACGTGCGCTGCGCCGACGAATTCAAGGTTTTCACCAATATCAACTCGGCCACCGTCGACCCCAAAAACTTCGACGCCGGCAGCTTTGTCGATATCAAGAGCGACGTGTGCATCATCCCGCCGAACTCCTTCGCCCTGGCCCGCACTGTCGAGTATTTCCGCATTCCGCGTGACGTGCTGACCATCTGCCTGGGCAAGAGCACCTACGCCCGCTGCGGCATCATCGTCAACGTCACCCCGCTCGAGCCCGAGTGGGAGGGCCACGTGACGCTGGAGTTCTCCAACACCACCACGCTGCCGGCGAAAATCTACGCCAACGAAGGCGTGGCACAGATGCTGTTCCTGCAGTCGGACGAAGAGTGTGAAGTGTCCTACAAGGACCGTGGCGGCAAATACCAAGGCCAGCGCGGCGTTACCCTGCCACGTACCTGAACCGACAAACGCGGGGAATTACCCGTGGCTTTGGCACTCCAACGCTGTAATGCCGATGCGCATGATGCGTATCGGCTTACGTCAGGAGCAGCCAATGAAACTCCATCCCGCAATCAGTGCCAAGCTGGCAGGCCTGCAGCCCAACCACGTCGGGTTGTTGCCCTGGTCACTGCTGGCGCACCCGCTGCCGATGCAGGCGGGGGGCGTGCCGCACCAGCCTGGTCCCGATACGCCACAGCCCCCGCAGCCAGGCGATACACCTCTTACGGAGCCAGGTGAACCCACCTTGCCTGACGAGCCGCCTCCGGCGCCTGTCGCCTGAGCGCATTTACACCGGCCAGACGCGCCCCGCGCCAGACAGGTAGATCTTGCTGGCGTCGGCTGGCGTAATTTCCCAGCCACCGGTGAATTCACCAAATGCCGGCAGCAGGCTCACGCGGGCATCGATCAGGAAGCAAGGCAGGCGCAGTCGTTGGCGAGCCTTGCCGCGCAGGACGAAGACCGGGTGAACATGGCCTGCCAGCACCGGATGGGTGGGGTGTGGTTGAGGTTCGTGCTGTAGCGCGAACGGTTCCAGTAGCCAAGGTTCATCTTGCACTTCAATGCGCAGCGAAGCGGGGGGATCGCCTGCGTTGCGATCATGGTTGCCGCGTATCAGGACTATTTGCAGATTTGCATGCCGTTCCCGCCAATCATGCACCTTGGCCAGTGTCGCCGGAGCGCGTGCCGTTCGGGCATGCAGAAAATCGCCCAGAATGATCAGCAGCTCACAGTCATAAGCCACCAGCAGGCTATCAAGCCGCGCGAGTGTGGCCTGCGTGGTGCCGCGTGGTACCGGCTGATGGAGGGCGCGGTAGCTGGCGGCCTTGCCGATGTGCACGTCTGCTACCAGCAGAGCGCGGCGGGCAGGCCAGTAGATGGCTTTGTCGGGGAGCAGCCAGAGCGTTTGGCCACAGTGGGTGATGGGCTGATGATTCATGGTTCAGTCGGGCCCATTGACGCAGCGCTTTCCAGCTCAGCCACCATTCGCGCAATACGGTCCGCCAGTTTTTCGGTGCTCAGCGTCTCGCGCATGCCTTCCACGAGCAACGCAAATGCCAACGGTCCCGGCCGCTTCAACATACGCAGGTCCAAGCGCAGGCTGCCCATTTTCAGCAATTGCTGATGCAGCCGGTCAATTTCCAGCTCCTCTCTCAGCACCTCGTCCCGCGCCTGGCCCAGTAGCAGGTTGTCAGCGTCATGCTTGCGGAAAACCTCGTAGAACAGCCCACTGGATGCCTGGATCTGCCGGGTACTTTTCTGTGCTGCCGGGTACCCGCCAAAAACCAGCCCGGCGATCTGGGCGATCTCACGAAAACGCCGCAACGCCATTTCTCCCGCATTCAGGCTGGCCAATACATCCTCCAGCAGGTGTTCGGTAGCAAGCGCCTGTGGCAAGTACGCTGCCCAGTCCACGGTGCCAGGGCTGAGCAGCTCGAACCCATAATCGTTGACGGCAATCGATACCGACAGCGGCTGCACGCGGCTGACCCGCCACGCAATCAGGTTGGCCAGGCCCAGATTGGCCATGCGCCCGGCAAACGGGTAAAGGAACAGGTGCCAACCCTGGCGGGATTTGAACGTCTCGGCCAGCAGCGTGCCTGTCGTGGGCAACGCCGACCATTGAGCCTGTAGCGCCAGCAGCGGGCGCACCGCGCGCATCTCTGGGCCCTCGAAGCGCTCATGGGCTGCGGCATCGAGTTGTTCAACCAGCGCGTCGGCCAGTTCGCTGGAGAGCGGCATGCGCCCGCCATTCCAGCGCGCCACCGCAGCCTTGCGCGCAGTACTGCGACGCACATAGGCCGTCATGTTTTCCACCCGTACCAGTTCCAGCACTCGCCCGCCAAATACCAGCGTATCGCCCGGGCGCAGGCGGGCGATGAACGCTTCTTCGACACTGCCCAGCGTTTTGCCCCCGCCGCCCTTGCTCCAGTATTTCAACTGCAGGTGGGCATCACTGACAATGGTGCCGATGCCCATGCGATGACGGCGCGCCAGGCGTTCACTGGCCACGCGATAGGTGCCGTCCTCCTGGCGTTCAACACGCTGGTAATCAGGGTAGGCGCTGAGTGAGCCTCCGCCGTGGCAGACGAAGTCCAATGCCCATTGCCACTGGTTGTCGCGCAACTCGGCGAACGCCCAGGTGCTGCGCACTTCGGACAGCAATTGTTCTGCGCGAAAACCACTGCCCAAGGCCATGCTGACCAGGTGCTGCACCAGGACGTCCATGCACAGGCGTGGCGAGAAGCGCGCTTCAATGTGCCCGGCTGCCAGTGCCTGGCGGGCTGCTGCTGCTTCCACCAGTTCCAGGCTGTGAGTAGGCACCAGGGTTATTCGCGAGCGACGCCCCGGTGCATGACCGGAGCGACCGGCCCGCTGCATCAGGCGGGCAATACCCTTGGCCGAGCCGATCTGCAGCACCCGCTCCACCGGTAAAAAGTCCACGCCAAGGTCCAGGCTGGACGTACAGACCACTGCCTTCAGGCTGCCCTGCTTGAGGCTGCGCTCGACCCAGTCACGGGTGTCCCGGGCGAGCGAGGCATGGTGCAGGGCAATCAGCCCGGCCCAATCGGGGCGGGCGTCAAGCAGGGCCTGGTACCACAATTCGGCCTGGGCACGGGTGTTGGTAAATACCAGGCAACTGGCACTGGCGTCGATCTCATGGCTGACCTGCCCGAGCATCTTGAGGCCCATGTGCCCGGCCCAGGGGAAGCGGTCAATCGCCGCCGGCAGCAGGGTATCAACCTGCAGCGCCTTGTCCTGGCGGCCCTGCACCAGCAGGCCACCTTGTGGCAGGAGTACCTCCAACGCGTGTTGCAGGTTGCCCAGCGTGGCAGAGAGCCCCCAGGTGGGCAGCCCGGGGTGCCACCGGCGCAGGCGGGCGAGGGCCAGTTGCAGTTGTACTCCGCGCTTGTTGCCCAACAGTTCGTGCCATTCATCCACCACCACCAGGCGCAGCGTGGCGAAGTCTTCGCGGGCCTGTGCCCGGGTCAATAGCAAGGTGAGGCTTTCGGGGGTGGTCACCAGTACACTGGGCAGGCGCCGTGCTTGCCGGGCGCGTTCGGCGCTGCCAGTGTCGCCGCTGCGCACCCCTATGCTCCAGGGCAGCTCGAGCTCATCAACGGGCGCTTGCAAGGCACGGGCAGTGTCGGCGGCCAGGGCTCGCATGGGTGTCACCCATACCACCTGCAGCGGTACAGGTTGGCGGCCCTGTGGTAGGGCCTTGAACGCACGTAGCGCGGCGAGCCATACGGCGTAGGTCTTGCCTGCGCCGGTACTGGCATGTAACAGGCCAGACTCGCCACGTTCCACGGCTGCCCAGACACGTCGCTGGAAAGCGAACGGCTTCCAGCCGCGTTTGGCGAACCAGGCATTGGCAAGGTCAGTGGCGGTGGGCATGAGGCAGTGGTCCGTCCAAGGTTGTGCTTCTACAGACCAGCCGCCAGTGGCAATGGTTTTACCGAATCAGTTGCCCAGCAGATAGCCGCTGCGGCATACCTGCTCGCCGGCCACATGGGCGATGACCATGCCCGCGGTTGCCATGCGCCGCACGCTGCGGGCGTACAACAGGCCTGGCTGGCTGTTGCGTACGGCGGTCACCCGGTCGCTGAGCGGGTCGATGATTTCTGCGATCAACTGACCGGCTTCCAGGTGCTGCCCTGGTTTGGCGTGATACACCAGCAAACCGCCCAGTGGCGTCGACACCGGCTCGACAGCAGCCAGCGCAGTGGCGGGGTTGAGCAAGGCCGGCAAGGCGGGGCTGGTGCCCTCGATAACACCCGCGTGGGTCAGGAAGTCGATTATCGCCTGGCAATCCTGGCTGGCCAGGTCATGGCTGACATCGGCCTGGCCACGCAGTTCGACAGTCACCGAGCAGCAGCCCAGCGGGATAGGGAAGCGCTTGCCGAAGCGTTGCTGCAACTGCCACCAGACCAGGCTGAAGCATTCGTCGAACGACTGCCCGCCTGAGTCGGTGGCCAGCAGGCTGGCCTGGGCGCCCAGGTAGCGGGCCAGCGGCTCGATCTGCTGCCAGGCGTCGGGCGTGGTGTACAGGTGCTCGACCGCCTCGAAATCGCAATGCAGGTCCAGCACCATGTCGGCGTCGCAGGCCAGGCGCTGCAGGATCAGGCGCTGGGCCTGCAGGGGCGTGCGGGCCGGGTGTGCCTCCAGCCCTCGGCGCAGGTATTCGCGAATCAGCGCAACGTTATGCACCGGGTCCTGAGTCAGGTGTGTTTCGATCTGGTCGCCAATGGTGTCCGACAGGTCGACGAAGTTGCGGTTGAAGTTTTCGCCGCTTTGCAGTTCGAAGCGCCCCAGTGGCGCATCCAGCAGCACTTGTTCCAGGCCGACCGGGTTGGCCACCGGTACCAGGACGATTTCACGCTGCAGGCGGCCCTGTTGTTCAAGTGCCATCAAGCGGTGTTTGAGGTGCCAGGCCACCAGCATGCCTGGCAGCTCGTCGGCGTGCAGCGAGGCCTGGATATAGACCTTGCCGCCACCACGGGGGCCGAAGTGAAAGCTGTGCAGTTGGCGGGTGATGCCCGGAACGGGTGAGAGCAGGTCGTGGGTTGAATGGTGCATGGCGGTCCTGGATGCGTGGCGAATACGGTCTGACACGGGTCGGCTCAAAGATAGAAGCATAATTTTTGGCCTTGCGCCTGCATCGCTTTCGCTCCGTTGATCGCGCTGGCTTCTTCGCGGGCCAGAATTGCCTCAGGCCAGCAATGCCTGCAAGGTTGCCAGGTCATCCGCCTCTTCCACCGGCTTGTCCAGCCGCCAACGCAGCATGCGTGGAAAGCGCACGGCGATGCCGCTTTTGTGGCGCTTCGATAAAGCGATGCCTTCAAAGCCCAGTTCGAACACCAGCGTCGGCGTCACGCTGCGCACCGGGCCGAAGGTTTCCACCGTGGTCTTGCGAATAATGGCGTCGACCTTGCGCATTTCTTCGTCACTGAGGCCGGAGTAGGCCTTGGCAAAGGGCACCAGTGCGCGGCCCGGTGTGCCGGCCGGTGCATCCCACACGGCAAAGGTATAGTCGCTGTACAGGCTGGCCCGCCGACCGTGGCCGCGCTGGGCGTAGATCAGCACGGCATCGACGCTGAACGGGTCGATCTTCCACTTCCACCAGGTGCCCATGTCCTTGGTGCGCCCCACGCCGTACAGGGCTTCACGCTGCTTGAGCATCAGGCCCTCGACATCCAGGCTGCGTGATTGCTCGCGCTGGCGGGCGAGGTCAGCCCAGTCGGGGCCTTCGAGCAGGGGCGAAAGCAGCACCGGGGCCAGTGGGTGGTCTTGTACCAACTGTTCCAGCTGCCGGCGGCGTTCGTGCTGCGGCCGGTTGCGCCAGTCCTCGCCTTGCCACTCCAGCAGGTCGTAGGCTTGCAGTACCACCGGTGCATCGCTCAGCAATTTCTTGCCCAGTGTCTTGCGGCCGATGCGCTGCTGTAGCAAAGCAAAGGGCTGTACCGCCAGTTCAGCGGGGGTATCGCCTGGCTTCCATACCAGGATTTCACCATCCAGCACGACGCCATCGGGTAACGTCTGCGCCAGGCTGTGCAGCTCGGGGAAGCGATCGGTGACCAGCTCCTCACCACGCGACCAGACCCACAGCTGGCCTTCTCGTTTGACCACCTGGGCGCGGATACCGTCCCATTTCCACTCGATTTGCCAGGCGCTAGGTGGCCCGAGCAGTGCGTCGAACTGTTCGGTTGGCGCTTGCAGCGGGTGCGCCAGGAAGAACGGGTAGGGCAGGCCGCCGCGCTGGCTGTGTTCATCGGCCGACTCGGCGGCAATCAGCTTTTCATAGCTGGCGGGCGTGGGGCGGTGGCTGATATCGGTGTAGCCGACCATCCGCTGGGCGACGCGTTTGGCGTCCAGCCCGGCCAGTTGCGCCAGGGCACGGGTGACCAGCAGCTTGGACACGCCTACGCGAAAACTGCCAGTGATCAGTTTCAGGCACAGCATCAGGCTGGGGCGGTCCAGCTGCGCCCACAGCGGCTGCAGGCGCTGTTGAGCCTGCTCTGGTGGTAGCCCGCGCAGGGGCAGCAAGTACTGCTCCACCCAGGTGGCAAGGCCTTCATCGCTGCCCTCGGCGTGGATGGGCAACAACAGCGAAATGGTTTCGGCCAGGTCACCCACTGCCTGATAACTTTCTTCGAAGAGCCAGTCCGGTAACCCGGCCCTGGCCATTGCCTGTTCGCGCAACAGGCGAGTGGGCACCAGCTGGCGTGGGCGTCCGCCGGCCAGAAAGTACACGGCCCAGGCCGCATCTGCGGCGGGAGCACTGGCGAAATACTCGCGCAGCGCCTCTAGCTTGGCGTTGCTGGAAGTGGTCGCATCCAGGCGCAGGTACAACGTGGCGAAGGCTTTCATAGTGTGGGTTCGGTAGTGATAACGTCGTCCTCGTCGCCGTATTCGGTGGCGAAGGCGCGGGCATCAAGGCCTTGCTCGTTGAGGTAGCGCACCAGCACGTTGACCGAGCCGTGGGTGACCATCACCCGTTCGGCGCCCGTCTGGCCGATGGCCCACAGCAGGCCGGGCCAGTCGGCATGGTCCGAGAGCACGAAGCCCCGGTCTACGCCGCGGCGCCGGCGGGTGCCGCGCAGCAGCATCCAGCCACTGGCGAACGCATCGCTGTAGTCGCCGAAGCGGCGCATCCAGCTGCTGCCGCTGGCCGAGGGGGGCGCCAGGACCAGCGCCTGGCGCAGCAAAGGGTCGTTGCGCGGTATATCGCCGGCATAGCGCGTTTCTGGCAGGTGTACGCCGGCGTCCCGGTATACCCGGTTGAGGGGTTCAACGGCGCCATGAACGAGGATCGGGCCGAGGCTGGGGTCCAGCCCATGCAGAATCCGCTGGGCCTTGCCGAAGGCATAGCAAAACAGCACGCTGGCCTTGCCCTGTTCGCTGTTGGCCCGCCACCAGGCATTGATGCCGGCGAAGATGTCGGCCTGGCTGGGCCAGCGGTAGATTGGCAGGCCAAAAGTGGATTCGGTGATGAAGGTGTGGCACGGCACCGGTTCGAAGGGAGTACAGGTGGCATCGGGCTCAACCTTATAGTCACCTGAGGCGACCCAGACTTGGCCCTGATGCTCCAGGCGCACCTGCGCCGAGCCCAGCACATGGCCGGCCGGGTGCAGGCTCAGGGTCACGCCATGGTGTACCAGGCGCTCGCCGTAAGGCAGGGTCTGCAAGTTGATGTCTTGGCCCAGGCGGCTACGCAGGATGCCGGCGCCGGGGCTGGCTGTCAGATAATGGCCATTGCCGGTGCGTGCATGGTCACCGTGGCCATGGGTGATCACGGCGCGGTCCACGGGCCGCCAAGGGTCTATGTAGAAATCACCGGGCGGGCAGTAGAGGCCTTCGGGGCGGGCGATGACGAGGTCCATGGCATGGGCGCCGGTTTGGAGTTACCAGTTAGGAGCCATGCTGGAGAGAGGAAGTTCGACCGAGAATGGTTGGGGCTGCCAAGCAGCCCCGAAAAAGGCGATGGCGTTTATTTGCCGGGCACCAACGTGAGCCGCGGGTTGCCATATGCCCTGCCAAAATTCTGCGGCTGTAGCGGCAGGTTCATGAAGCGCCCTTTGAACCACGCATCCAGCCCGTCACTGTAATGTGCGCTGGCCGGGTTGCCCGACTGCCCGCTGCTGGTCAGCACCTGCAAAGGTTCGGCCTGGCCGAAGTCGACGATCATCCGCGCCGAGGCCGGCAGGCGGGTGTCGAAGTCGCTGCCCCAGGCGTACGGCGTGAGGGCCAGGGTAGTGAGGTCGCCGCCTGCCGCCAGCGGCGAACGGCTGGTGGCATCGCCCAAACCATGATAGGCCGGTGCCGGCCAGCGGTATTGGTGCAGCTTGCCCCACTGCCAGGCGCGGCGGTCTGCGCCCAGTTGTGCGGTGCCGGCATCCACCGCGCCAGCCAGGCTGCGGGCGAGGATGGTGGGCTTGTCTTCTTTCTGCGGGGTGCTGCGGTCATCCCAGAACGGGCTGTCATCGCGACCGAGCAAGTGATCGGCCTGCGCCGAGAAGGACAACCGTGCATTGTTGACGAAGGCCTGCCAGGCCGGGCCGGACTCCGGGCCAAGGTCGTCGAGGAACGTCTGTCGTGCCACTTCCTGAAGGAACAGCTCATACAGCGCTGCATCAGCCGACACCGTGCTTAGACGGCCGTCGAACGCCTTGAGCCGGGCCAGCGCATCTTTGGCCTTGTCGCGCTGGGCGGCGGGCAGCGCATCGATCGCCTGCTTCAGTGGCTGGGCCATGCCGGGGGCATCGAACATCTGCTTGAGCTTGCCGGCCAGCAGGGTCACCTGGTCGTTCTGCATTGCCATCAGGCTGCGGCTGTCGTGGCGGCCATTGCCGGCCAGCTGGGCCAGGCGCTCAGCGCGTTCCGGGTAATACCAGGTGCTGGACAGCTGCATGCCATAGCCTCGCGGCAGGCTGCGCTGGTTGGCGTGGCCGATCCAGCCGGCAGGTGGGTCCTGGTCGTAGGGGTGCAGCATCGGGTCGGCATAGCCGTCCCAGTCATAGCGCCCGTCCCAGCCGGGCGAGGGCAGCAGGCCCTGGCCTTCACGGCGATTGGGGTAGCGGCCGCTGACCTGCCAGCCGATGTGTTCAGGTTCGGCGAAGACGAAATTGAGGGCAGCAGCAGTCACTTCACGGGTACTGTCGAAGGCGCGCTCCACGTTCTTGGCCCGGGTCAGGTCAAACAGCGCATCCAGGCTGCGGTCGCCCTTGAACTGCGGCAGGTTCAGCGCCAGGCCCAGGCCGGCGTTGTCGGGTTGGGCCAGCAGGGTGCCATGGCGAGTGTCGTACATCACCTCGCGCAGCGGGCGCTGGCCACGGACAAAGAAGGTTTCGCTACGGGCGCGGGCCGGCAGCCATTTGCCATCGGCCAGGTAACTCAGCTGGTTGCCCTGACGTCGCAGTTGCTCCAGGTACAAGTCCTGGTTGTCGGCCATCACGGCGCTGCTGCTCCAGGCCAGCTTGCCGTTGTAGCCGGCCAGCACGATTGGCAGGCCGGGTAACGACAGGCCGGCGACCTGGTACTTGCCAGTGTGGATTTGCACCGGGCTCAGGGCCCAGGCGGCACGGCTGTCGCTGGCCAGCAGGCTCTTGCCACTGCGGCTGCGCTGCGGCCCCAGCGCCAGGTTGGCCGAGCCCGGGCTGCCGAGCAGGCCAAGGTCGGCCAGTTTCTGGCTGGCGGCCGCCAGTGCGTGAAGGCCCGGCAGCTGGCTGGCCAAGTTCAGGCCCTTGAGCTTGTCCACTTCGCCTTGAGCCAGTGGCTCATCCGGGGCGCCGGGCAGCAGCCAGGCCAGTTTGTCACTGCCGGCCTTCTCTGCCAGGGTCAGGGCGCTCAGTTCTTCCTGCAGGTTCACCGACTGGCTGAACGCGTACAGGCAGAAGATCAGCGCCGAGTCCTCAGGCTTCCAGTATTCGGGGCGATAGCCACTGTTGGCCAGACCGGCCGGCAACTTGTCGCGGTAGCGGAACAGGTAGGCGTTGACCCCGCGTGCATACACTTCGAAGAAGCGCTTGAGCCGTGGCGATGCGTCGGCGTATTGCTGGGCGGCGCTCTGCTTGAGGTTGGCAGCGCGCATCAGGCGGTCGATGTCCAGCGCGTCGCTGCCGGCCAGTTCGGCCAGGCGACCCTGGGCGAGCAGGCGCATGGCAACCATCTGTTCGATGCGGTCGCCGGCGTGCACATAGCCCAGACTGAACAGCGCATCATGGAAGCTGCTGCTTTCGATCAGCGGCGCGCCCATCGCGTTGCGGCGCACCGAGACGTTTTGCGCCAGGCCCTTGAGTGGCTGCACGCCGCTGGTCGGTGGCACGCTGTCCTGGTGGCCGCCCGTCTGGCAGCCGGCCAGCCCGAGCATACCGAGCAGCGTTGCGGCGGTTGCAAACCGCAGGCGTAAGGGAGGAAAGGCGGGGGCGGCCATGACAAGGGCTCCTGCAAGGCGAGGCGGGTTTCGAAAGGCGCTAAGGTAGTAAGCGCGCAGGCGCCATGCAAGGTCCTATGTCGGTTTATTTACCTGCGCAGGCTCAAACGTTGAAGTGGTCTGCCAGCGTGTCGGAAAAATGCGTGCAGTTGATGCGCGCATAGCGCCGGTAGTCACGGGTGACTGCGAACGCAGAGCCGGGCATCAGCAGGATCTTGTTCTGCTCCAGTTTGCGTACCAGAGGTTGCAGGTCTGGCAGGTCCGGGTGATAGACCCAGAGGAACATGCCCCCTTGCGGCGCGATCTCGAACTGCCAACCGCGCTCAAGCAACAAGCGTTGGGTCTGAACTTGTTGCCGTATCAGGCGCTGCTGCACATCCTTCATATGCCGGGCATAGGTGCCATCCGACAATATGGTGTTGACGAATCGCTCGCAAAACGCAGGCACGGCTACGCAGGTCAGCAGTTTCAGGCGGGTGAGGGGTTCTATCAGGTCTTGCGAGCAGGCGATGAAGCCCACGCGTAACGAGGCGGACAGGCATTTGGAAAAACTGCCGATGTAGATGACCCGGTCAAGGTTGTCCAGTTCGGCGAATGTCTGGCGCACGGCAGGGCTGAAGTCGCCATATACATCATCCTCGACCACGTAGAACTCGTGCTCCACTGCCAGGCGCAGCACGCTGAAGGCGTTGTGCGGGCTGATGTTGCTGCCGGTGGGGTTGTGGAAGGTGCTGTTGCAGAAAAACGCCTTGACCTTGTGCCTGGCCAGGTGGCTTCTCATTTCCTCCACGTCCGGCCCGTCCTGGGTCCGCCGGATGCCGACAACGTGCCCGCCCGCCAGCTGGATCAGCTTGATCAGGTTGCCGTTGCCCGGCTCATCGACGAAAACGTGGTCGCCTGGCTTGATCAGCAAGCGGGCGACCAGGTCCAGGCCTTGGGTAGCGCCTAGCGTCGTCAGCAACTGGTTGGGGCGGGCTTCGACACGGGTCAGCCGTTTCATGTGCACACACAGCTGTTTGCGCATGGGCAGGTAACCCTGGATATCGCCATATTCTGCCAGCGAACTTTGCTCCAGCCGCGCCGTGCGCCGAATCGCCTTGGCCAGCAGTTCGGTGTCCCGCCATGCGGGGGGCAACCAACCGCTGCCCAGTTTGGTGTAGTGCTGGCCGCCTTGCAGCAGACGGAACAGCGGGTCTCCGGCCATGCACTCGGGCTCGTGGATCACGCTGGTTTGCCGGGTGCGGTTTGCGACGAAGTAACCGCGGCCGGGCGAGGCCGTCAATACACCTTCGCTGACCAGCTGGGCATAGGCCGATACCACGTCGTGGTAACTGAAGTCGACCGCTGCTGTCAGCTTGCGAATGGAGGGCATGCGTTGCCCGGGCAACCATTCGCCTGCATCCAGGCGTTGTTTTAACAGGTGATGAAGGCTGCAGGGGTTCATGGCAGGTCCGAAACCGTTAGAAAAAAAAGCCTAACAGTTAACGGAAATGCTTGTCGACTGTTCGTTTGCTAATGGCCAGTACATGCCACTATCCCCTTGTCGGAACTTTCGGCTGCCAGCAACGGCGGCACTTTTAACGTCTGTGCAGACCAGATAACTGGATATCAAGCCCATGCAGATTATGGACATGCAATCAGCCGTCATTGCCAGGCTTCCTGTGCCTGACGAACTGGCCTCATTCAAAGTTGTGAAAAACCTTGTGACCTCGGCGTTATTGGAGTGCTGCTCAATCGATGAGTTCGAGGCACTTGTTCAAACATCAGTGATTGAAAGTGTTTCAGAACAGGCGCATGCCGATTTACAGGCCTTTGCCCAGAAAGACCCGGCTGCTGGCCGTGACCTGGTGTTCATTGCAAGGACCTATACCTCTTATTCTGCAGTTCTGCATTATCGGCTTGCCCATTGGATATATAACAATACTGCTTCTACCTACGGCGCTGGTGGCCAATGCCTGGCCGCGATGATCTCCAGGCGCGGGAAAATGCTCTCGGGTGCGGAAATCCATTTCCGCAGCCGTATCGGTGCGCGTTTCATCATCGATCACGGCATGGGCACCGTCATTGGTGAAACCTCGACCATTGGTGACGATTGCTACGTGCTGGGCGGCGTCACGCTGGGCGCTCGCGGCATCAGCGACAACCCTTCGAGCCCTCGCCATCCAACCCTCGGCAACCGGGTCCAGATCGGCGCTTTCGCCAGTGTACTCGGCGCTATCCATGTGGGTGACGGCGCCTTTATAGGGCCTGGCTGCATTGTTACAAAAGACGTACCTGCGGCTGCCCGGGTGCAGGTTAAAACATCATTGCAGGTGGTACTGGAATCATGAATGCTCTGAACTATGAAGTGCTACGCAATACTGAAAAGCTGTATTACAAAGACCAGTATCTGGCGGGCGCAAGTACGCAAGTAACGCGGGTGCACAGTGACGGTATCGAGTTGCAAAGTACCGTGGCCTATCCAGAAGGTGGTGGCCAGGAGGCAGACGTCGGCACCATTGAACTACCGATCGGTACCGTGCGCTTTGTCTGGGTAAAAAAACTTTATGGCAGCCCTATTCGCCTGGAAGGTTTCAAGGGCGGAAAACTGGGCGGCATCATTATTCACAGCCTGCACCCTGATGACTTGCATCTGCTGGACGAAGTCACCGTTGGCATGCCGGCCCGCGTCACTATCGATACTGAACGGCGCGAACGGTTGACGCTGTCTCACAGTGCCAGTCACTTCCTGTATGCCGCGGCGATCAGCCTGCGAGAAGAATTGAAACAGTGGACCATCGGCTGCCACATCAAGGAAGACTCTGCGCGGTTCGATTTTCTGGTTGAGGACGCCTTCACTGCCGAAGACGTGGTTGAGATAGAGCGGCGTGCAAATGAGCTGATCGCCTGCAATGCGCCCATCGAGCACTACGCGGTGCAGGGCCTGGAAGACGCGCGGTTGTGGACCTACAACGGCATCGAAATCCCGTGTGGCGGCACACACCTTGAGTCGCCTGGTCGCATCGGGCGCCTATCCGTGCGGCGCAAACGCCTGGGCAAGGGCAAAGAGCGGCTGATCTGTGTGTTCCCGGATGCCGAAATCGATCTGTCCACCTATCACGAGCCTGCACTATGAACAGCACACTCCCGCGGCGGACCTACCTGTACTTCAGCGCACAGTCGATCAACCTGACGACCGCCGTCATGTCCGTGACCATGGCCGCCATTGTCGGTGCGGCCTTGGCACCCGCTGCTGCGTGGTCCACCGTGCCCTACGGGTTCCAGTTCCTGTGCCTGATGCTGGCGACCTACCCCGTCTCCAGGTTGATGAGCCGTATCGGTCGCAAGAAGGCCTTCATGCTGGGGGCGATCCCTTTGGCGGCTTCTGGTATCAGCGGTTATCTGGCTGTGGAGTACCAGCAGTTCCAGCTGCTGGTGTTGAGCCATTCGGCGTTGGGCGTGTATATCGCCTTTGCCAACTTCAACCGCTTCGCGGCCACTGACAATCTGGCCCAGAGCCTCAAGCCCAAAGCCCTTTCACTGGTTGTGGCGGGGGGCGTGATTGCCGCAGTGGTGGGGCCGACACTGACCGAATGGCTCAGGGACGTTGGCGGGTACCCGCTGTTTTCGCTGTGTTATGCCTCGTTTGTTGGCCTGGCGGTGATTTCGCTGATGATTGCCGTTTGCCTGCCCAACGATGCCGGCACCGCCAAGGCTCGTCAGCACGCGGAAAAATCGGCCACTCCCCGCGCCGAACCGTTCAGCCCGGCCGTGAAAGTTGCCATGGCGGTGGCGGCACTGAGCTACGGGATCATGAACCTGCTCATGATTCAGGCATCGATGCACATGAAACACATGCATGAGGACTTCTCTGACGTGCGCCTGGCAATCCAGTGGCATGTGGTAGCCATGTTTGCACCGTCGTTTTTCACCGGCGCAATCATCCAGAAGCTGGGCATCAAGACCACCATCTGTGCCGGTTTGGCCCTGTTGATCGGATGCTCGGCGCTGAATATCTGGTCCCACAGCTACGCCATGATGACCCTGGCGCTGATTGCCCTCGGGCTGGGCTGGAACCTGACCTATGTGGGCGGCGGTGCATTGCTGGCCCAGGCCCTGCAGAACAGCCCGGCAGCGATGCAGATGCAGGGCAAGAACGACTTGGCCATTGCCATATTGGCAACCGTCGGTGCCTTCAGCCCTTCACTGTTGCTGAGCACGGTTGGCTGGGATGGCACCAACGCCATCTGCATGGCCCTTTGCATCGGTTTGCTTTTCGCCACTGCTGGCCTGCTGCAGAACAAGGCCTGCCTGCACACTTCCATGGAAGGTAGCCGCAAATGAGCGAACTCATCAGCGTCAGCGAACGCATCTACACCAAACTGGAAATGAACAACCCAGGCGGTAGCCACAAGTACCGGGCAGCCCGGCTCATCGTGGAACATGCCTTGCGCAATGGCGACATCATCCCAGGTGTGACGACGGTCATCGAAAAAACCGGTGGCAGTTTCGGTTTCGGCTTGCTGGCGGCCTGCCACAAATACCAGGTTGCCGTGGAGCTGGCGGTAGGGCTTGGCTTCAGCCAGACCAAACGGGACTTGCTGGAGTGTTTTGGTGCCAGGCTGATCGGCAAGGAAATGCTGGTGGCCGGTGCCACGCCCAAGGATGTCGTGATGCATCACCTGGATAACCAGGTCGCGCTGGGCAAGTCCTATTTCTATACCGATCAATTCAACAACCCGGTGGGCATTGAAGCCCATCGTTACCAGACGGCCAGCGAACTGGCCGTGCAATTGACCAACGTCGGGGCTGGGCGGGAAATCCTGTTTGTCGGCTGCGCCGGCACTGGTGCAAGTTTTACAGGTATTACCCTGGGGCTGAAGGACCACGGTTTTGACGTTTCGACGGTGTTGGTCGACCCCAGCGGTTGTGATTCAAGGGCGGGCGTGTTCACCGACCATCGCTTTGAAGGCATGGCGGTGGGTGTTTGCCCACCCTTCATGGACTGGTCGCTGGTGGACGAACGGGCTCAGGTGCAGCACGCCGAAATGCTGGCCGCACAGCGCTGGTTCTACATGCAAAGTGGCATTTTCGTGGGGAATACCGCCGCAGCCTGCCTCGCTGTTGCCCAGCGCATGGCACAGCACCCGCGGTATGCCGCGACCACCCTGGTCACCATCGCCTATGACGCCGGGCTCTGGTACCAGGACTTGCTGGGGGCGACCCGGCGAAAGGCCGCGTAGCAGGTTTTTAATCGAGCCAGTCAATCAGGCGCCGTGGCACTTCTTGAACTTTTTCTCGCTACCGCACGGGCAAGGGTCGTTACGGCCAACGTCCTTCAGGGCGTTGCGTACCGGCTCCTGGTGGCCGTGATTGCAATGCGGGCCGTGTACATGGCCATGATCGTGGTGGTGGTCATGATCATGGTCGTGGTTGCAGTCAGGGCCATGAACGTGAGGTTGTTGGGACATTGCAGGGTTACTCCGGGATGTGATCGCCGGGGATTATCTCACCACTGCGCGATAAGTGCAGGTCCCGATGGATGAGCAGCCCGGTCGCCAGCTCGCCCTGCAGGGTGTAATGCAGCGGCTGCTTGCTTCTGAGCAGCTTGGCCAGTGGCTTGAGGTGCTGCCACAGGTTGGTTCGCGCGGTAATCTTGAAGGTGCGTCGGGCGTGCCCGCCCACGCTGCGCCATACGCTGGCTTCATCCTGTACCAGCAGCAGGTCGTTGAGGCGTATTGCATACGACAGGTTGCGGATGAACAGGCGGCTGTCATTGGGGTTGTCGACCCGCACGTGCAGCACGAACTCTTGCTCCAGCAACCTGGCCTTGACCGTTTCGACCTCGATCAGGTGCACTTCGGGCTCGCGCCAGTCGTCACCCCCCCAACTGGCGCAGCCCGCCAGCAACGCCAGGCATGCCATCAGGGTGCAGGGCATTAGCAGACGGGCGCGGGTCATCATGGTCAGCTCCCCACGTAACTGGCGCAGCATTTCTTGAACTTCTGCCCGCTGGCGCAAGGGCAAGGGTCGTTACGCCCGGCCTTCAGCCCGACCGTAGGGTCGATGAAGTACCAGCGCCCGGCATGCTGGACGAACGCCGAACGTTCACGGTGCTGGTGATCGCCATCCTGGTCGTGCCAGCGTGCGGTGAAGGTGACAAACCCGTGCTCCGGCTGGCCGCCCAGCACTTCGGCGCCTTCCACCTCCAGCCCCAGCCAGGTGCTCTGGGCGCTCCAGGCAGCCATGGCGGCTTTGTCCAGGTCGGCTTGCTGGGCCGGCAGGGTGGTGGCGACCAGGTAGTCGACCAGGCCCAGCACGTAGGCACTGTAGCGTGAGCGCATCAGCGCCTGGGCATCGGGTGCCGGGGTGCCGGCATGGTAATGCCCGCAACAGGCGTCGAGCAGGTTGCCACTGCCGCAAGGGCAGACCGAGACACTCATCATCACCACCAGTACTTGCCGAAGTTTTCAGGATTGGCCCAGAACCGGGCGTTGAGCCAGTCCGGGACCTGCTTGTAGTCATGTAGATCATAGGTGAACAGGCTCAATACCTGCTGGTCACGGCGGAATTTCTCGCTGGCCGACAGGGCCAGGGCAAAGAAGTCAGTATCTTGCCAGCCGCAGGCGGTCAGGTCGGTCAGCACCGCGACCCGGCTGGCATTGAGGTTGCGAATGCCGCCGAGCAGTTCCAGGCCGGTGCGCTTGGGCAGGTGTTCCAGGCAGTCCACCAGCACCGCCAGGTCAAAGCGTTGTGCCGCCAGTTCGGCCGGCAGCGGGCCCGGGGCTGCAGTGGCAATAGTCACCTGGGGGTGCGCCTGGGCGAAGGCATCCAGCGCCGGAAAGCGCGTGCCGACCAGCAGCAGGCGTTGTGGGGTGAAGCGTTCGAGCAGGGCCGCGAGGGCCTGCTGCGGGGTGCGTTGGGAAAAACCGTCGGTCATTGCCAATCCTCGTTCAAGTCGTCCAAGACTAGCGGGCTGCGGCGTGCGGGCAAAGAGGCTTGTGACCATGTCGTGGCTTATTGCTGGCAGGGTTCGAATGCCCGGTCTTTACTCCCAGAGATCGGCCTTATGCCGATTCCCCCTAGGAGAAGCAATGAAATGAGCATAGTACGCACAGCGTTACCCCTGGTACTGCTCACCAGTGTGTTGACTGGTTGTGCAGGTTTGCAGAAAACCGACTGGCCGAAATGTGCCGCCGTCGGGGGTGTAGGTGGCGCCGCATTGGGCGCTATTGAAAGTTCCAGCTGGGCTGGCTGGGGTGCGTTGTTGGGCGGTGGCCTGGCGGCGGGCTATTGCTGGGCCCATGGCGATGGTGACGAGGATGGCGACGGCGTGCCGGACAGCCGTGACAAGTGCCCGGGCACACCCCGTGGTGTGCAGGTCGATGCCAACGGCTGCCCGCCTGAGCCGGTAGCAGTGGTGGAGGAAGTGGTGGTGCAGAAGGAAGAGGTCATCGTCATCCGCGATGTGCACTTCGAGTTCGATTCTGCACGCCTGACCGCCCGTGACAAAGAGCGCCTCAACACCATTGCCACGCGCCTGAAGCAGGAAGCGCCCTCCGCCCGCCTGAGCGTCAGCGGCCATACCGACAGCGTTGGCTCCGATAGCTACAACCAGAAACTGTCCGAGCGTCGGGCCCACTCGGTGACCGATTACCTGGTCGAGAGCGGTGTACCGCGCAGCAGCTTCGTTTCGGTGGTCGGCGCTGGTGAAACCCAGCCGGTGGCTGACAATGCCACGGCCGAGGGGCGTGCCATGAACCGCCGTACCGAAATCAAGATCCAGCGGTAGATGGTGTGCGCCCGTGCCTTGAGCAGTGGCACGGGCGCGTCTTCATGCCGGTCAGCCGTTCGTGGCCAATGACACAGGAGCATTCAGCATGAGTGTGACGTCGAAGGCGGCGCTGCCGCTGTTGGTGGCTGCCAGCCTGCTCGCGGGCTGTGCAACCCACAGCGATGGTGGCGCGCCGCTCAACCAAAGGACCTGGCCCATCTGCAGCCTGCTGGGAGGCCTGGTCGGGGGCGGCCTGGGCGCTATTGAAAGCTCCACTTGGGCCGCAGGTGGCGGCGCTCTGGGCGCCATTGCCGGGGGGTTGATCTGTTACGCCCAAGACGGTGACGAAGATGGCGACGGCATTTTCGACCGCCGCGATCATTGCCCCGATACTCCCGCCAACACTGCAGTCGACCATATGGGTTGCCCGCTGAAGGAGTACCCCGCAGCGCCGCCTGCCACTGTACCTGAGCCCTCGCCGGAGGTGATCATCCTCGATGACAACGGCGCGGTGATGTTTGCCTTCGATTCCGCCGACCTGACCTCGGCGGCGCAGCAACGGCTGCAAGGCCTGGTGGCGAAACTCGACTCACCGGCCATCGCCAAGGTGAGCGTGATCGGACACACCGACAACGTGGGTTCCGACAGCTACAACCAGGCGCTTTCCGAGCGCCGTGCCAGCAGCGTTGCCGAGTACCTTATCAGCCAGGGCCTGGAACCGGGCAAGGTCACCAGCCAGGGCCGTGGAGAAAGCGAGCCTGTCACTGATAACGAAAGCGAGGAGGGCCGCGCGCGCAACCGACGAGTGGAGCTGCACCTCAACTGAGCGGTGCTGGCGCCTGCCTTGGCATTGCAGTTAATGTTGGTCGCATGGCCCGCTCGAACGGGCTGTCTCGACAAAACAACAATTTATAGGGGCGGGGTATGAAGTTCATCCTGGGCCTGGGCAAGGTCCTGACGGTCGCTTTCTGGGGTGTGGTGTTGTTCAATCAATTGATGCCACAACCTTTGCCCTTCAATCTGTTGATCAATGCCGCCGGCATCGTCCTGTTCAGCTTGCACCTCCTCGAAGTGCTGTTCTTCAATGGCAGCTTGCGTGGGCGCAGCCACCGCTGGTTCGACCGTTTGCAGATCCTCTTGACGGGTATCTTCCATGTCATGTCCATTCCCCGTGCGCAGGAGGCGCCCCGAAATGCGTAATTTGATGTTGCTGGCCATGTTGGCCGCTCCCTTGGCCCAGGCTGAAAGCCTGGAGGTCGCCGCCAATTCCATGCTGCGCCTGCCCGACAAGTCGGCCAGCGTGCATTTCACGCACCTGCGTGTCGCCGATGCGGCAACCCTGCTGCTGCCAGCCTCGCTTGCGCAATTGACGGTCGATCACCTGGAGCTGGGCCGTGATGCGCGTATCGCCATTGCACCCTCCGACAGCCCCCTGGTCATCGAGGCGCGTAGTGCGAGGTTGGGTGAAGGCAGTGAATTCAGTGCCCCCGGAGCGGCGGGTAGTTATCAGCGGGCAGCTCGGCCAGGCCGCAGCCTGGACCTGAAACTGGCTGAAGTGGATGCCGAGCGGGTGGCGATCGATGCCCGTGGTGGCGCGGGGGCGCCGGGTTATGTGGGCCTTGATGGTGGCAACGGGCAGGCGGGTGGTTGCACCTGGGGCCAGGCCAGCCGTGGTGCCAATGGCGATGACGGCGGCAACGGGCACGATGGTGCGCCGGGCGGGCGCATCCGCCTCAGCGTGCCGCAGGGGTTCGCGCAAGAGCGCGTTGTCGTGCGCCTGGAGGGTGGCGCCCCAGGCAAGCCCGGGGCGGCGGGGAAGGCGGGTAAAGGTGGGGCTAGCAAGGGTTGCCTGGTGTACAGCACCGATGCTGGCGCCAATGGCCGGCCAGGGCAGCCTGGGCAGCCCGGCCTGGCAGGCGCCGCAGGTGAGCTGATTCTGCAACACCTGTAAACCTTTTTGGCTGCGAAGTTCTCGCCAGGGAAATTGCAGCGCCTATGCGATCGAGCGCCGCCCGCGCGGCGCTCGATCTATCTCCAACGCATAACTCAGCTGTCAGATCATCAGGCGCGAGCTGGCCACAGCAACCACGGCCAGGCCCAGCAGCAGGTTGACCCCCACCATCCGCCGAATGCGCCCGAGCACCGCCGCCCCCGTCGGCCAGTCCTCGGCTTGGACCGCCGTCTTCAACTCCGGCAGCAGCAACGCCTGAATGCGCATGAACAAGGCAAACATGACGATGCCCCCACCGATCATCACCTGTACGTACTTCGGTGCAGTCTCGAAACCGCTGAAACGCAAGTGCAACATGCCGATACCACTTATCGCCAAGATCGCCACCGCCAGCCAGACCCAGCCAAAGAAGCGTCGGAAAACTTCCACCCACAGCCGCAGCCGCGCAGGCCCTTCAAGGGCCGCAACCGTTGCCGGGCGCAGCACCAGCCAGGCGAAGAACATGCCGCCGACCCATACCAGGGCAGCCAGAACATGCAGTGTGTAGGGCAGGGCAAAGGCGAGCATCCGGATCTCCATGCGGCATAAAGGGCAATAGCGGGGTATGATAGCCGCCCATGCGAAACACTGAAAATATATCCAGCCCTACGGGCGCCTGCAGACCATGATCAGCAACGAACTCAAAGCCACCATCCAGGGCGCCTACTCGCGTTTTCTCGAAGCCAAGAGCCTCAAGCCCCGCTATGGCCAGCGCCTGATGATCGCCGAAGTGGCCAAGGTACTGGGCGACATTGCCTGCGACGATGAAGGCCGCCGCGCCGGCGAGCCTGCCGTGGTTGCCGTCGAGGCGGGCACCGGTACCGGCAAGACGGTGGCCTACAGCCTCGCCGCCATCCCGGCCGCCAAGGCAGCCGGCAAGCGCCTGGTGATTGCCACCGCTACCGTGGCCCTTCAGGAGCAGATCGTCTTCAAGGACCTGCCTGACCTGATGCGCAACAGCGGGCTCAATTTCAGCTTCGCCCTGGCCAAAGGCCGTGGCCGCTATCTGTGCCTGTCCAAGCTCGACATCCTCCTGCAGGAGGGCCACGCCCAGTCGGCTACCGCTCAGCTGTTCGAGGAAGAAGGCTTCCGCATCGAAGTCGACGAGCGCAGCCAGAAGCTGTTCAACAGCATGATCGAGAAGCTTGCCGGCAACCGCTGGGACGGCGACCGTGACAGCTGGTCAGAAGCCCTGGAAGACCAGGACTGGGCCCGGCTGACCACCGACCATAGTCAGTGCACCGGCCGACACTGCCCGAATTTCCAGCAGTGCGTGTTCTACAAGGCCCGTGAAGGCATGGGCAAGGTCGACGTGATCGTTACCAACCATGACATGGTGCTGGCCGACCTGGCCCTGGGCGGCGGTGCGGTGCTGCCTGACCCGCGCGACACCGTGTATGTGTTCGACGAAGGCCATCACCTGCCAGACAAGGCTATCGGCCACTTCGCCCATTATTCCCGCCTGCGCTCCACCGCAGACTGGCTGGAGCAGACCGCCAAGAACCTGACCAAGCTGCTGGCCCAGCACCCGCTGCCCGGCGATCTGGGCAAGTACATCGAGCAGGTCCCAGAGCTGGCGCGGGAAGTGCGCACCCAGCAGCAGTTCATGTTCACCCTCTGCGAGCAGGTGGCCGACTTCCGTCCCAGTGAAGACACCGAGGGCCGTGAGCGCCCCCGCTATCGCTTCGAAGGCGGCGTCGTGCCGGAGCAGCTGCGCGAAGTGGGTATCGAGCTGAAGAAGGGTTTTGCCCGCCTCAACGATCTGTTCACCCGTCTGGCCGACCTGCTCAAGGAAGGCATGGACGGTGAGGTCAACATTGGCATCGCCAGCCACCAGGCCGAGGAGTGGTACCCGTTGTTCGGCAGCCTGGTCACCCGTGCCCAGGGCAACTGGGAACTGTGGACAGCCTTTACCGCCGAAGACCCGCAAGACAGCCCGCCCATGGCTCGCTGGCTGACGTTGGCCGAAAGCGGTGCGATGTTCGACATCGAAGTCAACGCCAGCCCCATCCTCGCTGCCGAAATGCTTCGCCGCAGCCTGTGGAGCGTTGCCCACGGCGCGTTGGTGACCTCGGCGACGTTGACCGCGCTGGGTAAATTCGACCGCTTCCGCATGCGCTCGGGTTTGCCGCGTGACGCGGTCACCTGTGTGGTGCCCAGCCCGTTCGTGCACGGCGACGCCGGTCTGTTGCGGGTGCCCGACCTCAAGGCCGACCCACGCGACGCGGCGGCGCACACCGCCGCCATCATCCGCGAGCTGCCGAACATCGTCGAAGATGCCCGCGGCGCACTGGTGCTGTTCTCCTCGCGCAAGCAGATGCAGGACGTGTTCGATGGCCTGGACCGTGACTGGCGCAAGCTGGTACTTATCCAGGGCAACCTGTCCAAGCAGGAAACCCTGAACAAGCACAAGGCGCGGGTCGACGATGGCCAGCACAGCGTGCTGTTCGGCCTGGCAAGCTTTGCCGAGGGTGTCGACCTGCCTGGCGCCTATTGCGAGCATGTGGTGATTGCCAAAATTCCGTTTGCCGTGCCCGATGACCCGGTCGAAGCCGCGCTGGCGGAGTGGATCGAGGCCCGTGGCGGCAACCCGTTCATGGAAATTGCCGTACCCGACGCCTCGCTGAAGCTGATCCAGGCCTGCGGTCGCCTGCTGCGTACCGAGCAGGATCGCGGTGTCATTACCTTGCTTGACCGGCGCCTGGTCACCCAGCGCTATGGCAAGGCTATTCTCAATGCGCTGCCGCCGTTCCGGCGGGAGATTTGCTGACCGCCGGGGCACTTGCTTCGGCGCGTCGTACATTACTCAGTCCAAGGCCCGTGAGTGGCCTGAAGGAGAGCCCCAGCCTTATGGTCCGCCTCACCCTGCCCGCCGTTTTCGCCCTGCTGTTCAGCTCGCCCTTGCTGGCTGGGCAGCAGACGCTGTTCAGCTTCGTGCGCCCGGCCTCGGTGGTCAATGTGGCAACCGAGGATGCCGGCATGCCCCAGTACAACGCCGAGCAGACGGCCGAAGGCGAGGTGTTGCGGCGTGTGGTGTTCAACCCGGCCGAGCGGCCGACCCTGCGGCTGAGCCCGCAAGGTGGGGCGTGGGACTGGTCCGCCGGGCAGTTCCTCACCTTGCGCCTGCAGAGTGGCATGGACTGGGCGCTGACAGTGGATGTCACGGTGCAAGGCAGCGATGGCGGCACATTGATCAGCCGGATTGACCTGCCGGCCGGTCCCGCGCAAACCGTGATGGTGCCGCTGACGGCCACCTCGCCGCTGAGCCAGGGCATGCGCGCCGGCCCGCCCATGCCGTGGAGCCATGGCGGCCAGCGCTTGCTGCTGACCAGCAGCGCTGGCGCGGTGGACCTCAAACAGGTGGCCTCGGTCAGCCTGAGCATCCCCAACCCCAAGGTGGCGCAGAGCCTGCTGATCGAGCGGGTGGGGATCCAGGATGACGACCTGGCCTACAAGGCGGCGTACCAGGATCTGATCGATGCCTACGGCCAGTCCACTCGCGGCAATTGGCCCGAGAAGGTTGCCAATGACGAGCAGCTCAAGGCGGCCGATACGCGTGAGCAGCAGCAGCTCAAGGGCTGGCTGGCTGAGCGGGGCAGGCAGCAACTGGACGGCTATGGCGGGCTGCTGGCCGGGCCGGCGTTCGAGGCCAAAGGTTTTTTTCGCACCGAAAAGCGTGATGGGCGCTGGTACCTGGTAACGCCGGAGGGCCACCCGTTCTATTCCCTGGGGGTGAATGCCGTCGCCGCAGACGGCGGGCGTACCTACGTCGCCGGCCGTGAAGGCATGTTCAAGGCGTTGCCGGGCGAGGGCGATGCGCTGGCCGCATTCTACGGCGAAGGCAACAACGACGATGGCAATGCCTCGTCTCAAGGGCGCAACTTCAAGCAAGGGCGTTGGTTCGATTTCTATGCCGCCAACCTGCAACGTACCTACGGCAAACCCTGCCCGCCGGCCGCTGAAGGGCAGCCCGTTAATTGCCCGCCACAGGTACTGGACGCTGCCCGCTGGCAAACGCATGCGCTCGACCGTTTGCAGGCCTGGGGTTTCAACACGGTCGGCAACTGGAGCGAGCCCGCCCTGGGCCAGGCCAAACGTATGCCCTACACCTTGCCGCTGTCGATCGTGGGTGATTACGCCAGCATCAGCACTGGCATGGATTGGTGGGGCAGCATGCCCGACCCGTTCGACCCGCGTTTTGCCATGGCCACCGAGCGCGCAGTGGCCATTGCTGCCCGAGATCACCGTGACGACCCTTGGCTGATCGGCTACTTCGCCGACAATGAACTGGCCTGGGCTGCCCCCGGCAGCGACCCTAAAGCACGGTATGGCCTGGCCTACGGCACTTTGCGCCTGACCACCGATGTACCGGCCAAGCGCGCCTTCCTCAAGCAGCTGCGCGACAAGTACCGTAACCAGCAAGGGCTGTCCAAGGCCTGGGGCATCGAACTGGCCGCCTGGGAACTCATGGAAGACCCGGGCTTCGAAGCACCGCTGCCCGACCCGGAACATCCGGAAATCGAGCGCGACTACCAGCACTTCCAGCAAGTGTTCGCCGAGACCTACTTCAAGACCATTGCCGACTCACTGAAGTGGCACGCCCCCAATCACCTGCTGCTCGGTGGTCGCTATGCGGTCAGCACGCCGGAGGCGGTCAAGGCCTGTGCCGAGTTCTGCGATGTACTCAGCTTCAACTTCTATACCCTCAAGCCACAGGACGGCTACGATTTCGCCCGCCTGGCCGAACTGGACAAGCCGGTGCTGGTGTCCGAGTTCCAGTTCGGCTCGCGTGATCGCGGGCCATTCTGGCCGGGGCCGCTGGAGCTGGCGCGGGAAGAAGACCGCGGTCCGGCCTATGGCAACTTCCTCAAGGCGGCCCTGGCGCAGCCGATGATCGTTGGCGCGCACTGGTTCCAATACCTCGACCAGCCAGCCAGTGGTCGGCTACTTGACGGCGAGAATGGCCACCTTGGGCTGGTGGCGATCACCGATGTGCCGTACCCGGGTTTTGTCGACGCCGTACGCAAGGGCAACCTGCAGGCGATGGGCCAATTGCGCACCCAGCTGGAAAAACAGGCGCCCTGAGCACAAGCTACCGTTCGTCGCGACCATTTGGCCCAAGCCAGTTTGCAAAACACCTAACTACTGAAACAATGCACACCTTTTTTGGACATGGTCGTACGGAGTACAGCGGGTGCAGATCCAGGGTCACTATGAGCTGAAGTTCGAAGCCGTGCGCGAAGCCTTTGCCGCGCTGTTCGAAGATCCCCAGGAGCGTGGCGCTGCGCTGTGCATCCAGGTCGGTGGCGAAACCGTCGTCGACCTGTGGGCCGGCAGTGCCGACAAGGATGGCCAGCAGGCCTGGCACAGCGACACCATCGCCAACCTGTTCTCCTGTACCAAAACGTTCACCGCCGTCACCGCCCTGCAACTGGTGGGCGAGGGCAAGTTGGCCCTCGATGCCCCTGTGGCCAACTACTGGCCCGAGTTCGCCCAGGCTGGTAAACAGTCGATCACCTTGCGCCAGCTGCTCAGCCACCGCGCCGGGTTGCCGGCCATCCGTGAGTTGTTGCCGGCCGAAGCCCTGTATGAATGGGGGACGATGGTCAATGCCCTGGCGGCTGAAACGCCATGGTGGACGCCGGGTCGCGAGCACGGTTATGCCGCCATCACCTACGGCTGGCTGATCGGCGAGCTGATTCGCCGCGCCGATGGCCGGGGCCCTGGCGACTCGATCGTGGCCCGTACCGCTCGCCCGTTGGGGTTGGACTTTCATGTTGGCCTGGCAGATGAGGAGTTCTACCGCGTGGCGCATATCGCCCGGGGCAAAGGCAACCAAGGGGATGCCGCAGCGCAGCGCCTGCTGCAGGTGACGATGCGCGAACCCGAGGCGCTGTCGACCCGCGCTTTCACCAACCCGCCGGCGATCCTGACCAGCACCAACAAACCGGAATGGCGACGTATGCAACAGCCAGCGGCCAATGGCCATGGCAATGCCCGCAGCCTGGCGGGTTTCTATGCCGGGTTGCTGGACGGCAGCCTGCTCGAATCCGAACTGCTTGATGAACTGACCCGCGAGCACAGCATCGGACAGGACCGCACCTTGCTCACCCAGACCCGCTTTGGCCTGGGCTGCATGCTCGACCAGCCCGACGTATCCAATGCCACCTTTGGCCTGGGTGCCCGTGCCTTCGGCCACCCAGGGGCCGGTGGCTCGGTTGGTTTTGCCGACCCGGAGCATGACGTGGCCTTCGGTTTCGTGGTCAATACCCTCGGCCCGTATGTGCTCATGGATCCCCGAGCACAGAATCTGGTACGTGTCCTTGCCGACTGCCTTTGATCGGGTAATGCGGGTATTGCCCCACCCCTTTGACTATCCTCAATGCCAACGCCTCAAGTGTGTTGGCAAAATATCTTTCAATTTCATGGTGTATCGCTGATGTCTTCACATAAAACCTTAGCACTCGCCCTGTGCCTGACCGCCGTTACCGGCTGCGCCAGTCATTCCCCGGACGGCTCCAAGGAAGGTGGCTCCAGCTGGTGGCCTTTTGGTTCGGACAAGGTCGCCGAGCAGGAAGTGAAGGCAGCCGTCACTGAAAACGTGGCCAAGGCTGATGCCAAGTCCGATAGTGCCAGCCGCTGGTGGTGGCCGTTCGGCGGTGATGACAAGCAAGCCAAAGGGCCGGTTGTGCCGAAGATCGACCAGAAGGCCACCCAGGCCTGGCTGGACGAGTACGAGCCCAAGCTGCGCGAAGCCATCAAGGACAGCAAGCTGGAACTGGAGCGCCGCGACAATGTGCTGGCGGTCACCCTGCCGGTGGACAGCTCGTATAACCCCGATCGCCCGAACATGCTGCTGCCAATGACCCTCGGCCCGATCACCCGCGTGGCCAAGACTGTCGAAGGTGACCCCAAGACTGCCGTGCTGGTACTGGGCCATGCCGACACCAGCGGTGCTAGCGCTGCCAACCAGAAACTCAGCCTGGAGCGCGCCGCCTCGGTGTCGGCCATCTTCCGCCTCAGCGGCTTGCAGCGTGACCGCCTGACCCTCAAGGGCATGGGCTCGGTCATGCCACGTGCCGCCAACGACAGCCCCGAGGGCCGTGCCCTGAACCGCCGCGTGGAAATGCTGCTGACCCCGCAGAACACCATGGTCGCGCTGCTGGCCAAGTACCAGCAGGCCACTCCGGCACCTGCACCTGCCTCGATGGTTGCGGTGCAAGATGCCAAGGCTCCTGCCGCCAAGGCCGTCGACAGCAAGCCAGCAGCAAAGAAGCCTGCGCCGAAGAAACCCGTCGCCAAGGCCAAGGCCCCTGCCAAGACCACGGCCAAGAAGAAAGCCGCGCCGGCCAAGCCAGTCGCCAAGAAAGCTACCGCTGACAAGAAAGTAGCTGCCAACAGCCCTGCGAAGACCAACTGATCGTCAAGGAACGCAGCAATGACCCAATCCCTGGCCGATATGCGCCGCGACTACACCCGTGATGGCCTGGCCGAAGCCCAGGCACCGGGGGAGCCGTTTGCCCTGTTCCACCAGTGGTTTGCCGATGCGGTGAAAACCGAGCAGGTACCCGTGGAAGCCAACGCCATGACCCTGGCCACTGTGGACGGCGAAGGCCGCCCGCATTGCCGTGTACTGCTGCTGAAGGGGCTCGACGAGCAGGGTTTCACTTTCTTCACCAACTACGAAAGCGCCAAGGGCCAGCAACTGCAAGCCAACCCCTTTGCCGCCATGACGTTCTTCTGGCCGGCGCTGGAGCGCCAGGTGCGTATCGAAGGGCGAGTGGAAAAGGTCACCGCCAAGGAGTCGGACGACTACTACCAGGTGCGCCCGCTGGGCAGCCGCCTGGGGGCCTGGGCGTCGCCGCAAAGCCGGGTGATTGCCGGTCGTGAAGAGCTGGAAGGTTTGGTCAAGGCCACTGAAGCGCGCTTCTCCGACACCCAGCCGCACTGCCCTGAACATTGGGGTGGGTATCGCCTGTTGCCTGAGCGCATCGAGTTCTGGCAGGGGCGGGCGAGCCGCCTGCATGACCGGTTGAACTACCGGCTGGTGGATGGGCAATGGCTGCGCGAGCGGCTGGCACCCTGAGCATTTGGGGCCGCAAAGCGGCCCCAGTGATCCATCAGACTACCCCGGATACCCCGCCGCCTCCCGCTCCAACCACTCTGCCAGTTGCTTGCGCCCCACCTTCTCCTGCCGCGCCTGCGCCAACCTTTCCAGCATGTACTCACGCTTTTCAGGGTCAGCCCCCGCCAGCGACAACGCCAGGTCACGGTCCATCCAGCGGCGCATACGCACGTATAGCCACCCGTGGAAATAAAGCCCCGCAACGGTGGTGACCACGACGATGAAGTAATCCATGGCTATCCTTGGTCTCAATTGAAGAGCCTATGGCACAACCGCCCAGGCTGTACCCCGGCTGAATGAAACCAATTTTATTACGTTTGTACCGTGACAGCCGTCAACGTGCAGCGTCTAATGAGCACCTGAATTATGGAGACTTTACCCATGCGTAAATCCGCTTTGCTGGTGGCGACTTTTACCACCATGTCGTTGCTGCTGGGGGGCTGTGCCTCGAGCCTGACCGGTGACAGCTACTCCCGTGATGAAGCCCGCCGCGTGCAAACCGTGCGCATGGGCACCATCGAATCCCTGCGCCCGGTCAAGATCGAGGGTACCAAGACCCCGATCGGCGGTGGCGCTGGCGCCATCGTCGGTGGCGTGGCCGGCAGCGCCGTGGGCGGCGGCCGTGGCAGCATCGTTGCTGCCGTGATCGGTGCCGTGGCCGGTGGCCTGGCGGGTTCCGCTGCCGAGGAAGGCCTGACCCGTACCCAAGGCGTCGAAATCACCGTGCGTGAGGACGATGGCAGCATGCGTGCCTATGTGCAGGCCGTGCAGGAGAATGAAATCTTCCGCGTCGGCGACCGTGTGCGCATCATGACAGTTGACGGTACCAGCCGCGTCTCGCACTGACCGTAGCGCAGCAAAAGAAAACCCCGACATGGCGGCTGCCAGTCGGGGTTTTTTTATGCCTCAGCCAAGTCAACCAGCACTGTTTTTTCGGCTGGCCAGGGCGGTAACGGCGTAGCCGATCACTGCGGCGAAGAACGAGCCGGTAAGGATCCCCATGCGATCCATGCCCGCGTAATCACTGCTGCCTGGTGCAAAGGCGAGTGAGCCAACAAACAGGCTCATGGTGAAGCCAATACCGCAGAGTATCGCCACCCCCAGTATCTGCCCCCAGCCAGCACCCGCAGGCAGCGCTGCCAGGCGCAGCTTGACCGCTACCCAAGTCAGGCCGAAAACGCCCACGGTCTTGCCCATCAGCAGGCCAATCGCAATGCCCATCGGCACCGGGTGGGTGAAGCTTTCCACGGTCATGCCTGCCAGTGAGACGCCAGCATTGGCGAAGGCAAACAGCGGCAGGATCGCATAGGCAACCCAAGGGTGCAGGGCATGCTCAAGGGACAATAGCGGCGAAGTCTCGGCGTTGCGTGTACGCAGCGGGATACACAAGGCCAGGGCGACACCGGCCAGCGTGGCGTGCACGCCGCTCTTGAGTACGCAGACCCACAGGATCAGGCCAACGATCATGTACGGCCCAAGCTTGACCACCCCAAGCCGGTTCATCGCGATCAGCACCACCAGGCAGGCCGCTGCCAGCAGCAGCGATACGCTCGACAAGGTGCCTGAGTAGAAAAGGGCGATGACGATGATTGCACCAAGGTCGTCAATGATCGCCAGGGTCATCAGGAACAGCTTGAGCGAAACCGGTACGCGTTTGCCCAACAGGGCCAGCACGCCGAGGGCGAAGGCGATGTCGGTGGCGGTGGGGATCGCCCAGCCGGCCACGGCCGCCGGGTTGTCACGGTTGATGAACCAGTAGATGAGCGCCGGCACCACCATGCCGCCCACAGCAGCAGTGGCGGGCAGGATCACCTGGGAGGGCTTGGACAGGTGACCATCGACCACCTCGCGTTTGACCTCCAGGCCAATGAGCAGGAAGAACAGGGCCATCAGGCCGTCATTGATCCACAGCAACAAAGGCTTGGCGATATTCAGCGCGCCGACCTGGACGGCGACGGGGACGTCGAGCAGGCCGCTGTACAGATAGGACAGGGGTGAGTTGTTGATGATCAGGGCCAGAACGGCGGCGGCGATCAGCAGCAGACCGCTGGCGGCTTCAAGCTGGAAGAATCGGGTAAACAGGCTACGCACGGGCTATAGGCTCTCCATGAGCAGTTTACGAAGGGTACGGGCGTACACCCTAGCCTGTGACGATATGCTTTCAAACAAAAACTATATTCGTTTTTGTTATATGGTGTTGCTGTCTGGGCTGAGTGAAGCCTAGATGCAGATGGGAGGAAAGGGGGGAGGGAAAGGCTGGTGTTTGGGTCGGATATTTCTGATCCCTGTCAGGGCCTCTTCGCGGGCCAGCCCGCGAAAGGGCCCTTGCAGGCGATACAAAATTACAGGCCGAGCATGTCCCGCGCTACCGCCTCGGCGATACGAATACCGTCCACACCCGCCGACAGGATGCCGCCCGCATACCCGGCCCCCTCACCTGCCGGGAACAGGCCTTTCAGGTTCAGGCTCTGGTAGTCCTCACCCCGGGTAATCCGCAGGGGCGACGAGGTACGCGTCTCGATCCCGGTCAACACTGCATCATGCAGGTTGTAGCCTTTGATCTGCCGGTCGAACGCTGGCAGGGCCTCTCGGATCGCTTCGATGGCGAAGTCCGGCAGGCTTGGTGCCAGGTCACCCAGGGTCACGCCCGGTTTGTAGGATGGCTCGACACTGCCCAGTGCGGTCGATGGCCGGCCGGCGACAAAGTCACCCACCAGCTGCGCCGGGGCCTGGTAGTTGCTGCCGCCCATTACGTAGGCGTGGGCTTCCAGACGCTCTTGCAGTTCAATACCGGCCAGCGGGCCGCCCGGGTAGTCGCGCTCGGGGTCAATGCCGACGACGATACCGGAGTTGGCGTTGCGCTCGTTACGTGAGTACTGGCTCATGCCGTTGGTAACCACGCGGCCCGGCTCGCTGGTAGCGGCGACCACGGTGCCACCCGGGCACATGCAGAAACTGTACACCGAGCGGCCATTCTTGGCGTGGTACACCAGCTTGTAGTCGGCAGCGCCGAGTTTCGGGTGGCCGGCGTATTTGCCAAGACGCGCCTTGTCGATCAGCGTTTGCGGGTGCTCGATACGGAAGCCGACCGAGAACGGCTTGGCTTCCATGTAGACGCCTTTGGCATGCAGCATACGGAAAGTGTCGCGGGCACTGTGGCCAAGGGCCAGGACTACATGGCGCGAGTGCAGTTGTTCGCCACTCTCCAGCACCACACCGGTCAGCTGGCCGTCTTCGACCAGCAGGTCGGTGACCTTCTGCTGGAAGCGCACTTCTGCGCCGAGGGCGATCATGTCCTGGCGCATCTGCTCGACCATGCCGGTGAGGCGGAAGGTGCCGATGTGCGGTTTGTTGATGTACAGGATCTCGTCCGGCGCACCGGCCTTGACGAACTCTTCCAGCACTTTGCGGCCGTGGTGCTGCGGGTCCTTGATCTGGCTGTACAGCTTGCCGTCAGAGAAGGTGCCGGCGCCGCCTTCGCCGAACTGCACGTTGGACTCGGGGTTGAGCACGCTTTTGCGCCACAGGCCCCAGGTGTCCTTGGTGCGCTGGCGCACTTCCTTGCCACGTTCGAGGATGATCGGCTTGAAGCCCATCTGCGCCAGCAAAAGGCCGGCAAAGATGCCGCAGGGGCCGAAGCCGACCACGATAGGGCGTTCCTGGATGTCGGCCGGGGCGTGGCCGACGTATTTGTAAGTCACGTCCGGTGCCGGGCCGATGTTGTGATCGTCGGCGAACTTGCTGAGCAGTTCGGCTTCGTTGCCGGCTTCGAGGTCGATGGTGTAGATGAACAGCAACTCGCTGTTCTTCTTGCGCGCATCGTAGCTGCGCTTGAACAGGTTGAAGCTGAGCAGTTGCTCGTCGCGGATGCCCAGGCGCTGGACGATGGCTTCACGCAGTGCTTCGTCGGGATGGTCCAGGGGCAGCTTGAGTTCGGTGATTCGTAGCATGGCAGGGTCCAGTATCCCGGCCATGGGCGGCCGGCGGCTTTACACAAACCGCCAAGTATAAGCTGTTAGCCGCCCCGACTGGCAGGTTAAAAGTGCCCGACGATCAGTTGTCGCGTGCGCCGCCGTAGTAGCCGCAGCCCTGCAGGGTCTTGCCGTCAATGCGCAGTTCGGCACGCAGGTGGTGGACCGCGCCAGTGGCGCTGTCTACGCAGCGCTGCGGCGCGACCCACAGTTCCACGTGCTGGCCGTTGGCTTCGCTGGTGAGGGTCAAGCCGCCACCGGGTACTTCCTCTTCAAGGAACGGCAAGGGCAGGGGCTCCTGCCCGACTCGGCTGAGGACCATGCCCTTGCCGCTGGCCTTGATGTCCCAGTCCGGCTCGTGGCCATTGGCGCGCAGGGTCAACTGCTTGAAGTTGGGGTCTTCGCAGGCGCGGGTGGAAGGTTCCAGGCGGTACAGGCGGCGTACTTCCAGCTGGCCATCATTGTTGGCCTGCTTGCTGCCGGTAAGGCGCCCACGGACGTCGGCGAACAGCTTGTCGTTGGCGTCCTTGGCGAGGTTGCCGGCCTCCTGCAGGATGCCGGTAGCGCCGACGTCGTTGATCACGAACGTGCGGTTTTCGCTGCACGGCTTGAACAGCAGCTGGCCACCGGCCGCCCGCAGTTCGCCCTGCATGCGCGTGGTGCCGATGTTCGGGTCGCTTGGCGCTTCAGCCATGAGCTGGCAGCCGGCGAACAGGGGCAGCAGGGCAGTGAGCAGCAGGGTGGGGGTGAGGCGCATCGGGCGAACTCCGGGAATCTTTGGTAAAGAGCTGGCCACGTTACTCAGGCCGGCGGTGGATCTCAAGTTAATGGTTACCCGTGCGGGCGCCTTCGCGGGTAAACCCGCTCCTACAGGTACTGCTCAGTTTCCAAAGGCCGTGGGTTTCCTGTGGGAGCGGGTTTACCCGCGAAAGGGCCGGCACTGGCAATGCATTTCTGGCAGGCATAAAAAAGGGCCCGAAGGCCCTTTCCCATTTAACCGCCGAGGTACGCGTCGCGCACCTTTGGGTCGGTCAGCAGTGCTTCACCCGTCCCTTGCATCACCACCCGACCGTTCTCCAGTACATACGCGCGGTCGGCGATCTTCAGCGCCTGGTTGGCATTCTGCTCCACCAGGAACACCGTCACGCCATCACGGCGCAGCTGTTCGATGATGTCGAAGATCTGCTGGATGATGATCGGCGCCAGGCCCAGTGAAGGTTCGTCGAGCAGCAGCAGCTTGGGCTTGCTCATCAGCGCACGGCCAATGGCAAGCATTTGTTGCTCGCCACCGGACATGGTGCCGCCGCGCTGGATGTAACGTTCCTTCAGGCGCGGGAACAGTTGCAACACCTTGTCCAGCTGCTCCTGGTAGTCGCCCTTGTCGGTGAAGAAACCGCCCATGGCCAGGTTTTCCTCGACGGTCAGGCGGGCGAACACGCGCCGCCCTTCCGGCACCACGGCAATGCTCTTGCGCATGATGTGCGAGGACGGCTGCCCGACCAGCTCTTCGCCCAGGTACTTGATGCTGCCACTGTGCGCCTGCGGCGAGCCGCACAGGGTCATCAGCAAGGTCGACTTGCCGGCGCCGTTGGCGCCGATCAGGGTGACGATCTCGCCCTGGTTGATCTCCACGTTGACGCTGTGCAGCGCCTGGATCTTGCCGTAGAAGGTGGAAACGTTTTCGAACTTCAGCATTTTACGCTTCCCCCAGGTAGGCTTTGATCACATCAGGGTTGTCGCGGATCTCTTCCGGTGTGCCGTGGGCCAGGGGGGTGCCCTGGTTGATCACCACGATATGGTCGGAAATGCTCATCACCAGCTTCATGTCGTGCTCGATCAGCAGCACGGTGACGTTGTGCGACTCACGCAGGTAGGCGATCAGCGCCTTGAGGTCTTCGGTTTCCTTCGGGTTCAGGCCCGCCGCAGGTTCGTCGAGCATGATGATGCGCGGCTGGGTCATCATGCAGCGGGCGATTTCCAGGCGGCGTTGCTGGCCGTAGGCGAGGGTGCCGGCGGTACGGTTGGCGAATTCGGTCAGGTTGACCTTTTCCAGCCAGTACTGCGCGCGTTCCATGGCCTCCTTCTCGCTGCGGCGGAAGCTCGGGGTCTTGAACAGGCCGGCGAAGAAGTTGGTGTTCAGGTGACGGTGCTGGGCGATCAGCAGGTTTTCCAGCGCGGTCATGTCCTTGAACAGGCGCACGTTCTGGAAGGTCCGCACCACGCCCTTGCGGGCGATCTGGTGGCCGGCCAGGCCCTGGATCGGCTGGCCATCGAGCAGGATGGTGCCGCCGCTGGGTTTGTAGAACCCGGTCAGGCAGTTGAACACCGTGGTCTTGCCGGCGCCGTTCGGGCCGATCAGCGCCACCACCTGTTTTTCCTTGACGGTCAGGGCCACGCCGTTGACCGCCAACAAGCCGCCGAAGCGCATGCTCAGGCCGCTGACTTGCAGAATTTCGCGGCTCATCGACGCAGCTCCATGTGTGGACGTTGCATAGGCAGCAGGCCTTGCGGACGCCAGATCATCATCAACACCATCAGCGCACCGAACATCAGCATCCGGTATTCGCTGAACTCACGCATCAGCTCGGGCAGCAGGATCATCACGATGGCCGCGAGGATCACGCCCAGTTGTGAGCCCATGCCGCCAAGCACGACGATGGCGAGGATGATTGCCGACTCGATGAAGGTGAACGACTCCGGCGTCACCAGACCTTGGCGCGCTGCGAAGAAGCTGCCGGCGAAACCGGCGAAGCAGGCACCCAGGGTAAACGCCGAGAGCTTGATCACGGTCGGGTTCAGGCCCAGCGCACGGCAGGCGATCTCGTCTTCACGCAGGGCTTCCCAGGCGCGGCCGATTGGCATGCGCAGCAGGCGGTTGATGACGAACAGTGCCAGCAAGGCCAGCAGCAGTGCCACCAGGTAGAGGAAGATGACCTTGTTGATCGAGTTGTATTCCAGCCCGAAGAACTCGTGGAAGGTCTGCATGCCCTCGGCGGCACGGCGTTCGAAGGTCAGGCCGAAGAACTCTGGCTTGGGGATGTTGCTGATGCCGTTGGGGCCGCCGGTCCAGTCGGTGAGGTTGCGCAGGAACAGGCGGATGATCTCGCCGAAGCCGAGGGTCACGATCGCCAGGTAGTCACCGCGCAGGCGCAGCACCGGGAAGCCAAGCAGGAAGCCGAAGGTGGCGGCCATCAGGCCGGCAATCGGCAGACATACCCAGAAACTCCAGCCCAGGTAGTGCGAGAGCATGGCGTAGCTGTAGGCGCCGACGGCGTAGAAGCCGACGTAACCGAGGTCGAGCAGGCCCGCCAGGCCGACCACGATGTTCAGGCCCAGGCCCAGCAACACGTAGATCAGGATCAGCGTGGCGATATCGACCGCACCGCGCGAGCCGAAGAACGGCCACACCAGTGCCGCAACGATCAGACCAACGATCACATAGCGCTGGGTCTTGGGCAGGGTCAGGTAATTGCTGACGGCCGGCGGGATCAGCTTGCGATCCGAGCGGCGGTTCATCACCGAACTCCACTGCTTGTCGAACAGCACGCGCAGGAACATCAGCACCGAGCACACGGCGATGATGCTGATGGTGAACGAGCCCTGGCTGTGCACGACCAGGCTGATGCCGTCGATGCTCAGTTTCAGGCCCAGCACCGGGAAGGCCACCGCCCAGACCAGCAAGGCGCTGAAGAACGCCTGTTTGAGATTTTTGTTCATACTTTTTCAACCTCCGGGCGGCCCAGGATGCCGGTCGGCCGGAATAGCAGGACAAGCACCAACAAGCCGAATGCCACCACGTCCTTGTACTGGTCGCCGAAGATGTCGGCGCCAAACGCTTCGGCCACGCCCAGCACCAGCCCGCCGAGCATCGCGCCCGGAATGCTGCCGATGCCACCCAGCACCGCCGCGGTGAAGGCCTTGAGGCCTACCAGGAAACCGGCGTTGGGGTTGATCACTCCGTACTGCATGCTCAGCAGCACGGCCGCTACGGCGGCCAGGGCGGCACCGATGACGAAGGTGAGGGCGATGATGTTGTTGGTGTTGATGCCCAGCAGGTTGGCCATCTTGATGTCCTCGGCGCAGGCACGGCAGGCGCGGCCCAGACGGGAGCGAGAGATGAACAGGGTGAGCAGGGTCATGGCTACCAGAGTGACCACGAACACCAGGATCTGCATGTAGCTGATCAGAACTTCCTCCGCGCCGCCCGGCCCGAACGAGAAGCTTCCGGGGATCAGGTTGGGGATGGACTTGTCCTTGGAGTCTTGCGAAAGCAAGACGGTGTTCTGCAGGAAAATCGACATGCCGATGGCGGAAATCAGCGGGATCAGACGGTTGCTGTTGCGCAAGGGGCGGTAGGCAACCCGTTCGATACTGTAGCCATAGGCACTGGTGACGAAGATCGTCGCGACGAAGGCAACGGTCATCAGGATCGGCAGCGAATGGATACCCATCATGGCCAGGCCCGCGAGGGCGATGAAGGCCACATAGGAACCGATCATGTACACCTCGCCGTGAGCGAAGTTGATCATGCCAATGATGCCGTACACCATCGTGTAGCCGATGGCGATCAAGGCATAGGTGCTGCCGATGGTCAATCCATTAACCAGTTGTTGGAAGAAATGGTAGATCTCAGGCATTACAGCGCTCCTAAAAACCTGATTTGCATTTCGCTGGCGGGGGTATGCCAGGAAACCGCGGGTGACGGTTTTAAGATTTTCAGGTGGGCTAGCCCCCGGATCGCGGGGATCGGGCCCATGAACCTCATAAAACAAAGCCCACTGCTCGCACAGTGGGCTCGTAAGTCAGCTATTTAGTCACGCAGTTACTGAGGGGAGACTTCGGTCTTCGGCTTGCCGAAGTGCCATTCGTAGACCACGAACTTGAAGTCTTTCAGGTCGCCTTTCTCGTCATACGACAGGGTGCCGGTAGGGGTCTTGAAGGAGCCGGCATGGATGGCCGCTGCCACTTTGTCGGTATCTTCGGACTTGGCCGCCTTGATGCCTTGTGCGATCAGCTCGACAGCCGAGTAGGCAGGGAACACGAACGGACCGCTTGGGTCCTTGCCGTCAGCCTTGATGGCGTCGACGATCTTCTTGTTCTCCGGGTCGGCATCGAACGACTTCGGCAGGGTGACCAGCAGGCCTTCGGAGGCGTTCTGGGCGATCTGCGAGATCGAGTCGTTACCCACGCCCTCTGGGCCCATGAACTTGGCTTTCAGGCCTTTTTCCTGTGCCTGGCGCAGGATCAGACCCAGCTCTGGGTGGTAGCCGCCGTAGTACACGAAGTCGACATTGTTCTGCTTGAGCTTCTGGATGATCGAGGAGAAGTCCTTGTCACCCGCGTTCAGGCCTTCGAATACGGCAACCTTGGTACCCTTGCTTTCCAGGGTCTGCTTGACGGCGGTGGCGATGCCTTCACCGTACTGTTGCTTGTCGTGCAGGACGGCAACGACCTTCGGCTTGACGTGGTCGGCGATGTAGTTGCCGGCGGCCGGGCCCTGGGCGCTGTCCAGGCCAATGGTGCGGAAGATCAGCTTGTAGCCACGGGCGGTGATTTCCGGCGAGGTGGCGGCCGGGGTGATCATGATCACGCCTTCGTCTTCATAGATGTCGGATGCAGGCTGGGTAGAGCTGGAGCACAGGTGGCCGATGACGAACTTGACGCCGTCGTTGACCACTTTGTTGGCGATTGCCACGGCCTGTTTAGGGTCGCATGCGTCGTCGTATTCCTTGGCTTCGAGCATCTTGCCATCGACGCCGCCCGCGGCGTTGATATCCTTGATGGCTTGCTTGGCGCCGATGAACTGCATGTCGCCGTACTGGGTCACAGGACCCGTCTTGGGACCGGCGATGCCGATCTTGATGGTATCGGCGGCAAACGAATGGCTGGCTACCCCGGCCAGTACCATTGCGGCGAACAGCTTGGAAATCTTGATCATAGTGCTCCACTCATTCTGTTGTAATTCTTATAGTCCTGGCGGCCAGGGCTACAGACCGGGCGGGATTTGCGGCGTGGCCATGCCAACGCGCAAGCCCACCTTCCCCCGGAACATGTCCCGGAACTGTACCGGTACAGTGTAGAGCGCTGTTCGAGCGCTTGAAAAGCGTTCAAAAAGTGCCTGTTTCCTGGGTTGTCGCTTGTTCGACAGAAAGATACAAAAAGGCGCCATCAAATTGCCTGTATCTGCGACCCCGCCCCACAAGTTCGGGGTCAATCGACCAAATTACATATTTGAAACCGGGTTTTTCTGCAAAAATGCCGACCTTTTTTATTGGCCGATTTTTGCGGATATCACCCATGACTGATCAAACCAGCACCCTCTATGCCAAATTGCTTGGCGAGACAGCAATCATCGAGTGGAAAGCGCTGGAGCGTTTCTGGGCCAAGGGTGACCTGATTTGGGTCGACCCCAGCTTGGACCTGATCACCGTTGCCGAGGCAATGGCCGAGAATCGCGGCGAAATCTTCGCCAAGTGGCGTAGTGATGGCACCGTTGGGCCGGTGTCGGCCGAGCAGGCGCTGGACCTGCAAAGCCGCGATCCAGAGATCTGGGCGGTGGTGGTTTCGCCGTTCATCGTGATCCAGGTGAAGCGTCCGGTTGAGGCGTGATCTTTTTTGGTGCGCAAAAATGCGCAGCAGCTCCGTTTTGGTGCTCGAAGGCGTTCAAGGCGGGTAGAGGTAAGTAACAATTCGGCGTGGCGGTAACAGTTTACGGGATGCGTAATATGCCCACCGTTCTGGCCAGCCTGGAAAACAATTCGAATAGTCAGGAGTCATTCATGAGCACTGCATTGCCTTCGCTTGGATTTGCCGGCATCGGCCTGATGGGCCTGCCCATGTGTCGACGCCTGTTAGCGGCTGGCTACCCGCTGACCGTGTGGAACCGCAGCCCGGACAAGTGCGCCGCGCTGGTCGCCGCCGGCGCGCGCCTGGCCAACAGCCCCGCCGAACTGTGCCAGGGCAGCGATATGGTATTGCTGTGCCTGGCCGATACGGCCGTGGTGCGTGAGGTGGTGTTCGGCGAGCAAGGGATTGCCCAGGGTGGGCGCAGCGGCCAGTTGCTGATCGATTTCTCCAGCCTGGAACCCACCGCCACCCGTGAAATGGCCGCCGAGCTCGCGGTACTGTGTGGCATGGCCTGGCTGGATGCTCCGGTGTCCGGCGGCACGCCAGGTGCCGAGGCCGGTACCCTGGCGATCATGGTTGGCGGTGAAGCGGCCGACCTGGAACGTGCACGGCCAGTGCTGCAGGTGCTGGGTCAGCGTGTGACGCACATGGGGGCGGTGGGGGCGGGGCAGGTGACCAAGGCCTGCAATCAGATGATCGTGGCATGCAATGCCCTGGTCATTGCCGAAGTGGTGGCGTTGGCCGAGCAATCCGGGGTGGACGCGACGCTGATCGCCGAAGCGCTGGCCGGTGGTTTTGCTGATTCCAAGCCGCTGCAGATCCTTGCGCCGCAAATGGCTGAAAGCCGCTTCGAGCCGATCAAGTGGCACGTGCGCACGCTGCTCAAGGACCTCGATGGCGCAGTGAAGTTTTCCCGTGAGCAGGGGGCGGCGACGCCGCTCAGCGGCCTCGCCGCGCAATTGATGCGCCTGCACGGTAGCCAGGGTTACTTGCAAAAAGATCCGGCGACCCTTGTAGAACTTTACCGCAACAAGGGATGAGTACCTGGCTTTGACGCTGCAGCCGCTCCAGTAGTGGCCGTAGCTCGGCCAGCGGTACCGGGCGGCCCAGCAGGTAGCCCTGCAGATAGTCACAGCCATGGTCTTGAAGGAAAGCCTGCTGTTCGGCGGTTTCCACGCCTTCGCTGACGACCTGCAAGTGCAGGGTATGCGCCATGACGATTATCGCCTGGACGATCTCGCGATCCTTCTGGCTGCCCGGCACATCCTGCAGGAAGCTGCGATCGATCTTCAGTACGTCCAGCGGCAGGCGCTTGAGGTAGGCC
Source organism: Pseudomonas sp. Irchel 3F3 (assembly GCF_900187545.1). Classification (NCBI taxonomy): domain Bacteria; kingdom Pseudomonadati; phylum Pseudomonadota; class Gammaproteobacteria; order Pseudomonadales; family Pseudomonadaceae; genus Pseudomonas; species Pseudomonas sp. Irchel 3F3. The sequence continues at coordinate 17,740 of NZ_FYDS01000005.1, read as the reverse complement.
AGTGACGAGTAGCCAGTGCCGAAGTCGTCGATTGACAGCGCCACGCCCAAGGCACGAACGCGCTTGAGCAGGTTGACGGTACGCTGGATATCGCCCATCAGGGCATTTTCGGTCACTTCCAGCTCCAGGTGCCGGGGTGCGAGCCCTGTGTGGAACAGCGCTTTCTCCACTTCGTTGGGCAGCTCGTCGTGGCTCAAGGTTACTGCCGAGCAATTGACCGTCACCTTGATATCGCCATAACCGTGGCGGTGCAGGTGTGCCAGGTCGGCACAGGCGTGGCGCATTACCCAGAGGTCAAGGTCGATGATCAGGCCATTGGCTTCGGCAATGCCGATGAAACGGTCGGGCCCCAGCAAGCCGTGCTGCGGGTGATGCCAGCGCACCAGGGCCTCGAGCTTGGCCACCTGCCCGCTGCGCATGTCGAAGATGGGTTGGTAATGCACGCACAACCCACGTTCTTCGAGCAGGGCGATGCGCAGTTCTTCTTCGAGTTGCAAGGCGAGGGATGCCTGGTTTTTCAGGGTTTCGTTGAAAAAGTGCAGGCCGTTACGCCCACTGTCCTTGGACTGGTAAAGGGCCAGGTCGGCATGTTTGAGCAGTTCTTCGGCGCTGGTGCCGTCGTCGGGGAAGATGCTGATGCCAATACTGGTGGTCATGACCATGCGCCGACCACCCAGGTCGATGGGTTCTTTCATCCGTTGCATGATGCGTTGTGCCAGGTGGCGCGCTTCGTCGCAGTTGCTGAGGCTGGTGACCACGCAAAACTCGTCGCCGCCCAGGCGTGCGACCAGGTCCTGATGGCGGGTGGCGGCCTTGATGTGGCTGGCGATCACCTTGAGCAGTTCGTCTCCAGCGTCGTGGCCAAGGCTGTCGTTGATGCGCTTGAAGTGGTCGATGTCGAGGAACATGACTGCCAGGCGGTTTTCAGTGGCGTGGTGTTCGGCCAGGCGCTCTTCGAATACCTGGTTGAAGCCACGGCGGTTGACCAGGTTGGTCAGGGCATCGTAGTGCGCGGCCTGCTGCAGCGATGCGCGGGCCTGGTCCAGTTGGCTGAGCAGCACGTTGACCCGGCGCAGATCGTGCTCCTTGCTCTGCAGCTTCTTGTCGGCCAGTGCGGCGCTGATGCTGGCGCCACTGATCAGCAGGGTGATGAAGCCGATGCCCAACCCCAGTTGCAGGCTGTTGTCGGCGGAGGGCAGGCGCAGCGCGGTGTCGGGCGGGATCACCAGGGTCATGGCCGACATCGCGGTGAAATGGGTGGCGACGATGCCACCGGCCATCAGCAGACTGGCGCCGTACTTCATTGCCTGGTGCAGGGTGCCGCTGCCATTGCTGAAGTACCGGGCCAGGTATAACGCAGCCAGGCCGGTGAGCAGGGCAATGGTGGCAGAGGCCAGCAGCAGGCCAGTCTGGTAATACTGCTGGGCGCCGGTGTCCATCGCAGCCATGCCGACAAAGTGCATCAGGATAATGCCCATGCCGATCAGTACGGCGCTTTGCAGGAAGTGCTGCACGCGCATCTGGCTGCGGTCGAGGCTGCGCATGGTCACCCAGGCGACGGCCAGGGCGATGAGTAGCGAAAGAATGGTCAGGGAAACGTCGTAGTGCACCTCTATCGGTGCCTGGAAGGCCAGCATGCTGATGAAGTGCATGGCCCAGATGCCACCGGCCAGGCAGCAGGCGCCAAGCATGTGCCATTGTCGGTGGGCAGTGGGGTCTTCGCTGTGGGACTGGCGCTCGGCCATGTCCAGGGTCGCGAAGCAAGCCGCGCAGGCAACGAAGTAGGCGAGCAGGACCAGAAACGGTTCATGGCGGCAATCGATAACGATGTGCCCGAATGCCGGAAGGTCGGCGAACAGTTGCAGCCCCAGCCATTCCATTGATTGCCCCATGATCGAGTTTTCACTCGTCTGCGCTACAGCCCTGTGCAGACTGTCCAGAGGCAGTATAGGAAGAGGTGTTTAAGCCTTCCTGAATAATGGCAGTTTGATTTCTACGATTTGGTTATCAACCCAATCGCCAGCAGGCATAAAGAGGGACATATAGGTGTAGGCGCAGCCTTGTGCTGCGAAGAGGCCGCATGCCTCACAACAATCTTGTGGGGCATACGGCCTCTTCGCAGCACAAGGCTGCGCCTACAGATGGTGGTCAGGCCACCAGCGGGCGTGTCAGATCAGCCCGCTACCAGTACGCGAATGGCTTCCAGGCGCAAGGCAGCCTTGTCCAGCATCGCCAGACCCTCTTCGCGCTGCTTGCGCAGCGCGTCGATCTCGCTGTCGCGCACGCTTGGGTTGACCGCTTGCAGTGCCACCAGGCGAGCCAGCTCTTCGTCGGCCTCAGCCGCCAGGCGGCGCTGGGCTTCGGCTACGCGCTCGACGTGAGTGGGCATGATCTTCTCTTCACCGCCACTGATGCGCTTGGCCAGCACGTCACGCTGGGCCTGGACAAACTTGTTGGCGCTGGCGCGCGGTACGCTTTCGAGCTGCTCGTTGAGGGTTTCGAAGGCCACGCGGGCGGCCAGGTCGTTGCCGTTGGCGTCGAGCAGGCAGCGCAGTGCCGCCGGCGGCAGGTAGCGGCCCAGTTGCAGGCTGCGCGGTGCCACCACCTCGCTGACGAACAGCAATTCGAGCAGTACGGTGCCCGGCTTGAGTGCCTTGTTCTTGATCAGTGCCACGGCGGTGTTGCCCATCGAACCGGACAGCACCAGGTCCATGCCGCCCTGCACCATCGGGTGCTCCCAGGTGAGGAACTGCATGTCCTCACGCGACAGCGCCTGGGCACGGTCGTAGGTGATGGTCACGCCTTCGTCGTCGCCCAGCGGGAAGCTGGCATCGAGCATCTTTTCGCTCGGCTTGAGGATCAGTGCGTTCTCGGAATGGTCTTCGCTGTCGATGCCGAAGGCGTCGAACAGGGTTTCCATGTAGATCGGCAGGGCAAACTGGTCGTCCTGCTCGAGAATGGCCTCGACCAGCGCCTGGCCTTCGCCGGCACCGCCGGAGTTGAGCTCCAGCAGGCGGTCGCGGCCAGTGTGCAGTTCGGCTTCCAGGCGCTCGCGCTCACTGCGGGCGTCGGCCACCAGGGTATCCCAGGCCTTGCTCTCGCCACCTTCAAGCAACGGCAGCAGGCGCGGGCCGAACTGGTGCTGAAGGGCGTTGCCGGTGGGGCAGGTGTTGAGGAAGGCGTTAAGGCCCTCGTGGTACCACTGGAACAGGCGCTCTTGCGGGCTGCCTTGCAGGTACGGGATGTGCAGCTGGATGGTGTGCTTCTGGCCGATCCGGTCAAGGCGGCCGATGCGCTGTTCGAGCAGGTCTGGGTGCGCGGGCAGGTCGAACATCACCAAGTGGTGGGCGAACTGGAAGTTGCGGCCTTCGCTGCCGATCTCCGAGCAGATAAGCACTTGCGCACCGAACTCTTCGTCGGCGAAGTAGGCGGCGGCGCGATCGCGTTCGAGGATGTTCATGCCTTCATGGAACACCGACGCCGGAATGCCGGAGCGCACGCGCAGGGCGTCTTCAAGGTCCATGGCGGTTTCGGCGTGAGCGCAGATCACCAATACCTTGGTGCGCTTGAGCATCTTCAGCGTGTCGATCAGCCAGTCGACGCGTGGGTCGAAACGCCACCAGCGCTCGTCGTCAGCCACATCGCCCTGGGCCTGGAAGGCAACTTCCGGGTACAGCTCGGCGTGCTCGCCAGCAGGCAGGTCGCGGTATTGCTCAGGTGTGGCCAGCGGGTAAGGGTGCAGCTGGCGCTCAGGGAAGCCCTGGATCGCCGCACGGGTGTTACGGAACAGGACGCGACCGGTGCCGTGGCGGTCCAGCAGTTCGCGGATCAGGCGTGCGCTGGCCTGGCTGTCGCCGTCGCTGACCGCCGCCAGCAGGGCTTCGCCTTCGGCACCCAGGAAGCCCTGGATGGTGGCGTGGGCCTCGGGCGACAGGCGGCCTTCGTCGAGCAGTTCCTGCACGGCTTCAGCCACTGGGCGGTAATTCTCGCTCTCGGCGCGGAAGGCCGCCAGGTCGTGGAAACGGTTAGGGTCGAGCAGGCGCAGGCGCGCGAAGTGACTGTCCTGGCCAAGTTGCTCGGGGGTGGCGGTGAGCAGCAGCACGCCCGGGATCACCTGGGCCAGTTGCTCGACCAGGCCGTATTCGGCACTGACCTGATCTTCGTGCCAGACCAGGTGGTGGGCCTCGTCGACTACCATCAGGTCCCAGCCAGCAGCAAACAGTGCGTCCTGGGCCTTTTCGTCGTCGACCAGCCATTCCAGTGCAACCAGCGCAAGCTGGGCATCCTCGAACGGGTTGCTGGCGTCGCTTTCGATAAAGCGCTCGGCATCGAACAGGGCTACCTGCAGGTTGAAGCGGCGGCGCATTTCCACCAGCCACTGGTGCTGCAAGTTTTCCGGCACCAGGATCAGCACGCGGCTGGCGCGGCCTGACAGCAGCTGGCGATGAATCACCAGGCCGGCTTCGATGGTTTTACCCAGGCCCACTTCGTCGGCCAGCAATACCCGCGGGGCGCTGCGGTCGGCGACTTCGCGAGCAATGTGCAACTGGTGGGCGATCGGTTGCGCGCGGCAGCCGCCCAGGCCCCACAGCGCCGACTGCATCTGCTTGCTGGTGTGCTGCAGGGTGTTGTAGCGCAGGCTGAACCACGACAGTGGGTCGATCTGGCCGGCGAACAGCCGGTCGCTGGCCAGGCGGAACTGAATGAAGTTCGACAGCTGGGTTTCTGGCAGGGTACGCGGCTGGTTTTGCCCGTCCAGACCGTGGTAGACCATCAGCCCGTCGATGTCATCGACCTCGCGCACGGTCAGCTTCCAGCCCTCGAAGTGGGTGATCTGGTCACCTGGCGAGAAGCGCACGCGGGTCAGCGGCGCGTTGCGCAGGGAATACTGGCGCGTGTCGCCAGTGGCCGGGTAGAGCACGGTCAACAGGCGGCCATCCTGCGCCAGGATGGTACCCAGGCCGAGCTCTGCTTCGCTGTCGCTGATCCAGCGTTGCCCCGGTTGATACTGCTGCGCCATACTGCCTGAACTCCCGCGATGAAAAAGCCGATTATGTTAACGGATCGGCCGGTCAGACCAAAGTGCGAACGCACCGAAAGATGCCGAACGACAACAGGAAGTAAGTCAGTCTAGCCGTTTCATCGCCTCGCACCGTGCAGCTGACGAGGGCCCCGGACCAACATGCCTGCCAACCACCGCTGGATCAGCGCTTCCATGGCCGTGGGCAGCTTGCTGCTGCTGAGCGCCTGCGAACAGAAAAACTTCGAGGCCTTGCCCGCCATCCCGATGGAACAGCTTGAAGTACTCGGCGTGCAGACACCGATCAAGAGCGTGCATTTTCGTGACCGCGACGGTGAAGGCCTGTTGGTGTTGAGCCGCAGCGATGGCCAGGCCAGCGACCCGGAAAGCGAACAGGAAGTGGACAAAGTGGTACTCAAGGCCACCTTGTACGGGCGTACTGCCGAAAGCGATGCATTCAAGGCACGCTGGCAGATCGAGCAGGAAACCACTTGCCCTGGCCTGGACCTGGACGTGGACTTCTATACCGACGTCAGCGATGTCGGCGACCTGAACAAGGACGGTATCGCCGAGGTTACGGTGGCCAGCCATGCCTTCTGTGGTGGCGGCATCGACCCGCACGACATCGCCATCGAAATGCGTGAAGGGCAGGCCAGCTACACCATCACTGGCCAGTCGCTGATCAGCCCGGCGGGTGAAGAGCCGATTGGCGGTGAGCGCAATGACAGTGCCTCGCTCAAAACCGCGCCACAGGTGCTTCGCGATCACATGGATGCCGTCTGGCAGCAGGTTTACAAGCGGCCGTGGAGCGAAGCCGGCCCGCCAGGCGACGACGACCTTGACGACGAAGCCGAGTAATTGTTGTCCATGACATCAAGGTAAACTCGCGCCTGCCGATACAGGGGCATAGGAGAACGTCCATGCTGCCGCCAATCATTCCGCTCAGTGCCGCCCCGGTGACCTCGCAACAGGACCCGGTCAAGCCGACCCCGGACATCAAGCCGGTGGTACCGACGCAGCCTGCGTCCGGCGAAAGTGCCATCGATCTCAAGCAACAGCGCGACCCGCAGGCGCAGGCGTTGTTGCTGCGCGATGAGCAGCGTCGCCAGCAGCAACGTGGCAAGCAGGGCGGCCAGGACCGCTACAGTGCCCTGCCAGGTGACGAGGTCAATGCCGACAACACCGTGCCGGTCGCGCCACTGATGGACGAGCACGTGCGCCAGGGGCTGCTGGTGGACATCGAAGTCTGACGCGGGGCTGGTCAGCGCCTGCGCCTGGCTTCATCATGCAAGCCTCAGTTGATCGCCGAGCCCACCCATGAGCCAAGACAACCTCATCGATTTTGATGCCGAACGCGCCAAGCGTGTCCACGACCTCAAGGAAAAGCGCCTGAACGAAATGCGCAACGCGTTCGAGCAGGCTCTGCCGTTGAGCACCAGCAAGAAAAAGAAGCCCAAGGGCAAACCGAAGAAGCGCTGAAACTTGACGCAGGTCAACCCTGCACCCGCCTCGCGTGCCCGGCCCCGGGCACCATTGACCCTGGTCAATTTTCTCCATCCCCACATTGGTTAACGTGCACCCATCGGACAACGGCAAACGAATGGGGAGGCCCGCATGTTCTTCGACAACGTGGTTATCGCCGGTGTGGTAACGGTCGGGTTGATGGTGGCCTTCTTTGCCGGTCTGGGCATTTTCATCTGGAAGGACTCGAAAAAGCGCAAGCCGCGCTGACCTTCCCGGTACACGAGCACGCAAGGCATTTAGGGCGACTTCGGTCGCCCATTTTTTTGCCTGCGATTTAAGTGTTGCCGGTGCCGGCTCTTTCGCAGCACAGGCTTACCAATGTCCCAATAAAGATGATTAGCTAGCTAATTAATCGTTTGAGCTTTATCCTGCTCACCATTGTCTATCTTTTCAGTACGACCATCCCTCGCAAGGTCCGCCTAGTGCCCATCACCTTTCAGGCCCTGTTCGCCCCCAGCAGCCTCGCCCTCAAATTCGCCGTCAAGACCCTGCTCGGTGGCGGTCTGGCGTTGTGGCTGGCAATGCGCTGGGGCCTGGAGCAACCGTCCTGGGCACTGATGACCGCCTTCATCGTCGCCCAGCCGCTGTCAGGGATGGTGGTGCAGAAAGGCCTGGCGCGGTTGGCCGGCACCTTGGTCGGTACCGTCATGTCCGTGGTGTTCATCGGCCTGTTCGCCCAGACCCCTGGGCTGTTCCTGTTTACCCTCGCCCTGTGGCTGGCCTTGTGCACTGCGGCCTCGACCCAACTGCGCAGCGCCTGGGCCTATGCCTTCGTGCTGGCTGGCTACACTGCCGCGATTATTGCCTTGCCGGCCATCGACCACCCGCTGCAGGTCTTTGACCAGGCTGTGGCGCGCTGTACCGAGATCTGCCTGGGCATTTTCTGCGCCACTGCAAGCAGTGCGTTGCTCTGGCCAATGCGGGTGGAGCAGCAATTGGCCGGGCAGGCCCGACAGGCATGGCAGAACGGCCTGCAGGCTGCCAGCGCCATGCTTGGCGGGGCAGACGAGGCACGCAAAGGCTTGCTGGAGAGCCTGGGGCGTATCGTTGCTATCGACAGCCAGCGTGAACATGCCTGGTTCGAAGGCAATCGCGGTCGCCAGCGAGCCCGCGCGATCCGTGGCCTGAGCCAGAAGCTGATGGTGCTGTTGCGGATCTCGCGCTCGGTGCGGCGGCAGTGGCAGCATCTGGATGAGCGTGAGGCAGCGCACCTGGCACACTGGCTGGACGAGGTGCGCGCGCTGCTGCTCGAGCCCGACCGGCCCAGCCTGTTACTGCTGCGCCAGCGCATCTGGGATGCGGCCCATGATGACCAGATCAGTTCGGCGGAGCACTTCTGCCTGGCGCGCATGGCCTTGTTGCTGGATTACGCCATGGCCGCCAGCCAGGCGCTGGAGGATGTGGAGGCGGGCAGGGCGCCCAAGGATGTGTCGCAGGGCCTGGCCGTGCACCGCGACTGGTCCCTGGCATTGCTGTTCGGTTCACGCAGCGCACTGGCCTTTCTGGTGATGAGCGGCTTCTGGCTGGCGACGGCGTGGCCTTCGGCGCCGGGTGGCCTGGTGTTGACCTGCGTGGTCTGCAGCCTGTTCGCCAGCCGCGAGAACGGCGCGCAGATTGGCCTGAGCTTCCTGCGCGGCATCTTCCTGGCGATACCCGCGGCGTTTCTGGTCGGGCAGATCCTGCTGCCGCAATGGAGCAGCTTTGCCATGCTTTGCCTGGGCATGGGCGTGCCGTTGTTTCTCGGCGCATTGGGCATGGCCCACCCACGTACCGGGGCCACTGCAACGTCTTATTGCCTGCACTTCATTGTGCTGGTGTCCCCGCTCAACGTCATGCAGTTTGGTGTGGCGACCATGCTAAACAGTGCGCTGGCGATGCTGGTAGGGGTGTCGGCAGCGGTAATGGCCTTCCGTTTGCTGGTGTTCCGCCACCCGGCCTGGCTGGGCCGGCGCCTGCGGGCAGCCACCCAGAGCGACCTGGTGCGCCTGACCCGGCGCGACCTGCGCGGTGCCGACAGCTGGTTTGGCGGGCGCATGGCCGACCGCCTGATGCAACTGGCCCGGCAGGCTGGCGAGCTGCCCGAAAGCGAGCGCAAGCGCTGGGATGACGGCCTGCATGGGTTGGATATCGGTGATGAACTGGTGCATCTGCGTATGTGCCTGGCGGTCGCCCAAGCCCCCTTGGGGCGCGCCGAGCGCGAGTATTTGCAGCAGGTAGAGGCGGTACTGGCCAAAGGGCCGGGCGCCGGGCGCGGGCATCGCCTGGACGCTGCCAGTGAACAATTCATAGCCGCCTTGCGCCGGCTGCCTGCCAGTGACCCGCTGCGGCTGGCCGAAGGTGCGGTGCTGCAATTGCAGAAAAGCTGGGGCAAATGGTGCCGCTGGCAGGAGGACACCTATGGGGTTGCATGAATGGGAAGTGGGCGGCGTGCTGCTCAGCCCGTTTCTGCTTTATGTGTTGCTGGCCCTGCTGCTCACCGGCGTGCTGCGCCTGGTGGTGCAGGCGACGCCGTTGGGGCGCTGGATCTGGCATGAAGCGTTGTTCGACGCAGCGCTGTTCGTTTGTGTGTTGTTCCTGGTGGTGAGGCTGCTGGGAGCTTTATAAAGGAGTGTTTCAATGCGTGCGGCCGTACGTACCCTGGTGACGCTGTGTGTGGTGGCTTTGGCCGTGTTGGCCGGCTACCAGCTGTGGCAGTACTACATGCTTACGCCCTGGACCCGCGATGCCCGTGTGCGTGCCGATGTGGTGGTGATTGCCCCTGACGTGTCCGGGTGGGTACGTGAGCTCAAAGTCCATGACAACCAGCAGGTCAAGGCGGGTGACCTGTTGATGAACATCGACCGCGAGCGCTTTCAGGCTGCCTTCGACCAGGCACGTGCGGTGACTGAGACCCGCGCCCAGCAACTGCGCTTGCGCGAGCGTGAGGCCGCCCGGCGCGCCGCCCTGGGGCCAGAGGCGATCAGTGCCGAGTTGCGTGAAAACGCCCAGATCAATGCTGCTATCGCGCGCGGTGAACTGCATGAGGCCGAAGCGCAGTTGCAGGTTGCCAAGATCAACCTGGCGCGCAGTGAAGTGCGCGCGCCGCGCAGCGGGCATATCACCAACCTGCGTCTGGCCGAGGGCAACTACGTGAACACCGGGGAATCGGTCATGGCCCTGGTGGACGATTCAACCTTTTATATCCAGGCCTATTTCGAAGAAACCAAGCTGCCGCGTATTCGTGTGGGAGACACGGTGAAAGTCTGGCTGATGGGCGCCGGCGAACCCATGCAAGGGCATGTGGAAAGCATCAGCCGCGGCATCACCGACCGCAACAGTAACCCCGACAGCCAGTTGCTGCCGGAGGTGGAGCCTACTTTCAACTGGGTGCGGTTGGCCCAGCGCATACCCGTAAGGATTCGCCTGGACCAGGTACCGGAAGGGGTGACGCTGAGTGCAGGCATGACCGCGAGCGTGCAGGTGCATGAGGACCGGGGCGAGCAGTGATGGTGCTGCCTTGTTAACCTGTAGGAGCAGCCTGGTGCTGCGAAGAGGCCAGTACCGGCAATGTAGTTGTGTTGGCCATGCCGGCCTCTTCGCAGCGCAAGGCTGCTCCTACAGGTACGGCGCATCGCCTAGCGTGCCGTGAGGCTCATAGGAACATGCCGCCCGACACTTCCAGCCGTTGCCCGGTAATCCAGCCATTGCCGTCTTCCAGCAACAGCGCAATCGCTGCCCCGATGTCATCCGGCAAGCCCACGCGGCCCAGCGCCGTATTGCCGGCAATGTACTCATTCACCTGCTGGTTATCCCGCACCACGCCGCCGCCGAAATCGGTCTCGATCGCCCCCGGCGCCAGAATGTTCACGCGAATGCCACGCGCGCCCAGTTCCTTGGCCTGGTAGCGGGTCAGCACCTCCATTGCGCCCTTCATCGCGGCATAGGCGGCATACCCCGGCAGCGCAAAGCGCGCCAGGCCGGTAGAAATGTTGACGATACGGCCATTGTCGACCAACAGGGGCAGCAGGCGCTGGGTGAGGAAAAAGGGTCCTTTCAGCTGAATATTCAGCAACTGGTCGAACTGCGCCTCGCTGGTTTCGACGTACGGCACATTCAGCCCGATCCCGGCATTGTTCACCAGAAAGTCAAAACGCTCGCGGCCAAAGTGCTGCTGCAGGGTGCTGCCAAGGCGCTCGGCGAAGCTGGCAAAACTGCTGCTGTCGCTGACGTCGAGTTGCAGCATGGCCGCTTTCGCCCCGGCCTGCTCCAGTCGGGCAACTACGGCCTGGGCTTCGTCCGCCTTGCTGTGGTAAGTGCCAATTACATCGATACCGCGTGCGGCCAGGTGTTCGGCAGCGTTACGGCCAAGGCCGCGGCTGGCGCCAGTGATCAGGGCAATTTTGCGCGTCATGTTCAAAGCCTCAGGCTGGGTAGATGTGGTCAGCTTATTGGTCGGCTCGAGGCTGTTAAATCCGGTAAAAATGGAAATACTGTTCGACAGAACCGGATAGCCGAGGCCCAAATGAACAAGCTGGAGTTGTTGCGCACCTTCGTGCGGGTGAGTGAGGTCAGCAGCTTCACCCTGGCTGCCGAGAGCCTGAGGCTGCCACGCTCGACCGTGTCAGAGCAGGTAAAGGCACTGGAGCGCTTGCTGGGTACGCAGCTGTTCAACCGTACTACCCGCAGGGTGCAGGCGACCCAGGATGGCGCCTTGCTGTACGAGCGTAGCAAGGACCTGCTGTCAGGCATGGATGAGATCGAGAGCCTGTTCAGCGCCGACGATGCCGAGCTGGCCGGGCGCCTGCGCATCGACCTGCCGACCATGATGGCGCGGCGGGTCATCATCCCGGCGTTGCCGCAGTTTCTGCAGCGCTTTCCGCGGCTGGAGGTGGAGCTCAGTTGCACTGACCGCCAGGTTGATTTGCTGCGCGAGGGGTTTGACTGCGTGATGCGCATAGGTGCCCTGCATGATCTGGATGTGGTGGCGCGGCCGGTCGGGCAACTGAGCATGCGCAACTGTGCGAGCCCCGCCTACCTGGCCCGCTACGGCGTGCCGCAGACGCCGCAGGAACTGGCGGGGCACCAACTGGTGCACTACGTGCGTACCTTGGGGGCGCGTAGTGCCGGTTTCGAATACCTGCAAGGTGGTGAGCTGCAATACCAGGCCATGGCTGGTGTGGTTACGGTCAACAACGCCGAGGCGTACTCGGCGGCCTGCCTGGCCGGGCTGGGGTTGATCCAGGTACCGGCGGTGGGTGTGGCCGAGCATTTGCAGCGAGGCGAGCTGGTTTCGCTACTGGAAGACTGCCAGGCCCCGGCCATGCCGGTGTCACTGCTGTACGCCCGGCAACGGCACGTGCCGCGCCGGGTTCAAGCGTTCATGCAGTGGCTGGCGGCGGTGCTGGCGTCGCAGGTCGACCCTGCACCAAGTGAACATTGAGCCAGGTGCCGGCCGCAGGTAAAGGCGTGCGGGGTAAGCACGAAAACCCTTGGCGAACGGCCTGCCACTTGCGTTAGGCTGCCGTTTGCGAGTTGCCCGGTAGAGGCGACCGATTCCGCCAGGCGTGCGTATCTTTCGATTTCATTGCGAGGTTACGTCATGGCCATCACTTCCCAGGACATCTGCAACGCCGCCGACCAGCTCAAAGGTTTTGTCGGTTTTCATGGCAAGCGCGGCGTTCATATCGTGCGGTTTTCCGAGGACTCGTTCGGCATGGACGTGGCCGACGACAGCATTACCCCCTGCAGCGAGTTTGTCTGGCGTCCCGAGCAAGGGCAGCGCATGGCGCTTTGCCGTGAGCGGCTGGCGCTGCTGCTGGAGCAGCATGTGGATGACCGCCTGAACATTGCTGAGCCACTGCGCGCCTACCTGCGCCGCCGGGATCTGCCAGAGATCGTGGCCGAACGCACCGTGCAGCAATAAACCCGGCCCTTGTAGGAGCAGCACAAGGCTGCTCCTACAAGGGCTTTGCAGTGCTATGGGATGTCTGGTGCAACAACGCCGCCACCCCGGCACTGTCCAGCGGCCGGCTCATGTAAAAGCCCTGCACCTCATGGCAGCGGTCTTTCTCCAGTGCCTTGAGCTGCTGTTCGCTCTCTACGCCCTCGGCAGTTACCGTCAACCCCATCGCCTCACCCAGGTTGATGATGGCCTGGACCACGGCGCGGTCTCTACCGCCGCTGCTGTTCAGGCCTTTGATGAAGCGTTTGTCGATCTTGATGCTGTCGAACGGGTAGGTACGCAGATAACCCAGCGACGAGTAGCCGGTGCCGAAATCGTCCATATTCAGGCGCACGCCAAGCTCTTTGAGTGACAGCATGGTGCCTAGTGCGCCCTCGATGTCGTTGAGCATCACGTTTTCGGTAATTTCCAGTTCCAGGCGCTGGGCCGGGAAGCTGGTGTCCAGCAGGACCTCGCGTACGTCGGCGACCACGTCGCTGCGCAGGAACTGCGCAGGCGACAGGTTCACCGAAACCAGAATGTCGGCGGGCCAGTCGTGGGCAGTGCGGCAGGCTTCGCGCAGTACCCAGCGGCCCAGCGCGACGATGATGTCGCTTTGCTCGGCCAGCGGGATGAAGGTATCCGGCCCCAGCAACCCTTCCTGTGGGTGTTGCCAGCGCAGCAAGGCTTCGACCGCGACGATGCGCCGGTCGCTGAGGCGGTAGCGTGGCTGGTAGTGCAGCTCGAACTCCTGGTTGCGCAATGCCCGGCGCAAGTCGTTTTCCAACTGGCGACGGTACTGGATCTGCTGGTTCATTTCGGCGGCGAAGTAGCGCCAGGTATTCTTGCCATCGGCCTTGGCCTGGTACAGGGCGATGTCGGCGCAGCGGATCAGTTCGCCGGCATCGAAACCCTGGGTGCGGGTCTGTGCCACGCCGATACTGACGCCGACGTGCAGCAGTTGGCTGTCGAAGGTGATGGGGTGCTGCAGCAGGTCGATCAGGCGTGCACAGAAGCGGTCGACTTCGCTGCGGTTGTCCATGCCGCTGAGGACCAGAATGAACTCGTCGCCGCCCAGGCGTGCGACCAGGTCGCCATCGCGGGTGGTGTCGCGCAGGCGCGTCGCCACTTCCTGCAGCACGGCATCCCCGGCGGCATGGCCGAGGGAGTCGTTGATCGGCTTGAAGTTGTCCAGATCCAGCAACAGCAGTGACAGTGGCGGCGAGTCATTGCCCCGCAGCAGGGCCTGCTCCAGGTGCCTGGCGAGCTTGTTGCGGTTGGCCAGCCCAGTGAGAGGGTCGTGCAGCGACAGGTGCTGGATGCGCGCGTGGGCGTCGACTTCGTCGGTGATGTCACTGGCGGTGCCACGAAAACCGATGGGTGTGTCGTCATGCCAGATGGCGCGGGCCGAAATCCTGCAGTAGCGGTTCTGGCCATTCTGGTCGCGGTAAGTACAGCGCAGGTTGGCCAGTTGCTCGGGGTCTGCGTTGGCCAGGGCGTCCAGCCAGGGTGAGAGCGGGGTGGTATCGCAGGCCAGCAACTGGTTGAGCGGGTGCCCCAGCCAATCGTCCACCGCGTAGCCGGTAACATCGGCAAAGCGCTGTGACAGGTACGTCAGGCGCTGTTGCCGGTCAGTTTCCCAGATCCAGTCGGATGCCGACTCGGCCACTGCGCGAAAACGCTGTTCGCTAGCCTTCAGGGCCTGGTTGCTCTGCTGCAAGTGCGAAAGCGTCAGGCCGATCGCCCGCGAGCTGCGCAAGGTCAGGCGGAACAGGTAAAGCATGATCAGGCCAAGTATCAGCAGCGCGCTCAACAGGGCTGGCATTACCGCCCACAGCAATTGGTGCCCCGGCAGCGGGCTGCTCCAGGACAGGTGATAGCCGGTGTCACCCAGGTCGATACGCAGGTGGTCATGCTGCTGCATATCTTCCTTTTCCACATGCATGCGGGTCAGCCCAGCACCTTTGCCCAGTTGTGCCAGTTTTTCTTCGGTCAACTGGTCGACGAACAGCATCACGGGTGCCTGGCTTACCTCACTGTCGGTGACGTCGCGGTCCGGGCGTATGGCTGCGGCACTGAGTACCGCCGGCCAGCCATTGAACAGCACGAAACGGGTTATCTGCTCGCGGGGAATTGCGGCTGCACGGGCCTGGTCGAGGATCGGCTGGAGCGTTGCGTCTATATAGGTGTTGGCGCCTGCCTGGGTGGGCTGGCCTTTGAACAAGGCGTAGGTGGTACGGTCGTTTTCCACCACGAACACCCCTTCGTAGCCGCTGGCGCTGTACAACGATTCACCTACATTCTTCTCCTCGTAGGCCCAATGCCAGTCGGCGTGGCCTGCCAGGTGCTCGAAGGCCGCATCCCATACGGCGTAGCTGGACAGAAACTGGCGTGAGGCCAGCAGACGCTGTTCCAGCGCCTGCGTCGCATGGAACGCGCTACGCTGGCGCTCCTGCTTGTCGAGCGTGGTCGCGATATTGAACAAGGCGCCGAGGATGACCAGGCAGGCCAGGCCGTACACTGTGCTGAAACCGGCAATCAGGTGGCGCACCTGAAAGCGCGGCGTAGGGCTTGCGGGTGGAAGGTTGGCGGTCCTGGCCATGCGCGAGCAGCTCCTTCAAGCAGCCTCCCGCCGGGCAGTCAGGCAGGGGGTTCAATCAGGATAGGCCAGCCTGAGCGTGGCAGCCTCGCTGCGGGCAAAATTGACTTGGTCACGGCCTGCGTGCTTGGCGGTGTACAGTGCCTTGTCCGCCTGTTCCAGCCAGTGTTCCGGTGATTGCAGGCCAGCCTGGAATGCTGACAGGCCGATGCTGAGGCTGATGCGCAGGTGCGGCAACTGCGGATTACGGTAGTTGGCGACCCGTTCGCGCAGGCGCTCCATGGCTTGGCAGGCCTGGGCTTGGCTTGTGTCCGGCAGGATCACGCAAAACTCGTCTCCGCCGTACCGCCCGGCCTGGTCGCCCTCGCGCAAATTTCGCCGTAGTTCGGCACTGAGCTGACGCAGTACACAATCGCCGACCACGTGGCCGAAGGTGTCGTTGATAGTCTTGAAATGGTCGATGTCGATCAGGGCTATGACCGCCTGCCCCTGTTGTTGTCTACAGGCCTGGAACTTCAGCAGCAGCAGGTCTTTCCAGGCACCATGGTTGAGCAGGCCGGTCAGGCTGTCGGTCAGGCTGAGCGCGCTCAGCCGGCGTTTGTGGTCGGCCAGCTTGATCGCCAGCTGGTAGCACACCCAGCCCAAGGCAAGCGGGTACAGCGTCAGCATAGGGAGGCAAGCATAAACTTGCAGGGGCGTTGCATGCAGCTGCAGGCCGGGGCCGAGGACCAGAACGGCGACAAGCATGCCGGCCAGTTGGGCCATTGCCCCGCGCACGACCAGCCGCTTGCCCCCGGCAGCAACGTTGTTCATGGTCATCATCGATAGCACGGTCACGCTCGGCAAGGGATTGAAGTGCATGGCGGCGGTCCAGAATCCGCCCATCAGTGAATCAAGCAGCAAGTTGCGCTGTTCCGCCTGGTAAGGGGCTGGCGAGCGGGTGGCCCAAAAGTAAGCCACGTGCGGCCACAGCAGCCCGTTGACCAGCATCAGCCCCCATATCCACGCAGGCGGCGCCAGCGGCGCCATGCCAGCCATGACGCTGAGCAGGCCAATGCCCATGCCTATAATGCGCGGCAGGTAGATGCGCTTGACGAATGAAAGGCCTTTGCCGCTGCTGTTTTCCATCATGTTGTCATTCTTCTGCCGGTATACCTTTTATCGCATAACTCACGTGAATATTGTTGAACACTGTTTCATCGGCGAAAAATGACCTTGCAAGCCAATTCACGGTAGATCCGATCCCCGGCAGGTAGCACGAAGGCTTTTCTGTTGCTTGGGGTATTGCAGGCACATGCTGCCGGCGCAGATTCTGCGGGTCCGGCAGCGGCACGCCAAGCTTCAATGCTTGTCGTCCCTGCTGCGCGCTGGCCTGGCTTCGTGGTCTTTCAATAATTGCGAGGGCGGCTTGCCGCTGTCACTGCGTACCTGAGCATGGCTGATCAGGCCGAAGATCAAGCTGCCACCAATAATATTGCCGGCCAGGGTAGGCAAGGCGAATTGCAGCAAGAAACTGCGCCAGGTCTCGTCGCCGGCCCAGACCAGATAAGACACCTCGACTGAACCCACTACTATATGGGTGAAGTCGCCAAGGGCCATCAGGTAGGTGATCAGCAGGATGATCCAGATCTTGGCGTGCTCCATGGATGGAATCATCCAGACCATGGTGGCGATCATCCAGCCCGAGACGATGCCTTTGGCAAACATCTGGCTGATGTCGTTCTTCATGACCTTGCGGCCGATCTCGAGGAAGGCCACATCCGTCTTGCTGTCAAAGATCGGCAGCTCCAGCATCACCCAGGCAACCAGTAGGGTACCGGCCAGGTTGCCGAGCAACACCACGCCCCACAGGCGCAACAGGCGGCCGAAGTTGGCCAGGGTCGGGGAGGTCATCACTGGCAGCACGGCGGTGAGGGTGTTTTCGGTAAACAGTTGCTGGCGTGCCAGGATAACAGCGAGAAAACCGGCGCTGTAGCCGATGCTGGCAATCACCTGCGCACTGTCACCGTCCGGCAGGCGGGCGTAAAACAGCCCCATGGCCATCATCGACAGCCCCATGGACAAGCCGGCGGCCAGCGCCGACCACCACAGCGCGGCGAGCGTACGCTCCAGCTCCTGGTCGCCCTGGTAGCGGATGATCTCGTGCAGCACTGCCGCCCGCGGCGGCTGGTTGTGGCTGACTTCCTGCTCTTCATCTGCAGACAAGCCCGGGGTTTTCTCGTTTTGCGCATCGCTCATGGCCACTACGCTCCGTGGGGGGGGATTCATTACAGATCCGCTGCGCTTTCATTAGTTGCGAGGTGGGTACTAAACACGCTTGGAAAGTTTTTTAGATCAAGGTGTTGACTCTAATTTCAAAGCGCGTATTATTCGCCTCCTCGCAGCGACAAACGCTTCGAGGCAAGCGGTAAGTGTTTGAAGTTGTTAGCTTTCGAAAGAAAGTGGATGTAAAAAACTTCAAAATAAACGCTTGACAGACTCTGAGGAAAGCGTAGAATGCGCGCCTCGGTTGAGACGAAAAGTTCTTAACCAAACGCTCTTTAACAAATCGAATCAAGCAATTCGTGTGGGTGCTTGTGAGTATGGGCTGATAGTCAAAAAGATTATCAGCATCACAAGTGACCATGCGAGAAATCACATAGTCATTTGAAATTGCTGAGCCAAGTTTAGGGTTTCT